>CAWUTW010000034.1:0-44571 GCA_963925585.1 uncultured Polynucleobacter sp. | reverse complement strand
CCGGAATTTGGCTCAGCACTTTGCCAGCAAGCTGAGTTAGGTCGTGCCTAAAAATAGCGTCGGCACCAGCATTGCTCGAAACCAACTTAAAACCATCATCAAAAATGCAGACCCCGGCGGTTAAATTGCTTAATACCGTCTCCAGAAACGACTTGGATTCTTGCAGTGAGGTTCGAGTATCGGCCAACTGCCGCGTCATGACATTAAATTGACGTGTCAACATGCCCAGCTCATCCCCCGTATCCAGTTCTGGCTTAGGGGAAAGATCGCCCTGCGCAACGGCCTGCGTTCCGCGCAGCAGCATGAGCAGTGGACGTGCCAACTGCCTGCCCAGCAACAGGGCCAAAGTAACCGCCACAAACAAGGCAAAGAACAGGGTGAGCGTAAGGGTGCCGATGTACATTTGGCGAAGACCGGTTCGACCCAAAGATTTTTCTTGGTAATCGCTATACGCCGCCTGCACAGCGAGCGTGTTTTTTGTAATCTCGTCCGGGACCCGTTTAATCAGCTGCAAGTACCAGAGCTCGCGTTGATACTGCAGACTAAGCCCAAAGCCTTGGCCGCTGCCCAGCTTTTCTTTTACGAGTGGAATGACTGCTTTCAGGCGATAGTCTTGGGTACCCTGCAACTCTTCTATAAAGCCAACGCCATTCACTTTATTGGCTTGGCTCATGATCTCTGCACTTGGTGCCACTGCCATACTCGATGCCACGCTCGATGATGCCGTAGCAACTACGGCTTGCCGTGCATTGAAAATCGTAATTTCTTGAATGCTAAACTGATCGCGCATGCGGGAAAGTAATAAGGTTAGCTCTGCTGGGCTGGCTTGATTTGGAATGCGCTGCACCTGATCAGCAACAATGCGGCCCTCATCTTGTAGCTCTTGCAAGGAAGCGCTTAATGTCGCGCGCCCAAGCTCGAGTCCAGCCTCTAGGGCTGACTCCACTTTCACATCAAACCACGTATCAATGCTACGTGACACGAACTGCAAGGAAACGCCATATAGAATTAGTCCCGGGACTACGCCCACGAGACCAAAAATCATCGCAAGCTTGGCAATTAAGCGCGTGCCAAAACGGCCTTTTTTCCAGCGAATGGTAATCACGACGACCAAAATCACGATAACCAGTAGCAAACAAACACCAACCACTACATTGGCGGCGTAAAGCCAAATAAAGTAATTATCGAAAAAGGTGGTGTTTGAAGTTGCAGTGGACAGGAGCACTAACAAGGCAAGCGCAAAAATGCCCGTGGCAGCAGTTGCTATTGGCAGGGCACGGCGCTTCCAGGCAGCCCTATCGAAGCGAAGAAAGCTCATTTGACGATGCTCACTCTTGGCGCTTCAATACAGATTGCGCATCTGGCGTAAACGTAAAGCGGGTCCAATCGCTAGAGACATTCCATGTTTTATTGTTGAGTGCGTTAACCTGAAATGGCTTGGGCAGCTTGCTCAAATCAAGGCTCATGCGCAGCGCCGCAGAATAAGGCTTGCTGGGATCAACGCCTGGACCATCTATGACGCGCCAACCGCCAATGCTAGCAACAACCTGCAATGCCTCTGCAATCGTTTGCGCTGTGAAAGTGAGGCCACCAGAGGCAATACGGAATTGCTTCGTTAAGGGCTGATAAGAGAGTCGGGTTTGCCGCAACGCCAAAACGGGTCGCTCATCAAACCAATACCATCGTGATCGGGTTAACTCAAATTCGGTCTGAAAGTGCAGCACCACTCCTTTTTGAATGGCATCCTCCAGCCCAGGAGATAGCTCAATCTGAAAGGCTGCATTTAAAAACCATTCGGACTCTACGCGCTCAAGCTCAAAAAACTTGACCTTAATGCCCTCTGCATTTGCGGCGGGCGCCAGCAAAAGACCCGCCAGCACAATTGCCGATAGAAGGAGTTGGTTAAGGCGCTGGGTCATAGCCCATTCTTTTTAAAGAGAGCATAGTAAAAACCGTCGTGCAGGTGGCCAGGCAGTATTTGTCCGGGAGCATCTAATCGTAACGCATTCTGATGCCCTGCCATAAACCATTCTGCCTGGTCTTTACCCTCTTCTGGAAAAATAGAGCAGGTGATATAGAGTAGCAATCCACCTTCTTTCAATACACGCCAACCGGCTTCCAATAGAGTGCGTTGACGGCCTTGTAAATCAGCAATGTCATCTGCACGGCGCAAAAAAGGAATGTCGGGATGACGACTCACAATCCCGGAAGCGGAGCACGGCGCATCAATCAGTATTTTGTCAAAGGGTCTGTTGTCCCACCAGCCCAGCGCTGCCGCGTCGGCGGCAATGCATTCGATTATTTGTTCAGGCTCGGCGCTCAGCTTCAGGCGACTAAACGTCTCACTCACGCGCTTTAATCGCTCTTGATCTACGTCGATCGCTACTAGATCAATATCTGCACACTCGAGCAAATGGGCAGCCTTGCCGCCAGGCGCTGCACACATATCAAGCACACGCTCGCCTGCCGTCGGAAGAAGGAGCGAAGCCGCAAGCTGCGCGCCTGCATCCTGAACCGAAACCAGTCCATCAAAAAATCCTGGGATGCTCGCAACTGGTAAAGGCTCTTTGATTACTAAGGCGGCATCGAGTAGGGTATTGGCAACTTGCTCTATTGGTTCAGCCTCGATCTGTGCGGCCTGCAATACTGCGGCGTAATCGACAAGGGAAATTGCGCGCCGATTGACACGCAGAGTTAATGGTGGGCGCTGCGATTGTTGTAAACAAATGGATTGCCACGCCTTCGGATAATTTTTTCTCAGATTAACAATCCACCAGGGTGGAAAGTAGGACTCGCCGACGCTGTTATGGTCTGGTCGTTTTGTGCCCTGCGCATCCAAGGCAGCACTGACTTTTCGCAGCACGGCATTTATCAAGCCTTTTGCATAGATCGTTTCATCGTATTGGCCGCATGCGCTTACGGACTCATTGACGATGGTGTGGGTTGCATAGCCTTTTTTGGCCACATCAGTGCGGTCCAGTAAAAGTGTAATTGCGACTGCCAAGACGTGCTCTACTGGTTTACTTGGTGGCTTTGGCACGAACTCTTTTATCAGCGCATGTGAACGTGTCCAGCGACGAAAGGTGTCAAACGTAATACTTTGAACGATGGGCCGCTCCTGTGGCTCTAGCTCTTCTAAAACATGGGTCAAGGACCTACCCAATATGACTTCGCCAATGGCTTGTGCCGAAATCGTGATCGCCTGCGATAAAGGCAGATTTTGGGGCGGTACTTTTGGTGGCATCACCATCCCCCAACTGCCGCTAGTCGAGCGCACCATAATTCTAAATTGACCATTGCGCGTATTCGTCTGTGCACTCTGTTTTTTTGTCCACGGCCTAGGCAGTCGTTTTAGTAAATTGCAATACGCCCGCCGGCTTTTCTGATTGAATCCATTGCGCTGCAGATGTATGTCTACCGCCTGGCTTTTGTATCTCCAATACCTCTAATGCGCCATCCTTACACCACACCACAAAACCATCTTTGCTTTTGCCCACAATCGATCCGGGGCGATGGCTTCCTTGGTATTGGTCTGCTAACTCTTTCACCAAAGGACGGGCGCGCCAAAACTTTAGGCTTTGGCCGCCCAAAGTAGAGCTGGCACCAGGAAAGGGGTTAAATGCCCGAATCAGGCGATCAATGGTAGCTACGGTTTGAGACCAATCAATTTCAGCCTCGGTTTTTTGTATTTTTTCGGCGTAACGTATCCCCTCTTTACTCTGGGGGGTGCGCGGCGTTTCTTCTTGCGCATCCAGCATCGTCAGGCAGCGCACCATCAGCCTAGCTCCTAATTCGGCAAGGCGATCGTGCAAACTGCTACTGGTCTCATCCGCTCCAATATCAATTGCTTCGCTCATCACCATATCGCCCGTATCCAACCCCGCATCCATTTGCATGATGGTGATGCCAGTACGCTCATCCCCTGCAGCAATTGCCCGCTGAATCGGTGCGGCGCCACGCCAACGCGGCAACAGTGAGCCATGGATGTTAAATGCGCCATGCCGTCCAGGCTGCTCGGCCAGGTCTAGCATTGCCTGCGGAATGATTAACCCATAGGCAACCACTACTATGGCATCAAACTGCGTTTGGCTGATGATGTGCAAGGCAGCGATTGCATCGGCTCTTTTTGCCTCGTCAAGGCTATTCGTGTTGAGTGATGCCGGTTGTAGCAGCGGGATGCCCTTGCCCAGCGCAAATGCCTTGACGGGACTGGCTTGCACATGCATTCCTCGGCCGGCACGCCGATCGGGCTGGGTCAATACCATTGCAATCGTATGACCCGCGGCCTCAATGGCCTCTAAGGCATGCGCCGCAAAATCCGGGGTACCCGCAAAAATGACCCTCATAATGGGTGCTCTCTCAGTGCCGGCCTACCAACTCTTTGGCACGCTTTTTCATTTTGAGGGAGATGCGATTGCGCTTGAGAAAGGAGAGGCGTTCAACGAAGACCATTCCGCGCAAGTGATCCATTTCGTGTTGCAAGCAAACTGAAAGCAGGCCATCCGCCTTGATTTCAAATGGTTTGCCGTTTACATCCAGCGATTTCACTAGAATTTGATCGGGTCGCTCTACGTCATCGTAAAACTCCGGCACCGACAGGCAGCCTTCACGCCATACTTTTCTCTCCGCGCTTGCCCAAACGATTTCTGGGTTGATGAAGACCATCAGTTGGTTTTGTTCCTCTGATATGTCAATCACGATGATGCGCTCATGAATGTCGACCTGGGTCGCCGCAAGACCAACGCCGGGGGCGTCGTACATCGTCTCCGCCATGTCGGCAACAATCTTGCGCACGCGCTCATCCACCACAGCAACGGGCTTTGCTACCTTGTGCAATCGGGAGTCGGGGTAGTGGAGAACGGTTAACACAGTCATATGAGAATTATCTTACAGACTAATCAGGCCAGGCTGATTGGCAAACAAAAGCCCGTGCTCAAAAATTGATTTATGCGAAACCATCCACCCATGCAACTGCTTTATCCCGGCTCGCCGGACTATCCAAAACGCCTGCTCGACTTAAGCGATCCGCCTAGCCCTCTATATATATACGGTGATGCTGCTTTATTTGGGCGGCCAGCCATAGCCATTGTGGGATCACGCAACGCCAGCCTTCAAGGCCTATATATTGCATCCGAGTTGTCAAAAGGGCTAGTAGAGGCTGGCTTTTTGATCGTTTCTGGCTTGGCGCGGGGCATTGATGGGGCTGCACACCGCGCGGCCCTGAAATCCCCCCTCGGCAAAACCAGCGCCATTTGTGGCACTGGGCTTGATCGCGTCTACCCCTATGAACACCTTGCGCTCGCACAGGCCGTGGCCCATTCCGGCCTGCTCATATCGGAATTCCCGCCTGGAGTGGGCCCACGGCCGTTTCATTTCCCGAGGCGTAACCGCCTAATTGCCGCCCTTGCTCTGGGCGTAGTGGTCGTGGAGGCGAGCAAGCGATCGGGGTCGCTCATCACCGCACGCTTAGCCGCAGAGCTGGGCCGAGAGGTTTTTGCCGTGCCTGGCTCGATCCTTGGAGGCTACTCGGAAGGCTGCCACAGCCTGATTCAAAATGGCGCCAAGCTCGTTCATACCTTGGGGGACATTTTGGCTGAACTGCCTCAGGGCCCTAATTTATAGCGGATCCTGCCCAATAAAAATGATGTAAATCAACTGTAAATGCAGGGAAAAGTTGCCATTTTGGACAGTTCTTGATTTATCGGTTAATAATAAAAAAGGAAGTGCGCCGCAAATCAGCGTCGCATGGATTACTTTAATTTAAATAATCTGTACTTAATTTAGGTTCACGCGTGGCTAAAGCAACTACCAAAACCGCATCCAAATCGACTTCGGGCAGCATGCCTAAAACACTGATCATTGCAGAAAAGCCGTCGGTTGCCAGCGATATTGCCAAGGCCCTAGGCGGCTTTACTAAATTCGAGGATTACTTTGAAAACGACCAGTATGTAGTTTCTTCGGCTGTAGGCCACCTTTTGGAGATTGCTGCCCCCGAGGAATATGACGTCAAGCGCGGAAAGTGGTCCTTTGCCAATTTGCCGGTAGTGCCACCCCATTTTGACTTGCGGCCCATTGTGAAAACCGAATCGCGTCTCAAGGTATTACAAAAACTCATCAAGCGCAAAGACATCGCTGAACTAGTCAACGCATGTGATGCGGGTCGCGAGGGTGAGCTGATTTTTCGCTTGATTGCCCAACACGCCAAGGCAAGTCAACCCATTAAACGCCTTTGGCTGCAATCCATGACGCCCAACGCTATTCGCGAAGGGTTTAGCGCACTGCGCTCGGATACGGACATGCAGCCCCTAGCGGATGCCGCCCGCTGCCGCTCTGAGGCTGACTGGTTGGTTGGCATCAATGGCACCCGCGCCATGACGGCCTTCAATAGTAAAAGCGGCGGCTTCTTTCTGACGACGGTAGGGCGCGTACAAACGCCAACCCTATCGATTGTGGTCGAGCGCGAAGAGCTCATTCGTAAATTTATTTCTAAAGATTACTGGGAAGTGAAGGCTGATTTTCTGGCTTCGGCTGGTGTTTATGAGGGTCGCTGGTTTGATCCTAAGTTTAAGAAAGATGCTGCAGAGCCAGATTTACGTGAGAGCCGGCTGTGGAGTGAGGCCGCGGCCAACAGCATTGTTGCTGCATGCCGTAATAAAAAGGCCGCCGTTCGTGAAGAGGCAAAACCCGCAACCCAGCTAGCGCCCCAGCTATTTGATTTAACCAGCCTTCAGCGCGAGGCAAACGCCCGTTTTGGTTTTTCGGCAAAGAATACCTTGGGGCTTGCCCAAGCCTTGTACGAACGCCATAAGGTGCTCACCTACCCAAGAACCGATTCAAGGGCCCTGCCAGAAGACTATTTGGAAACCGTAAAGCAGACCGTTGAAAATCTGGCTGCGCATTCCAATGAATATCGCCCCCATGCCAACGCAATACTGAAGGGCGACGGAGATAGCGCAGCAAAAACAAAAGGGTATGGCTGGATCAAACCCAATAAGCGGATTTTTGATAACTCCAAAATATCAGACCACTTCGCTATTATTCCAACGCTGGAGTCACCTAAAACCCTCAGTGAGCCGGAGCAAAAACTCTACGATTTAGTTGTGCGGCGATTCTTGGCTGTGTTTTTTCCTGCCGCTGAGTTTCGCGTCACCACGCGCATAACGGAATGTTCGGGACACCACTTTAAAACGGAAGGGCGCGTCTTAGTTCACTCAGGCTGGTTGGCCGTCTATGGCCGCAGCAATCAAGCAGATGATGAACTGGTTGCCGTTCAAGAAAATGAAATGGTGCAAAGCGATACCATCGAGGCAGTTGCTTTAAAAACAAAGCCGCCAGCCCGCTATAGTGAAGCAACCCTACTCTCTGCCATGGAAAGTGCCGGCAAGTGGGTTGATGACGACGATATGCGTGAAGCGATGGCCGAAAAGGGTCTTGGCACTCCCGCAACCCGTGCCGCCATTATCGAGGGGCTGCTAGCAGAAAAATACATGGTGCGCGAGGCAAGGGAGCTCATACCAACTGCTAAAGCATTCCAGCTCATGACCTTATTGCGCGGTCTAGATGTGGAAGAACTAACGCGCCCTGATCTCACTGGTAATTGGGAAAACAAGCTCTCGCTGATTGAGCAAGGGAAAATGAATCGTGCTGCATTTATGCAAGAAATTGCGCAGATGACACAGCGCATCGTAAAGCGTGCCAAGGAATACGACAGCGATACCATTCCCGGAGACTACGCTACCCTCACCACCCTCTGTCCCCATTGCAAAGGGTCCGTCAAAGAAAATTACCGGCGCTTTGCCTGCGAAAAATGTGGCTTTACGATTAGTAAAACACCGGGCGGGCGGGCATTTGAATATGATGAAGTCGAAACGTTGCTGCGCGACAAGACCATCGGACCGTTGCAGGGATTTCGAAGCAAGATCGGTCGCCCGTTTGCAGCCATCATTCAGCTGACTGAAATTCCGGAAGACGATAAAGACTATCCCAATGCCGGCTTTAAGTTAGAGTTTGATTTTGGTAACGCCGGAGCTGATGATGCAGAGGCCATCGACTTTACCGGTCGTACTACCTTGGGCGTTTGTCCAAAATGTTCTGGCGCAATCTATGAAGATGGCATGCGTTATGTTTGTGAACGCAATACGGGACCGAGCAAAACCTGTGATTTCAAAACAGGCAAGGTTGTATTGCAGCAAGAAATATCGACGGAGCAAGTCCAAAAGTTGCTGACTACCGGCAAAACGGACTTATTAACCAACTTTAAATCCAACCGCACTGGACGCGGCTTTAAGGCTTATTTGGCCCTTGCCGCCGACGGCAAAATTGGATTTGAGTTTGAGGCTAAAGCCCCCAAAGCGGGTGCCGCAGCGCCTGCCAAAAAACGGTCGGGCGCGAGTGCCGCAGCCAAGGCAGAGGTAAAACCCAAGCGTGTTAGCAAAGCAAAGTCGCCTTCCAAAACCTGATCTGCGATTAATTTTGACGCCAATGCAGACCATAAAATGCCGCGCGACCCAAGTGCAGTGGCCACAAAAATGCCGGGTCGCTGCGGTAGTGCGCCGATGATAGGCAGTCGATCCCCCGCAACACAGCGAATGCCAACAAACTGTCCGTCTGGCATCAGCTCGCTTTGGTTGCCTTCGGCATAGTTAAGTAGGCCAGCAGCCTGTTCTTGGTTAAAGCGATCGCTTTCGTAACGAGCTTGGTTATCAGTTTCGTTTTCATCAAAACTTGAGCCCACAATCCAGCGCATATCGCCATTTTCTAATCGACTAGCCGGTATGCAGTAACCGTCACCACAGATAATGGCATTGGGTAAGCGAGCCGCCCAGTCGCTATTGGGCCTAATTTTAAAAAAACTCAGCTGACCGCGTACGGGCTTAAGTGGTAACTTGATTTGGATGCTACTTAGTATTTTTTTGGAGGCCAAGCCAGCAGCGATGATCACCTTATCTGCGCGCATGGTAATTTTTTTAGACGCATCGGTCAATAGCCAGTGATTGCCTTCGGGCACCAATGTGTCTATCTGCATCTGATTGACTTGCGTTAATTGCGTGCAAGGATGCAATAGTTGTTTGGTTATTTTTTCTAGGCTTAGCATCCCAGCGTTCGCAAACCAAACGCCCGCTCGAGCCACCCCCGCCAATTGACTTGCCTGCTCTGCGGAAACAGGGAGTGCTATTTCAGATCTTAGGCCAAGCTCCAGTAGCTGCCGAGCTATGGCATCACGATCAAAATCAAGGCCATTTTTTATAGGGTGCAGTGCGCCGCGGTGCACCCATTGATCGCCCCAGCGCGCCAATGCTAGCTCAAATGCAATGCGGGTTAGCTGCAGTAATTTTGCCGAACCCCTAGTGATATGAGGATGCGCAATGGCATAGGCATGGCTTGAGCATGCTGTAGCGGAGCCGCTTTCGGACTCGACAACGCATACTGCGTGACCCCGAGAAATGATTTCTTGCGCAATGCTTGCGCCTGCGATGCCAGCCCCAATCACCACGATGCTATGGTGCTGGGGGACGATCATATGGTGAGCAGGAATTAGCTTCCTATGCGTTGCTCAATTTTGCTGCGCGTTACCAAGAGCTCGGCTGGCAAGCGGTGCTTTAATTGTTCAAATAACTCGGAATGCAACTGCACTTCGGCTTGCCAGTCCGATTTGCTTACCGATATCACGTCATTAAATTGCTCGGCTGAAAAATCAAGGCCATCCCAACGAAGGTCTTTGTATTCAGGGCAGATACCAAAAATGGTTTCTTTGCCTTTTGCTTTGCCCTCGACGCGCTCAAGGATCCATGCTAATACGCGCATATTTTCGCCAAAGCCGGGCCACACAAACTGGCCAGCTTCGTCTTTGCGGAACCAGTTAACGCAATAAATTTTCGGCAGCTCTGCGCCCGATGCCATTAATTTTTTGCCAAGGCTGAGCCAATGCTGAAAATAATCGCTCATGTTATAGCCCGCAAATGCGAGCATCGCAAATGGATCGCGGCGCACGACGCCGACTTTACCAGTGATGGCGGCAGTGGTTTCTGAACCCATTGTGGCAGCCATATAAACGCCCTCTTCCCAGTCTCGGGCTTCGCTCACCAACGGCACGGTGGTTGAGCGGCGACCCCCAAAGAGGAAGGCATCAATCGGCACGCCGTCAGGGTCATTCCAATTGGGATCAACGGCTGGATTATTGGTCGCCGCCATGGTGAAACGCGAATTGGGATGGGCCGCCTTTCTGCCAGCCGCTCCATCCGCTGGAATCCAGTCTTTTCCTTGCCAATCAATTAAATGCGCTGGCGGTTTTTCGGTCAAGCCTTCCCACCACACATCACCATCATCGGTTAATGCCACGTTAGTAAAGATAACGTCTTGGTTAAGTGAGTCTATGCAATTGGGGTTTGTTTTGCGGTTGGTGCCTGGCGCAACACCAAAGTAGCCCGACTCTGGGTTGATCGCATAAAAACGTGTCTTACCGGTCGCAGCGTCTTTGCGCGGCTTAATCCAGGCGATGTCGTCACCGATGGTGGTCACTTTCCAGCCCTCAAAGCCTTTGGGTGGAATCATCATGGAGAAGTTGGTTTTGCCACACGCCGAGGGGAATGCAGCTGCGATGTGGTATTTCTTTCCCTGTGGCGAGGTAACGCCGAGAATGAGCATGTGCTCTGCAAACCAGCCCTGGTCTCGTCCCATGGTGGAGGCAATGCGCAAGGCAAAGCATTTTTTACCTAGCAAGGCATTGCCGCCGTAACCCGAACCGAAAGACCAAATTTCCCGAGTCTCGGGGTAATGAACAATGTATTTGATTGGGTTATTGGGCCAGACAACATCCTTTTCGCTGGCCTCTAAGGGCTTGCCTACCGTGTGAATGCAGGGCACAAATTCCCCGCTGCTACCGAGCTGATCAATCACGGCGTACCCCATGCGGGTCATGATGCGCATATTGATGGCCACGTAAGGACTGTCTGATAGCTCTACCCCAATGTGTGCGATCGGTGAGCCAATGGGCCCCATTGAAAAGGGAACCACATACATGGTTCTGCCGCGCATGCAGCCCGCAAACAAAGGCTTTAATGTTGCACGCATTTCATCGGGGGCTACCCAATTATTTGTGGGGCCTGCATCATCTTTGTGCTGTGAGCAAATAAAAGTGCGGTCTTCTACGCGGGCAACGTCTTGAGGGTCGGATATTGCCAAAAATGAATTTTTACGCTTGGCTGGATTTAAACGTTTAAATGAACCAGCCGCCACCATGAGGTCGCACAGTCGGTCATATTCGGCCTGCGAACCATCGCACCAATGAATGTTATCCGGCTTGGTTAGCGTAGCAACTTCGGCAACCCATTGGATGAGTTTTTGGTTTTTTACATACGCTGGTGCGGCAACTGAAATAGCATCGTGCGTTAATGGTTGATTCATTTAAAGCCCTCGCATTTTTAATATTCCGAATAGATCGATTTTAGCATTTTCCTGCAAGCCTTTTACATCGCCTAAGGGGCCGCAAGCCCTTGTTTTTCTTGCAGAAGAAGAAATCACCCGAAACAATAATGGGCAATGCCGCTGTTATTTTCCGATGCAAAATTGGCTAAATATTTTTCCCAGCAAATCGTCTGGCAATAAGCGGCCGGTGATTTGGCCAAGCTGCTCTTGTGCCAAGCGGAGCTCTTCCGCAAAGAGCTCCAATGCACGATTTCCTTGAAGCGCATAGAGACCGGCCTTGATTAATGCTGCTTCGGCATGCATTAAACAATCGATGTGGCGTTGACGTGAAATGAGCACATCTTCTTGCCCGGTGCGCCAGCCAATGTGGGACAAGATAGTATTTTTTAATTCTGGAATGCCAGCGCCCGTTTTAGCAGAGACGTAAATTACTTCGGGCCCTGCGACTTTACCTGCAGCGCCAAGTAGGTCTGCTTTATTAAGCAATCGCAAGAGCGTGCAGCCGGAAGGCAACGCCGCCAGGACTTCGGCAGAAAGCGTCTCCTCAGTTGTGGGTGCATCTGGTGCCTCTATAAACAGAAGCAAATCGGCTGCACGTATCGATGACCAAGTGCGCTCGATTCCAATTGCCTCGACCTCATCCTTCGTCTGCCGTAAGCCGGCCGTATCAATAATGTGTATTGGTACGCCATCGAGGGTGATGCTTTGTTTTACCCTGTCTCGCGTTGTTCCAGCTACGGAAGTAACAATGGCAATCTCTTCGCCAGCCAAGCAATTCAACAAAGAGCTTTTGCCTACATTGGGCGCGCCCACCAATACCACTTGCACACCATCTCGCAATATTCGGCCTTGTTTAGCTGCAGCAAGTAATCGCTGCATATGTTCTTGAATTTCCGTCAATTGTTGAAGCGCATGGGCATTTTCTAAAAATTCGATTTCTTCTTCTGGGAAATCAAGGGTGGACTCCACCAAAATACGCAGTTGCGTTAGGGCTCCTACTAAACGATGAATATCGTCTGAGAAGGCGCCCTGTAGGGAGCGTGCCGCGCCCATAACAGCGGCGTGCGATTGCGCATCGATTAAATCAGCAATGGCCTCTGCTTGGGCTAGATCAATTTTTCCATTTAAAAAGGCACGCAGCGAGAATTCGCCTGGCTCAGCTATGGCCAGTTCCTTTTGATGGCCCAGTTGCAAGCAGCGCTGCACGACCAAATCCAACAGTTGGGGCCCACCGTGGCACTGTAGCTCTAGAACGTCTTCGCCTGTAAATGAGTGGGGCGCTAAAAAGTAAATTGCGAGACACGAATCAATTATTCTGCCATCTTGGTTGCGCAGATCAACCAAAGTAGCTTTGCGGGGCTGCAATGCTGTATTGGTAATAGCAAAAGCAAGCCATTCCAAATCTTCGCCGCTGATGCGGATAATGCCCACCCCGGCTTTGCCGGGTGCGGTAGCAATAGCAATAATGGGGATTTTTCTGGATGCAGGCCCCATTGCTAACATAGTGATACTGAATGCAGTATTACATTGCTCGTTTAATAATCATCTTGTTGATCTGCCACTGCTGCGCAATCGACAATATGTTATTCACCACCCAGTACAAAACGAGTCCGGCCGGGAAGAAAAAGAACATGATGGAAAAAATGATTGGCATATAGAGCATCACTTTTGCCTGAATTGGATCTGGTGGAGTTGGATTTAATTTGGTTTGTACCCACATTGATAGCGCCATGATTACCGGCAAAATATAATAGGGGTCTGGTACGGCCAAATCGTGGATCCAAAGAATCCAAGGTGCATTACGAATTTCAACCGATGACAACAAAACCCAATACAAGGAAATAAATACAGGTATCTGAATTAACATCGGCAAACAACCACCTAGCGGGTTAATCTTTTCTTTTTTGTACAAGGCCATCATTTCTTGATTCATTTTTTGCGGATTGCCTTTATTGGCTTCCCGCATTGCCATCACACGTGGCTGCACTTCTTTCATGCGTGCCATTGACTTGTAACTTGCGGCAGATAGGGGGTAGAACAAGAGCTTAATCAAGAAAGTCAATATGACGATTGACCAACCCCAATTGTTTACGTACTCATAAATACGCTCTAGTGTCCAAAAGATCGGCTTTGCAAGGATGGTTAAGTATCCATAATCCTTAAGCAATTCCAGTCCGGGTGCAATTGCCTCTAACATACTTTCTTGCTGCGGCCCTACAAATAAACGCGCGGTTTCTACGGTTGTTTTACCAACTGTAATGTTTTCGAGTGGGGTTTGTATACCAACGCGATACACATTGGTATCGATTTTTCCAGCATAAATATCGCGGTTTAATTTATCGCTGGGAATCCATGCACTCGCGTAGTAGTGCTGAACCATCGCCACCCACGCAGGATCTCCAGCAGCAACCTGTTTTGGTATGGTGATTTTATTTTTTTCAATGTCGGTAAATTCAAGCTTATTAAATTTCTCTTTGTCGGTATAAACTGCCGGGCCTGTAAACGTGCTGTAGAACTGGCTTTCTTCTAGCTTGCTGCCATCGCGCACTAATTCGGTATATAAAACCAGCGGGCCTACTGCCGCATTATTTTTGGTTACGCGGTGCATCACATCAATCACGTAACTGTCGGAATTTAAGATGAAGGTTTTTTCAAGGGTTACGCCATTGCGCTCACTGTTAACAACTAAGAAGGGGCGTCCTGACCCATCTTTGCCGCTGGTTTGCAATTTAAATTCACTGGTGTGATTGGGTAGCTCTGCGTTACCTGCGGCAATCAATCCGGAGCGCGCAAAATACTGATGGCCAGGCGTTACTTGCATTAATCGCATGGGCTTCTTATCGGCTTCCAACTCTTTTAATAAGGTTGCACTTACTACGTTTGCGCCATCTGCACTGACCTCAATTGCCAGTACATCGTTTTGTAAAGTAAAGCGTTCTTTGTTCGCCAGCTGTGCCATGCTTGCTGGTATTGCTTTTGGGGCAAGCACTGGAGCGATGTTGGTGGCGTTGGTAGTGGCCGTCGATACTGGGACATCACTCTTCTTTTCATCGCTAATGGGCGCGCCCTCTTGCTTGCTCATGCTTTGGGGGCCAAACAGTGGTGTTTTGCCTTCGTAAGCCAACCAGTTGTTGTAAAGGAGCAGTCCTGCGATTGAGAAAACAGCCCAAAGGATGGTTCTTTTCGTATCCATGTATTTATTCTTTTATCTTGCGTGGGTTAATTGCTGGGTCATAGCCACCATGACTCCAAGGGTTGCATCGCAATAGCCGCCAGACGATTAGTCCGGCACTTTTGGCGCTGCCGTGGGCTTTAAAACAATCGCATGCGTATTGAGAACAACTCGGCTCGAACTTGCATTGAGAGCCAAAAAATGGGCTCAATGTAATTTGGTAAATTCGGATCATTGCTATCGCTGCGCGGTTAATGATTTGCACTTAAATTAGCCCCGCTAATTGCTTTTTAAGTGCGCCAAACTCCATGGCGCGCAATCGTCCCCTTGTCATTTGGCCAATCGGTTTTTTAAGTCGTATGACAACATCGTGGGTTTCCAGTAATGCACTATGCGGTTGGCGTGTACTTTCTCGTATGAAGCGTTTGAGTTTATTGCGATCAACCGCTCTTTTGGCCAATTTTTTGGCAACAGCAATTCCAAGGGCGCCATCGATGCCTTGTCTGCGAGACCCTAAATGCAAACCCCAATCTTTTGATGTTTTGGGATTTGTTTTAAGTAATTCGGATATGCGTGCGCTATTCAAGCAAGTGCACTTACACTGCTAGGCGTTTACGGCCCTTGGCACGGCGTGCGTTTAAAACGGTACGTCCGCCACGCGTTTTCATGCGTACGCGGAATCCATGGGTACGTTTGCGGCGGGTTACGGATGGTTGATATGTTCTTTTCATGATTGACCTCGGGAAAGCCACGTATTTTCCTTTGTGGCGTCCAAAAGGTCAACCTAAGTTGTGCTCTTATTGGGTTTTTCCCTTATTTTATTTTTTGTTTTTTCCTTTTTTGCTTGATTTATAAGGTTTTTTATTATTTGGGCACAACTTATCCACAGGTTTTCCACCCACTTATGGCTTGTGGATAACTTTAGAAAATCGCTACAATCAATCCTCCTGAAATGAGCAATCTAGAAAATATCGCCACCCTCTCTTCCTTAAGCCCGCTGGGCTTTTGGGATTACGCTACAGCCACATTGCTGCGCGAGCTTTCCCCACAACAATTTAAGACCTGGATACAACCCCTAAAATTAAGTGGTCTTGATGAAAGTGAGTGCTTGCTTACAATATCCGCCCCAAACCGATTTAAGTTAGATTGGACAAAAAAAACGTTTTCTGACCGCTTTCAGGATCTTGCCCAAGGCTATTTTGGCAAGCCCTTTACTTTGGTTTTTGTCTTGGATGATGGCAGCTCGGCGTCACCAGTAACGGCAGCGGGTGCGCCATCCACAGTCCAGCCTCAGGGGGCAAACATCGCACCCTCTGATTATTTGCAAGCCCCGCCGGAAATTGATTTGGGCGAGTCGTCCGCCTTTGAGTTGGAGGACCATTCCAAACTGAACCCGATGTTGACCTTTGAAACCTTTGTTACGGGCAAGGCAAACCAGCTGGCTCGGGCTGCCTCTATTCAGGTGGCACACAACCCAGGCACGTCATACAACCCCATGTTTTTGTATGGAGGAGTTGGCCTAGGCAAAACCCACCTGATTCATGCAATTGGCAATCACCTTTTAAAAGAAAATCCAAACGCCCGCATTCGTTATATCCATGCAGAACAATACGTATCCGATGTTGTAAGGGCATATCAACAGAAGGCGTTTGATCGTTTTAAGCGGTATTACCACTCCCTTGACCTTTTGCTGATTGATGACATTCAGTTTTTTAGTGGCAAATCGCGCACTCAAGAAGAGTTCTTTTATGCATTTGAGGCCCTTTTGGGTAACCGTGCGCAGGTCATTATTACTAGCGATACCTATCCAAAAGAGATGGCGGGAATCGATGATCGCCTTATTTCGCGCTTTGACTCCGGCCTCACAGTAGCCATTGAGCCGCCCGAACTGGAAATGCGCGTCGCCATTTTGATGAAAAAGGCAGCCGCTGAAGGCATACCTATGTCGGAAGACGTTGCTTTTTTTGTTGCCAAGCACCTTCGCTCTAATGTGCGAGAGCTTGAGGGCGCGCTGCGAAAGATTTTGGCCTTTGTTCGCTTTCATGGACGAGATGTAACGATTGATGTTGCTCGCGCCGCCCTGAAAGACCTGCTTTCCATTCAGAATCGCCAAATTTCGGTTGAAAATATCCAAAGATCCGTGGCCGACTTTTACAATATAAAAGTGGCTGACATGTACTCTAAACGCAGGCCAGCCAACATTGCCCGGCCCCGCCAAATCGCCATGTTTATGGCGAAAGAGTTGACTCAAAAAAGCCTTCCGGAGATTGGTGAGCTGTTTGGTGGGCGGGATCACACTACCGTTTTACATGCAGTCCGTAAAATCACAGAAGAGCGAGCCTACGATAGCCAACTAAATCACGAAATTCATGTAATTGAGCAGACTCTGAAGGCATAAGTAGGTTGTGGATAAGTGTGTGGATGAGTCTGTGTGTAACTAGGTAAATTTCATGTGCATAAGTTGGGGAAAACAACGCTGATATGCAAAAATAGGAATGATTGAAAAAGTTGTCCCAAATCTATCCTTCGTTTATACCGAAGTTGTTCACAGGTTTTTTTAGTTATAAGTAGTTGTTGTGTAAGTCTTTAATGGGTTATCCACTGTTTTATTGGGGCTTATTACTATTATTAGTTAGATATATACAAAGGTTTAAAAGCAATGCAACTTATAAATACATCGCGCGATAGTTTATTAAAACCACTTCAAATCGTAAGCGGCATTGTTGAGCGTCGTCATACACTTCCCATATTGGCCAATCTCTTATTTAAAAAAACAGGTGAGCGCGTTTCGTTTGTGTCCACCGATATCGAAATTCAAATAGCGACGAGCGCTAATTTTGGTGTTGGTGATGTTGACATGACAACTACGGTTGCGGCGCGTAAATTATTGGATATTTTGCGGGCGTTACCCGAAGGCCCGGTATCGTTGAATTTAAAAGACTCAAAACTGGTGGTGCAGAGCGGAAAAAGTCGTTTCACCCTTCAAACTTTATCCGCTTCTGAGTTCCCAGTGATGCAATCTGTGGGTGAGATGACGGCAAGCTGGAAAATGCCACAAAAGCTATTTAAGCAATTAATTAGCCAAGTGCATTTTGCAATGGCGCAACAAGATATTCGTTACTATCTCAATGGCATGTTGTTGGTTATTGATGGTAAAGAGGTTGTTGCAGTTGCTACAGACGGCCATCGATTGGCATACAGTCGGGTTGAGTTGGCGCAGCCAGTTGTTGGTAGTGGCGGCCACCAAGAAATCATCGTTCCCCGCAAGACCATCTTAGAGTGCCAGCACTTATTGGACGACACCGATGCCGAGTTAGGGGTTAGCTTGACCGCCAATCAAATCAAATTTAACTTTGGCGATGTTGAGCTTATCTCCAAATTGGTTGAGGGCAAATTTCCCGACTATCAGCGGGTGATTCCAAAAGGCCATAAAAACACACTAGTTGTTGCGCGTGAAACTCTTCAAGCAGCCTTACAAAGGGCCGCTATTTTGACAACCGATAAATTTAAAGGCGTCCGTTTCTCCTTGTCACCCAATCGCATAACAATTCAATCCACTAACGCCGAACAGGAAGAGGCGCAGGAGGATATTGAAACAGAGTACACGGGAGACGCAGTCGAAATTGGCTTCAACGTGAGTTATTTACTTGATGTCCTCGCAAACGTTAAAGTGGAGCGCATTCAGATTAGTCTGGGTGACGCAAACAGTAGCGCTGTGATTACCTTGCCCGCTTCCGAGGATTTTAAGTACGTTGTAATGCCAATGCGCATTTAAATTAGAAAAATATGACTGAAGATATAAAAGCAGTAGAGCAGTACGGCGCAGCATCCATTCAAATTTTGGAAGGTTTAGAGGCGGTTCGTAAGCGCCCTGGAATGTATATTGGCGACACGTCTGATGGAACCGGTCTTCATCATCTAGTTTTTGAGGTGCTTGATAACTCCATTGATGAAGCGCTTGCTGGATATTGCACTGAAATTACAGTGGTTATCCAAACCGACAACTCCATTTCTATTGTCGATAACGGCCGCGGCGTTCCCACCGGTGTTAAGTTTGATGACAAGCACGACCCAAAGCGCAGCGCGGCTGAAATCGTAATGACGGAGTTGCATGCGGGCGGAAAGTTTGATCAAAACAGTTATAAGGTGTCCGGTGGCTTACACGGCGTTGGTGTAAGCTGTGTTAACGCACTGTCGAAGTGGTTAAAGTTAACCATACGGCGCGACGGAAAAGTCCATTACATGGAGTTTGCGCGCGGCGTCATTCAAAATCGCAATCTAGAACAGGCGCAAGGCGTAGGCACTTCCCCCATATCCGTTACCGGCGTTACCGAAAAAACAGGAACCGAAGTTCATTTCTTGGCCGACGAAACGGTGTTTGGAAAGGTAGAGTTCCACTATGAAATTCTGGTTAAGCGCATTCGTGAGCTTTCTTTTTTGAACAACGGTGTTCACATTCGTTTAATTGATCAGCGCACTGGTCAGGAAGAAGATTTTGCGTACTCTGGTGGTGTGAAGGGGTTTGTTGAATACATCAATCAAACTAAGACTGTTTTGCATCCTAATATTTTCTATGCTGAAGGCGGCCGCCCATCGGATCTCGGCGGGCAAATTACCGCCGAAGTGTCCATGCAGTGGAATGACAGCTTTAGTGAGCAGGTGTTGTGTTTTACGAACAACATCCCACAGCGCGATGGCGGAACCCACTTAACCGGCCTGCGCGCCGCTATGACGCGTGTTATCAACAAATACATTGATGAGCATGAGGTTGCAAAAAAAGCCAAAGTCGAAATATCGGGAGACGATATGCGCGAAGGCTTAACCTGCGTTTTGTCAGTCAAAGTTCCAGAGCCTAAATTTTCCAGTCAAACCAAGGATAAGTTAGTCTCTAGTGAGGTTCGTGGCCCAGTAGAAGAAATTGTGGCCGAAGCTTTGAGCGCGTATCTTCAAGAGCGTCCTGCGGACGCTAAGATCTTATGCGGCAAGATAGTTGATGCGGCGCGTGCCCGTGAGGCTGCCCGTAAGGCCCGCGACATGACGCGCCGTAAAGGCGTTCTCGATGGCTTGGGTTTGCCGGGTAAGTTGGCCGACTGCCAGGAAAAAAACCCAGAAAAATCAGAATTGTTTATTGTCGAGGGCGATTCGGCGGGCGGCTCTGCAAAACAGGGGCGCGATCGCCGCTTTCAAGCAATTCTTCCCTTGAAGGGAAAGATTCTGAACGTCGAAAAAGCGCGTTTTGATAAAATGCTTGCCAGCCAAGAGGTGGTGACTCTAATTACCGTGCTTGGTACCGGCATCGGCATCGAAGAGTACAAGGCCGACAAGCTGCGCTATCACCGCATCATCATTATGACAGACGCGGACGTGGATGGTAGCCATATCCGCACCTTATTGTTGACTTTCTTTTATCGCCAAATGCCTGAGCTGATTGAGCGCGGTCATATTTATATTGCGCAACCCCCGCTCTATAAAGTGAAGTTCGGAAAAAATGAGCAGTACATAAAAGACGACTCTGAGTTAAATCAATTATTGTTAAAGATTGCTTTGGAGTCCGCGTCTATTCAAATTCCTGGTGGCGAGTTAATACAAGGACCGGCGTTGGATGAGTTGGCTAGAAATTACCAAGTCATACAGGCAGTTGTAGACCGCTTGTCACGAACTATGGATGAAGACGCATTGCGGGCGATCGCGGCAGGAATTCCGCTTAACCTTGACACCGAGGCGGCCGCACAAGACTCTGCGGAACGGCTGCGTGCGGCCCTAAAAGAAAGTGTAGGCTCGCTTGCGCTTGCTCCCGAAGTGACTGTACAAAAAGAAGACCGGACCGAGCGTTTCCGCCTTCTCCTGTCGCGCCGAATTCATGGAAACTTAAAACTCTCTGCTATTAGTTCAGACTTCATTCATGGTGATGATTATCAAAGCTTGACTGCCGCCGCCCGCGCCCTTAGCGGTAAAGTGTTGCCTGGCTCACGTGTGCGTCGCGGCGATCCTGAAAAATCACAGAAGGAGCAGGTGGTTACAGATTTCCGTGCTGCCTTTGCGTGGCTTTTGTCCGAGGCGGAGCGTGTTGTTAGTCGTCAGCGCTATAAGGGCTTGGGTGAAATGAATCCTCAGCAGTTGTGGGAGACCACCATGGACACCACAACCCGTACCTTATTGCGCGTTCAAATTGAGGATGCAATTGTGGCAGATCAGGTGTTCACCACCCTAATGGGTGATGAGGTTGATCCGCGTCGCGCCTTCATTGAAAAGAATGCAATGATTGCCCGCAATCTTGATGTGTGATGTATGAAAAAAAGTAAGTCGAAGCCACCCAAGGTAAATCGCGCTGCCATTGTGGTGCGCTCTTCCCTGATTCATGGCAAAGGCGTGTTTGCAAAAGCTGCCATTAAAAAAGGCACTGCCCTGATTGAGTACGAGGGTGAGCGCATTAGTTGGAAGGAGGCTGAACGTCGCCATCCACACAATCCAGATGAGCCAAATCATACCTTTTACTTTTCCTTGGAGAGCGGTCGTGTGATCGATGCTAATCGTGACGGTAATGCGGCTCGCTGGATCAATCACTCATGTAAACCCAACTGCGAAGCGCAAGAGGGTTCATATCAAGACATGCCACGGGTATTTATTTTTGCCAAGCGTGATCTAGAGTCGGGAGAAGAATTGTTTTACGATTATTCGCTCGATGTCGAAGGTCGCGTTACAAAACAAATGAAAAAAGATTATGAATGCCGTTGTGGTGCCAAGCGCTGCCGAGGCACTATGCTCGCTAAGCGCGATAAGTAAGACGGCGGTATATGTTTGTGTCCATTCAAGAATTAGAGGCGGCAATTAATTATTGGCGCGCTCAATCTCCCGCATCCGGCGAAGCCTTGCAGTTGTGTGCTGAAGCTTCCGCCTTGGCAAAGCCTTATGCGATGATGATTGTTCAGGGCTCTGCCCGCATTCCTTTAGATGTGCTTGATGAAACTGCGCGCAGCGCATTAAAAGTATTTCTTGCGCGATAGTGTGGTTCGGCCGCGATTGCGTAAGCGCGTAGGTTGTTGCCTTGCTTGAAACAGCCATTGAATTTTCTTTGTACTTGTGGCCCCTATTGTTGGCGGCCTCTTTTTTTGCTGGCTTAGTCGATGCAGTCGCAGGCGGTGGCGGCCTAATTCAAGTGCCTGCCCTTTTCGCCGCTTACCCCGAAGTTCATCCGGCCACCTTACTCGGCACCAACAAAGTGTCTGCCATTGGTGGCACCATCAATGCAGCTCGCAAATACTTGCGCTACGTGCGTTTACCTTGGGCATTGATTGTTCCGGCGATTATTGCGGGTTTTGTTGGCGCGCTTTTCGGCGCCAATGCGGTCAGTGTGTTTCCTGCAGAGCCGCTGCGCAAAGCCCTTCCTTTTTTATTGTTTTTTCTTCTGATTTATACGTTTTTTCAACCGTCGCTTGGCAAAGATCATCGGCCGGCAGCCCATAGCCGCTTATTGCAGTTAAAGGGCGTTGGTTTGGGCTTGGTGGTGGGTTTCTACGACGGGTTTTTTGGGCCAGGCACAGGAAGCTTCTTGTTATTTGGTTTTGTCCGCTTTTTTCAGTTTGATTTTCTGCATGCGTCTGCCGCCACGAAGCTTGTTAATGTATCGACAAACTTAGCATCCATTGTTATGTTGGGTGGTTTGGGCAAAATTAGCTGGGCCCTCGGTTTTGCAATGATGATTGCAAACATCGCCGGCAGTCATTTTGGCAGCCACCTTGCAATCAAGCATGGCAGTAGTTTTGTGCGAAAAGCCTTCCTGATTTTCGTTTCAGCTTTAATCTTAAAGACAGCTTGGGACGCCTATTTTTCCTAATTAAATCAATGAATTAGGATTATATTCATATAAACTAACATGCCCTTGTTTCACGTGAAACAAGGCAAAATGATATGATCATTGCCCTTAACGAGGCAAACCATGCGGTACTCTAAAAAATTCGATGTAATTGTGATTGGCGGTGGGCACGCTGGCACCGAAGCGGCGCTAGCCTCTGCACGCATGGGCTGCGACACCCTACTTCTTACCCACAGCATAGAGACGCTTGGCGCAATGAGCTGCAACCCCTCGATTGGCGGCATTGGTAAAGGCCATTTAGTAAAAGAAATCGACGCGCTGGGCGGTGCAATGGCCGCGGCTACCGATGAGGCGGGTATTCAGTTTCGTATATTGAATGCCAGTAAGGGCCCTGCGGTTAGGGCAACACGCGCCCAAGGCGACCGCATTTTATATAAGGCAGCAATACGCCGCAGACTCGAAAATCAAGCCAACTTGAGCTTATTTCAGGCCGCTGTAGACGACCTCCTTGTTGTGGGCAAGGCCGTAGTTGGGGTTCGTACCCAAACAGGCCTTGAGTTTGGGGCTAGCCGCGTTGTTTTAACAGCGGGCACATTTTTGGACGGCAAAATTCACGTTGGATTAAATAGCCATTCAGGAGGCCGTGCTGGTGATCCTGCAGCCTTGACTTTGTCGGCGCGGCTAAAAGACCTTGCTTTGCCACAGGGGCGCTTAAAAACCGGCACCCCCCCTCGAATTGACGGCAGAAGCATTGATTTTTCAGTGATGCTAGAGCAGCCGGGCGATCTTGACCCTATTCCCTGTTTTTCCTATCTGGGGCGGCCCGAGCAACACCCAAGGCAGGTTCCCTGCTGGATTACTCACACGAATGAGGCAACCCACGACATTATTCGCGGCGGTCTAGACCGTTCGCCGATGTATACCGGCGTTATTGAAGGCGTTGGGCCGCGCTATTGCCCTTCGATTGAAGACAAAATCCATCGCTTTGCTTCTAAAAATAGCCACCAGATATTTCTCGAGCCTGAGGGCCTGACAACAAACGAGTATTACCCCAATGGAATCTCAACCAGCCTGCCTTTTGATGTGCAGTGGGATTTAGTACGCAGCATTCGGGGCCTCGAGAATGCCACCATCGTGCGCCCTGGCTACGCCATTGAATATGATTTTTTTGACCCGCGGCAATTGCGGCACAGTTTAGAAACCAAGGGCATTGAAGGGCTTTATTTTGCCGGCCAAATCAATGGCACAACTGGGTATGAAGAGGCTGCGGCCCAAGGGCTGCTTGCTGGAATGAACGCCGGGCTTGCCGCTAAGGGCCTCTCGCCGTGGGCGCCCAAGCGTAGCGAGTCCTATATCGGAGTTTTGGTAGACGACCTCATTACGCGGGGGGTGCAAGAGCCTTATCGCATGTTTACAAGCCGGGCCGAGTATCGGCTTAGCCTGAGAGAAGACAATGCAGACTTGCGCTTAACCGAGATTGGAAGGTCCTTTGGTTTGGTGGATGATGCGCGCTGGGCGTTCTTTTGTAAGAAAAGGGATGCTGTTTCACGTGAAACAATGCGGCTTAAGGAGGCCTGGGTGAGCCCAAAGCATGTTTCCGCACAATCCTTGGCTATCCTTTTGGGGCAAGAGTTGTCCCATGAGGCCAGCTTGGCCGATATTTTGAAACGACCCACGGTTACCTATACTTCGCTAACTGAGGCATATGACGGCTCTACAGCACAGCTCGATGCAGACCCGAACCTAAATCAGCAAATTCAGGATCAGGTTGAGATCTCGATTAAATATGCGGGCTACATTGATCGACAGGCCCTGGAAATTGCCCGCCAAGAGTTTAATGAGGGCTATCCATTGCCGGATTTCTTGGATTACAGCTTGGTTCGGGGACTATCAAAAGAGGTTCAGCAGAAATTGGGCGCGCAAAAACCAGAAACCTTGGGGCAAGCTGCGCGCATATCGGGAGTCACGCCAGCGGCCATTTCTTTATTGTTGGTGCATTTAAAGCGGGGGATTGGCAAATCCCAGGCGTCGGTGTGAAGGGGGTAGGTCTTGAGCTTGGTGTTGCCGAGCTTGGTTTGGGCTTATCGCAGAAACAAGTAGCCGACTTAAATGCGTTCTTGCAAGAACTTGAGCGCTGGAATCGCGTGCACAACCTAACTTCGGTTGAGGGCGAGCAGGCCAGTATTGATCTGCATATCATTGATTCAATTGCAATTTTACCAATAATGCGTGAATTTTTACCGCCAACACAAGTGCACATTGCAGACCTTGGATCTGGCGGAGGCTTGCCAGCAATACCCATTGCAATTGCCCAGCCCGATTGGAGCATTAGCCTAATTGAGGCGGTTCGGAAGAAAACGGCTTTTTTGCAAAACGTAAAAGGCAAGCTTGGCCTTCTTAATGCATCGATTTACAGCGATCGCGTGGAGCGCGTCGCGGCCCAAGAACCAGGCAAGTACGATGCAGTCATTTCCAGAGCATTTACAAGCCTTGATCGTTTTTTGGATTTGGCAGAGCCTTTTTTGAAACCGGGCGGCCTGGTTTTTGCGATGAAGGCAAAGCGAGCCGATGAGGAACTATCGACGGTATCGATCACGCGCTGGCGTCTTTTGGCAGACCGCTTTGTATTGATACCCAACAGTACGGCGGAGCGGCGACTTTTGGTCTTTACGCTCCATGCGAAAATCACACCGTAAAGGCAAATAAAACCATGGCCAAAATATTCTGCATTGCAAATCAAAAAGGCGGCGTTGGAAAAACCACAACAGCTGTGAATCTAGCCGCCGGTTTGGCGGGGCATAAGCAGCGCGTGCTACTGGTTGATTTGGACCCACAAGGCAATGCAACCATGGGCTCTGGCATTGAAAAAGCAGAGCTTGATATGAGCGTGTATCAGGTGCTGATTGGTCAAGCAACGGTGGCGGCTTCTGTGCAGCGTTGCGAAAGTGCTGGCTATGATGTCTTGCCAGCAAACCGCGATTTAGCAGGCGCAGAAATCGAGTTGGTAGATCTTGATGAGCGCGAGCTGCGGCTAAAGACTGCGCTGGCCTTGGTGGGTGCTGAGTATGACTTCATATTGATTGATTGCCCGCCTGCGCTCTCCTTGTTGACGCTCAATGGCCTATGCGCAGCCAATGGCGTCATTGTTCCGATGCAGTGTGAGTACTTTGCCTTAGAGGGCCTATCGGATTTAGTGAACACCATCAAACAAGTGCACGCCAACCTCAATCCGGATCTGATGATTATTGGTTTGTTGCGGGTGATGTTTGATCCGCGCATGACCTTACAGCAACAGGTTTCGGAGCAATTGCTGGAACACTTCGGCGACAAAGTATTTAAAACAATTATTCCGCGCAACGTCCGTTTAGCAGAGGCGCCCTCGTATGGCTTGCCAGGCGTTTCCTTTGATAAGGCATCCCGTGGCGCCAAAGCGTATTTGGACTTTGGTGAGGAAATGATTAAACGAATTCAACAAATGTGATTGATCAAACACCATGAGCACAATGAAGAAAAAAGGCCTAGGCCGCGGCCTTGAGGCCCTCCTAGGAGAAAAGCAAAAGCCGACTGAAAATGGCGCAGCCGTATCGCGCCTTCCCTTAAGTGCGCTTCAGGCTGGCAAATACCAGCCGCGGCAAAAAATGGATTCAGGCCCGCTACAGGAGTTGGCTGAGAGCATTCGCGAACAGGGTATTATGCAACCCCTTTTGGTGCGCGCAATTTCCGCAGGTAAATACGAAATTATTGCCGGCGAGCGCCGCTTTAGGGCGGCCACCCTGGCCGGACTTACCGAGGTTCCGGTCCTGGTGTCGCTGGCAGACGATAAAGGGGCAGCAGCAATGGCCCTGATTGAAAACATGCAGCGCGAGGACTTAAATCCCCTAGAAGAGTCGCGGGGATTAGCGCGCCTGATTGAAGAATTTGGGTTTACACACGAACAGGCAGCAAAGTCCGTCGGCAAATCAAGAAGCGCTATTAGCAATTTATTGCGCCTGGCCCAACTGGCAAAGCCGGTTCAGGCCATGTTGTTGGCCGGCGATATTGATATGGGCCATGCTCGCGCCCTGCTCCCCCTGCCAGGAGCGAGTCAGGTTGCGTTGGCGCAAAAAATCATGGCCCAAGGGCTTTCGGTGCGGGAAGCCGAGCGTTTGTCTGCGGTGCTCGCCCGTGCTGGCGGCCAAATGGGCGCGAAAAAGTCCAAAAAAGCGTCTAATTCCGCCGCCGACCCAGATTTGCAGCGTCTATCACGTGAAATCGCAGATCAAATTGGCCTTAGTGCCGAGTTTAAGCTAAAGGGTAAAGGCGGAGAGTTACGGATTCGTTTCAGTAAGGCGGACGAGTTAGATGCCCTTATAAAAAAACTCGGCATAGAAACGTAAACATTAGATAACTTAAGGGATCTATATTTGAAAGCGCCAAGCAATCAACCAAATGCCGATGACCCGTGGAAGGAGTCGGAAGAGCCCTTTCGGGTCTATAACAGCGAAGAAATGCAAGCGCTATTACAAACTAGTGCAAATAAAAGTAGATTGACATTGCCATGGAGGGTGGTGGCAGGTCAAATGCTGGCAACCATCTTAGGCGCGCTTATTAGTTGTATTTTTTGGGACGACGGGCGCATTAGCGTTTATACTTATTCGGCCTTTTTAGGTGGGTTAATTGGCGTTTTACCCGCGGTACTATTTTTGCTCCGTTTAGAAATTGCAAGAGGCGCTCAGCGCCTGACCTCTGGCGGTTTTTTGTCAGCACTTGTTTCTGGTGAAGTAATCAAAATTACCGCTACAATCGCAATGTTTATTTGGTTGGCGTTTAATTACGCAGAATTGAAGTGGATACCGCTGTTGCTGACTTATATTGTCACACTCAAATGCTATCTTCTTGGTCTGTTTTGGCGTTAATCAGCATTTTGTAAAAAAGGGATTGTTTAAGATGGCAAGTGCAGTAACTGGCGCTCCTAGTGAGCCATTAACGCCCACGGCGTACATTGCAGAGCATTTGCAAAATTTAAACAATATTGGCGGACCTCAAACCTCAATTATTGATTTCAGTGTTATTAATTTAGACACTATTTTTTGGACCCTTGCCATGGGTCTATTGACGGTTGGATTTTTGCTCATTGCCGCACGGCGAGCAAGCCCAGGAGTGCCGGGGCGCTTTCAGGCCTTAATCGAAATGCTAGTTGAAATGGTCGAAACGCAATCTAAAAGCATTGTTCACGGCGACCGAAGCTACATTGCCCCCCTAGCGCTCTTTGTATTCTGCTGGATCATCTTGTTAAATACACTTGATCTTGTGCCAGTAGATTGGGTGGTGGGCGTGAATCACTTTCTTGAGAATTTAGGTTTGCATGTGCCCCATCATAAGTTAGTGCCTACAACCGATTTGAATGCGACATTAGGCTTGTCCTTAGCGGTTTTGTTGCTGGTTTTTTTCTACAGCTTTAAGGTAAAGGGCTTGGGAGGATTTGTACACGAGCTCTTATCAGCACCATTTGGAGCAAAGTGGTACCTGGCCCCATTCAACTTGGTTCTCAATATCATCGAGTACATCGCCAAAGGGGTCTCCTTAGGTATGCGGTTGTTCGGCAACATGTATGCAGGCGAACTCATTTTCTTGCTCATCGCCTTGCTGGGTAGTATTTGGACTTTTAGTCTTGACCTGAGTGTGCTTGGCCTTGTGGGCCACGTCATTGCAGGGTCTGCTTGGGCCATCTTTCACATCCTCGTTATTTTGTTACAGGCATTTATTTTTATGATGTTGACTTTGGTTTACATCGGTCAAGCACATAGTCACCATTAACCGTTTTATTTTTATTACCACTTTTATTACTTAGGAGTCATCATGCAAGAATTTTTAGCAAATATTCAGGGTTTAACTGCAATCGGCATCGGCCTCATCATTGGTTTGGGCGCGCTGGGTGCATGTCTAGGCATTGGCCTTATGGGCGGGAAATTTATTGAAGGCGCTGCTCGTCAGCCTGAGTTGATGAATGAGCTGCAAACCAAAATGTTCTTATTGGCTGGTTTGATCGACGCGGCTTTCTTGATCGGCGTTGGCGTTGCGATGTTGTTTGCATTTGCAAACCCATTGTTGGCCGTTATTAAGTAATTGTTCTGACGCGGGCAACGCTGTGTTGTCCGCATGCTCTTAACAATACTGAAAGGAATACCGTGAATCTGAACGCGACCCTATTCGCGCAAATGATCGTCTTTTTCATTTTATGGTGGGTTGTTGCACGTTTTGTGTGGCCACCGCTGGTAAAGGCTTTAGACGAGCGCGCTACCAAAGTTGCAGAAGGCTTGGCAGCTGCTGAGCGTGGTAAAGCTGATCTGGCGTCTGCATCTAAGCTGGCAGAGCAAGAATTGGCACGTGCTCGCCAAGAAGGCGGACAGCGCGTAGCTGAAGCAGAAAAGCGCGCACAAATGAGCGCAGAAGAAATTCGTAGCAATGCACAAGCAGAAGCTGCGCGCATTATTGTCCAAGCAAAACAAGACGCAGAACAGCAAGTTACCCGCGCCCGTGATGCCTTACGCATTGAAGTAGCGGCCTTGGCGGTGCGTGGCGCCGAGCAAATTTTGCGTCGCGAAGTTGATCCAAAGGCACATGCCGCATTGTTAGATCAACTCAAGGCAGAGCTCTAATATGGCTGATTTAGCTACCATTGCCCGCCCTTACGCTGAAGCGCTTTTCTCTAGCGTTAAGCCTACAGAATACGGCTCTGCTTTGGTTCAATTAGCCGAACTCGCGCAGTTGTCTTTGATGTCGGATGTGGCGGTGTTGGCTAACAACCCCAAGATTTCGGCAGACGAGCTTAGCAAGTTAATGAGCGGCATGGTTAAGACGAAGCTGGACGATAGAGTCAATGCGTTCTTGCGCTTGGTGAATCAAAACCACCGCCTAGCGGCAATGCCTGAAATTGCAGCCCAATTTGAGCTATTGAAAAATCAAAGTGAAGGCGCTGCAGAGGTTCTTATTACCAGTGCGTTTCCACTTGAAGGCGATGCATTAAGCAGTTTGTTGGTAAGTTTGAAAAAGCGGTTTGGCGGCAAGGAATTGCGCCCAACGATTGAGGTGGACCCTAGCTTAATTGGCGGCGTCCGGGTTCAAGTTGGCGATGAGGTATTGGACAGCACAGTTAAGGCCCAATTGGCCACAATGCAAGCAAGCCTAAGCGCATAACCTTTCACTAAGAACATACGAAATAATATCCAGGAGTAATTGATGCAACTGAACCCTTCCGAGATCAGCGAACTGATCAAGAGCCGAATTAGTGAGATGGGAGTTGACTCCCAGCTGCGCAACCAAGGCACCGTCATTTCAGTAACCGACGGTATTTGCCGTGTGTATGGCTTGTCTGGCGTGATGCAAGGGGAGATGTTGGAATTCCCTGGTAATACCATTGGCCTTGCGCTGAACTTAGAGCGTGATTCCGTTGGTGCAGTCGTGCTGGGTGAATATACCCACATTAAAGAAGGCGATCCGGTGAAATGCACGGGACGCATTTTAGAAGTTCCCGTTGGCCCAGAACTCCTTGGCCGCGTTGTAAACGCCCTTGGTCAGCCGATTGATGGAAAAGGCCCAGTTAATGCCAAGCTAACCGACTTTATTGAAAAGGTTGCCCCAGGGGTGATTGCACGTCAATCGGTTAGTCAACCAGTACAAACCGGCTTAAAGGCGATTGATGCGATGGTTCCGATTGGCCGTGGCCAGCGTGAATTGATCATTGGCGATCGTCAGACTGGTAAGACTGCCGTTGCTGTGGATGCCATCATTAACCAAAAAGGCAAAGGCGTGTATTGCGTCTACGTTGCAATTGGTCAAAAAGCATCGACGATTGCCAACGTTGTGCGTAAGTTAACTGAACTCGGTGCAATGGAATACACCGTGGTAGTTGCTGCAAGCGCATCAGAATCTGCCGCGATGCAATACCTCTCTGCATATGCCGGCTGTACTATGGGCGAATACTTCCGCGATCGCGGTGAGGATGCCTTGATTGTGTATGACGACTTAACTAAACAAGCGGTTGCCTATCGTCAAATTTCCTTGTTGCTCCGCCGCCCACCGGGCCGCGAAGCGTATCCTGGCGACGTGTTCTATCTCCACTCCCGTTTGTTAGAGCGCGCGGCCCGCGTGAACGCAGACTATGTAGAGAAATTTACCAACGGCGCTATAAAAGGCAAGACCGGGTCATTAACTGCCCTGCCTATTATTGAAACCCAAGCGGGCGACGTTTCTGCATTCGTGCCAACCAACGTGATTTCGATTACCGACGGTCAGATTTTCTTGGAGACCGACCTCTTTAACGCTGGCGTGCGCCCAGCGATTAACGCCGGTATTTCTGTATCGCGCGTGGGCGGTGCTGCACAAACCAAAGTAATTAAAAAACTGTCTGGCGGTATTCGTACCGACTTAGCGCAGTACCGTGAGCTGGCTGCGTTTGCGCAGTTTGCATCTGACCTTGATGATGCAACGCGTAAGCAGCTCGAACGCGGTAAGCGCGTTACAGAGTTGTGTAAACAGGCGCAATACAAGCCCTTGCAAGTTTGGGAAATGGCCGCCTCGCTTTACGCAATGAACAACGGCTACTTTGACGATCTCGAAGTAAAGCATGTACTGGTATTTGAAAAAGGCTTGCAAGATCACCTCAAATCAAAATATGCAGACTTAGTTGGACGCATTGAGGAAACCAAAGACTTGAGCAAAGACGATGAAGCTGCTTTACGTGCTGCAATTGAGGACTACAAGCGCTCAGCCTCCTTCTAAGAGGGCACGCATACATCATGGCAAGTACAAAAGAGATACGGTCTAAGATCAAGAGCGTGCAAAACACGCGCAAGATCACGAAAGCAATGGAAATGGTCGCTGCTTCGAAGATGCGGCGCGCTCAAGAGCGTATGCGTAATGCGCGGCCCTATTCTGAAAAAATTAGGGAAATTGTTGCCAATCTAGCAAAAGCAAATCCCGAGTACCGCCCTGCATATATGGTGGTGCGCGAGGTTAAAAAAGTGGGCACCATTTTGGTTAGTACCGACAAGGGTCTCTGTGGTGGCCTAAACACCAACGTGTTGCGCTTGATTACAAACCAAGTACGTGAATTGCAAGAAAAGAAATTGAGCATTGAATTTACGGCCATCGGATCAAAAGGCTTGCAATTTTTAAATCGCTCAAAAGCAAAGTTGCTGTCACAGACCATTCAATTGGGCGACACACCCCACAAGGACACCTTGATTGGTGCCATCACTGCACAGCTCGAGGCCTTTGAGCGCGGTGAAGTGGATGAAGTTTATCTTGCCTATACACGCTTCGTGAATGCAATGAAACAAGAGCCCGTATTAGAAAAGATCTTGCCGCTAGCGCCCAATTCGATTACCGCTGGTGAGGGTAAGGGAACGTCATGGGATTACATATATGAACCCGACGCCGAGGCGATTTTAGATGGCCTGTTAAAGCGCTATGTTGAGGCTTTAATTTATCAGGCAGTTGCAGAAAATATGGCCTCAGAGCAATCTGCACGGATGGTTTCAATGAAAGCAGCTTCCGACAATGCGAAGAATGTTATTGGCGAGTTGCAATTGGAATACAACAAAACCCGTCAGGCCGCGATTACAAAAGAGCTTTCAGAGATTGTTGGTGGAGCGGCAGCGGTTTAAGCTGGCTGCATTTAGAAGTACGACAGAATTTAGGAATAAATCGGAGAGATGCGATGAGTAACGGAAATATCGTGCAGTGTATTGGTCCTGTGGTGGACATTCAGTTCCCACGTGACAGCATGCCAAATATTTATGATGCCTTGACATTGGTCGAGAGCGGCGAAAAATCATTTGTTGAAAAAGGCTTGACCTTTGAGGTTCAGCAACAGATTGGCGACGGCGTAGTGCGCGCAATTGCTATGGGCGCTAGCGATGGTCTGCGACGTGGCATGGAAGTAGTATCCACAGGAAAAGCCATTTCCGTCCCCGTTGGCCCAGCAACACTCGGCCGCATTATGGACGTTTTAGGCCGCCCCATTGACGATGCGGGCCCGATTGCAACCCAAGAGCGCCGCGCAATTCACCAGCCAGCACCTAAGTTTGACGAATTATCACCATCGGTTGATTTATTAGAAACCGGCATTAAGGTGATCGACTTAGTTTGCCCATTCGCTAAGGGCGGTAAGGTTGGCCTCTTCGGCGGTGCGGGTGTGGGTAAAACCGTGAACATGATGGAATTGATTAACAACATTGCGAAGCAGCACTCAGGTTTGTCCGTGTTTGCGGGTGTTGGCGAGCGTACTCGTGAAGGTAACGATTTCTATCACGAAATGAAAGAATCCAACGTTGTCGATAAGGTGGCAATGGTATTTGGTCAGATGAATGAGCCGCCTGGTAACCGCTTGCGCGTTGCCTTAACTGGCTTGACTATGGCCGAAGCCTTCCGCGATGAAGGCCGTGACATTCTTTTCTTCGTGGATAACATTTATCGCTACACGCTGGCCGGCACTGAGGTATCCGCACTACTGGGCCGTATGCCTTCCGCAGTAGGCTATCAGCCAACGCTTGCTGAAGAAATGGGTAAATTGCAAGAGCGTATTACCTCAACCAAAACCGGTTCGGTAACATCGATTCAAGCGGTTTATGTACCAGCCGATGACTTAACTGACCCATCGCCCGCAACGACCTTCTTGCATTTGGATTCCACGGTCGTGTTATCACGCGACATTGCTGCCTTGGGTATTTATCCAGCGGTTGATCCGCTAGACTCCACCAGCCGCCAGCTTGATCCACAAGTGGTTGGTCAGGAGCACTATGAGGTGGCGCGTAACGTACAAATGACATTGCAGCGCTATAAAGAGTTGCGTGACATTATTGCGATTTTGGGTATGGACGAGTTGTCGCCAGACGATAAGCTGGCTGTAGCACGTGCCCGTAAGATTCAGCGTTTCTTATCCCAGCCCTTCCACGTGGCCGAGGTATTTACTGGATCACCAGGAAAATACGTGCCCCTGAAAGAGACCATTCGCGGCTTTAAGATGATTGTAAGTGGCGAGTTGGATCACTTGCCAGAGCAGGCGTTCTATATGGTGGGCTCAATTGATGAGGCCATTGAGAAAGCCAAGAAGCTTTAATCGAATACCAAGGAAACCATGGCTACCATTCGCATCGATGTTGTTAGTGCGGAGCAATCCATCTTTAGTGGAGAGGCAAAGTTTGTTGCCCTTCCCGGAGAAAATGGCGAGCTCGGCATTTTGCATGGGCACACCCCGTTAATTACGCGCATTCGTCCTGGTTCGGTGCGCATTGAAAAAGCCGACGGCGATGAAGAATTTGTTTTTGTTGCGGGCGGTTACTTAGAGGTGCAACCCGATCACGTTACTGTGTTGGCCGATACGGCTATCCGTGGCCATGATTTAGATGAGGCCAAAGCACTCGAGTCAAAACAGCGCGCCGAAGAGGCCATGCAAAATCGCGGTAGCGATTTTGATTTGGCCTTAGCGCAGTCTGAATTTGCCATGGCTGCTGCACAATTAGCGGCCATTGCTCGGTTTCGTCGCAAAAAATAAGCCTTCACCACATGTTGCTAAACGATCGGTTTATTAAGGCCTGTCTCGGTCAGTCGGTTGATCGCACGCCACTTTGGCTAATGCGTCAAGCTGGGCGCTATCTTCCTGAATATAATGCGACGCGGGCGAAGGCCGGCAGTTTTTTAGACTTAGCCAAAACGCCCGCCTATGCAACCGAAGTTACCCTTCAGCCCTTGGATCGCTATCCATTGGATGCGGCCATTTTATTTTCTGATATTTTAACGATCCCCGATGCGATGGGTCTCGGATTGCAATTTACGGCTGGCGAGGGCCCCAGCTTCCAGCACCCGCTGCGCACGGAAGCGGACGTTAAAAAGCTACGCCATGCCGATATGGGTGAATTGACCTACGTTTTCGATGCCGTATCTGAAATTCGTAAAGCATTAATTCAGGATGGTAAGCAACGTGTGCCCTTGATTGGTTTTTCAGGAAGCCCCTGGACTTTGGCGTGCTACATGATTGATGGCTCGAGCGCGGATGAATTTCGCCACGCCAAGACCATGATGTTTGATCGCCCCGATCTATTGGAGCGCATTCTTGAGATTAATATTCAGTCGGTTGCCGCTTACCTCACTGAGCAAGTCAAAGCGGGTGCGCAAGCGCTGATGATCTTTGATACCTGGGGCGGCATGTTGCCAGATGGTTGGTACCAGCAGGTATCGTTAGCCGCGATGCAAAAAGTAATTGCTCTGCTTCCTAGAGAGGACGAAGGCCAACGCATCCCCGTCATTATTTTTACCAAAGGCGGCGGCTTGTGGATTGAAGACATGGCCCGGGTTGGGGCAGATGCCATTGGGCTAGATTGGACCATTTCTCTGAGCCGTGCTCGTAAAGCGCTTTTGGCGGCGGGTAAGCCACTGGCCATCCAGGGAAATTTAGACCCCTTAATTCTGTTTTCCGGTCCCGAGAAAATTGCCCAAGAAGCTGGCAAACTGCTTGCTGATTTAGCCAGTGCGCCGTCATTAAAACCCGGACTACATCCCTTGGATGGCCACGTTTTTAATCTCGGCCATGGAATTTCCCAATTCACCCCACCCGAAAGCGTCACCGCGCTAGCTCAGGCGGTTATTGAGCAATCGCAAAAGCTACGCCGATAGTCGCAATTGGCGACGTAAAGAAGCGTTTACTTACGCGCCCGCCTCGGGTTATGCACAGTTGGTAGTACAAAAATTTATTCAGAGGGATTGGTGTTAATTTTCAATCAATTTGTCCATATCAAGATATAAGTCATTGATTTTATTGGATTTTAGTTTAGCCACTGAAAAAGAGCATTCTTGGTGCATTTCAAGGTGAAAATAGCAAAAAGCGCCAGAACCTAATGATATCCACAGACTTATCCACAGAAGAACGGCAGAGCCATAGCGCTGCCGCATCACAGCATTGCTATGTACAGGTCGTGCTCGATAAACCGCTGGCTCAAGGGTTTGATTACATCTGGGATCGCGCTACATTGGGCGATACGCCCGAGCCAGGCCAATTGGTAGAAGTACCCTTTGGCAGAGTAAATACAGTGGGTATAGTAATAAAAGTGAGTAATCACTCAGATTATGAACATTCTAAATTAAAGAAGGTTCATCAGCGGGCACCCTTGCCCCCACTGGATAGCAAGACCTTGCATATGCTCAACTTTGCTAGCCAGTATTACTTCAGCACCTTAGGTGAAATTGTCTTGCCATCGGTACCGGTGTATTGGAAAAAGCCAAAGAAATGGCAAGCGCTCGAGCAACAATCGCGGGATACAAAGACAAAGTCTGGAAAAAAAACCAGCAAGAAGAAAGAGGCGCCTCAACCGGGGCAAAATGAACCTGCCCCCCTTTCAGGGATTCAAAAAGACCAGCTCAATCTAGAACAAGTGAGCGCGCTGAAGCATTTAATTGGCGATGCCAGTGGCGTAGCAACCTACCGCACCATCGTATTGCAAGGCAAGACAGGCTCCGGAAAAACCGCCGTTTACCTGAACTGGATTAAAGCGGTGTTGCAAAGCGACAATGCTCAGGCTTTGATATTGGTTCCTGAGATTAATCTGACGCCGCAACTTGAAAAACGCGTGGCGGAATTTTTTCCAGAAAAACGCATTGCTGTCATGCACAGTGGTTTGTCTGAAAAGCGGCGTGGAATTGCTTGGCAAGAAACCATTCTAGGTAAGGCCCAGATTATTTTAGGTACGCGTTTAGCTGCACTTGCAGCAATCCCCAATTTGAAAGCAATCGTGGTGGATGAAGAGCATGACGCATCCTATAAGCAGCAGGATGGAGCGCGCTACTCCGCTAGAGATCTGTGTGTTTGGCGAGCCCATCAATTATCAATACCGATCGTCTTGGCATCTGCAACACCATCCTTAGAAACTTGGCTTGCTGCGGAAGATGGAAGATATGAGCGCATTCGGCTTGATGCACGCGCATTGAGTACGGCCATGCCCAAAGTAAAACTCGTACGCTTGCCAAAGACAGCTGCGCGCACTGCGCAGGGTGAGGCAGATCTTATATCGCCCGAGGTGCGTGATGCTATTACGCGCAACATGCTGCAGAAAAAGCAAAGCCTTGTATTAATCAATCGTCGCGGTTATGCGCCCATACTGAGTTGTACTGCATGCGGCTGGTTATCCGGGTGTAACAAATGCTCCTCATATATGGTGATGCATAAGTCCAGCATCCTCGGTAAAAAAGCAGTATTAAACTGCCACCACTGTGGATTAATAAAAGAGGTCCCGCCATTTTGTCCAGAATGTGGCAATGCAGAACTCAGCACCATTGGGCAAGGTACCCAAAAGATGGAGGACTACATACAGTCACACTGGCCGGAAGCAAAAGTCCTTCGGATCGATGCAGACAGCAGCAAAAAAAGCCTTCACGCTGAAAGCTTGTTTGAACAAATACACGATGGCACTGCCGACATCATTGTCGGCACGCAGATGATTGCTAAGGGCCATGATTATCAAAACATCGGCCTCGTTGTTGTGATTGATGCTGATAGCAGGCTATTCTCACAGGACTATAGAGCAGCTGAGCGTTTATTTGCGCAGCTCGTGCAGGTTGCTGGGCGCGCTGGGCGCGCTAGCCAAGATCAGCAAGACGCAGGGGAGATCTGCATCGAAACACGCTATCCCGATCTGCCCGTTTTTCGTCATGTATTAGGGCACGACGTCGATGGATTTTTAGGGCATATTGCGACTGAACGCAAAGACGCCTTGTTACCGCCTTATAGTTACCAGGCGCTAATACATGCGGAAGCAAAAAACATTAGCACTGCAATTCAGTTTCTGACGGACATCAAAGAAACAGTACGCAATGAGCCGAATTTTCCAGATGGAGTTCGGATGTATGATCCTGTCCCAAAAACCATTGTGCGTGTTAGCAGTATGGAAAGAGCCCAGCTTGTAATTGAGAGCGATAGCCGTAAAAATCTACAGCATGCATTAACGCAGCTCGATCAGGTGATGCGCGGATTGTCGCAGGGTCGAATCAGCGTTGGTAGCCGAGTGCGCTGGTTAATTGAGCGCGACCCACTCTTAATTTAATGTGGATTCATATTGCGCAAGGGGATGAAGGCGCACAAGTTCTTGTGTTTGTGATTCAGCACTAAGGGCTTGGATTTTAAAAAGCCAGGTTCCATAGGGATCCAGATTAATCGATTCAGGAGCATCAATAGCGGCCGAGTTGACTGCAACCACGGTTCCCGATACTGGAGCATGAATATCACTGGCTGCTTTTACTGATTCAATGACAGCGCATGCCTTGCCTTGCTCAACGACGCTACCAACAGTAGGTGTCTCTAAAAAAACAACGTCACCCAATGCGATTTGAGCGTAATCACTAATGCCAACCCAGACTACGCCATCGGACTGAAGGTCTGCCCACTCATGGGTGTCGGCAAAAAGGTAATTGGATTTTGTGCTGTTCATGTGATTGATTGCCCGCTTTGTAAAAGTGCAGGCTGCATTTTATAAAAAAGGGGAAGGATGGATTTCGATCAAAGCACGCCATTGCGGCACTCAGAAAACCGAAAAAAACTTAGGTTTTAGCTGAACCTGTGCGGTGGGTGCGATTATATAAACAGCTTGCGCAAATCCAACGTTGCTTTCGATTGCTCGTTGGAATCCAGGTTCCGCCTTCGAGGCGCTTTTCTCGACTGCAAGAAGAGCAAAACTTTAAGCTCTGGGATGTATCTTGCGTTGATTCAGGTGCGGTGGTAGTCATGAGTAAGCTGGCCAACTAATCTACTAAAACTCTATTTTACCCTGTTTGCCCTACGGGAGCAGGGGTCAACATCACGCGCACTGAATCCGCTGTTTTATTGCCATCAAAGTCCAGCCAAGCCTTGTTCTCAAAGTCATACAACTTGCATGTGCGGGCGGTATCGAAATACCACTTCCAAGAGAATTTTTGAATGAAAATACGCTCTGGCAGCAGTGTTTCAAGGGTGTTTTGGGCCTCTTGGAGGCGATATAGGGGGACGCTCATATCGACGTGGTGGGCGGTGTGCTCCATGATATGGTGCATTAAGGCGCCCCAGTAAAAGCCAAACGTCAGGTGAACCGTGGTTGACACAAAGGGCTGCGCCCGAAGCCATTCCGACTTTTTGTCATACCAAGAGACTGAAGGGTGGGTATGGTGCACGTAGACAACGAAACCGATCATGCCGTTCCAAAACAAGAATGGCAGCACAAACCCAGTTAAAAGACCAATCCAAACCGACTGACCAGTTGCTAAGGCTCCAGCGATCAGGCAAGCAATCCAGACAGTCGCAAAGCCGGTAACTAGAAGATTGTCTTTGAGGAAAACGGGGCGATCACCCGGCTTATTCTGGGCATTCGGGAAGTACTCTCGTCTCCACCAAATCTCGATTAAGTAATAAAAGACCGGCCCCCAGCCGCTGCGGTAAAGGCGCTCAAGGCTTTTGCGCCAAGCTGGCAGGGCATCGAACTCCGCTTTCGAGAGCGGTTCCCACACGAAATCAAAGCCTTTTAAATTGGTTTGTCCATGGTGAACGACGTTGTGGCCAACATCCCACAGGCTGTAAGGTGTGAGTGAAGGTAAAAAGGCAATGCGGCCCAATACTTTATTGAGCTCACGGTTTGGCGTAAAGCTCTGATGGCAGGCATCGTGCCCTAAGATGAAGATGCGGCCGGTAACAAAGCCAGCGATTGCGCCAAATACGATCTTGAGGATGATGCTTTCAACAAATATGGTGGCTGCAATCGCTCCAAGCCAGAGGGCAGCATCGATAAACAGGAGCAACAATGCCCTGCCGGTTTGGCCTTCTGCCATAGGAATCAGCCAGCTCCGAATGATTTTGCGGTGTGGCAAGGGTTCCGTTGGCGCTAATGGCGCAACGATCGACGGATCAGTGAGCGTTGAGTTTAGATGAGTAGACACAGTATTTACCAGTAATTAATTCCATGAATAATAGAGGTTTTCACAATATTCTGCATGCGCTGAACCAAAACCCCGGTTTTGCTGGTGCGCCCGGCAGGAATCGAACCTGCGACCCTTGGCTTCGGAGGCCAATACTCTATCCACTGAGCTACGGGCGCCAAGATTGTGGAAACTTGCCCCTATTGTAAGTGGCTGCATCAAAAACCACTCGCTATAATCGTAAGAGTCTATTTTTTAACCCCCAAACCGATAAGTTCACCCCAACATGAGCAACGACCACGGCAGTCTGATTAAATCGCCCAAACAACTTATTATCATGGTGTTTGCCAGCTTTTTTGTACCGTTAATAGTGATTTTGTTGTTAATGGTTTATGTTGATAACGGCAAGCGAACCGGCGGAGATGCCGAAGAGGCCTCCAAATCAGCCAATCAGCTCATCAAGCCGGTGGCCCAGCTCGATTTTCGCGATGCAAACGCCCCCCGGGAAATGAAGACAGGCGCAGCAGTTTATAAAACGGCATGTGCCTCTTGTCACGCCAATGGCGCCGCTGGCGCCCCCCGTTTTAACAACGCTGGGGACTGGTCTGGCAGGTTGGGCAAAGGCTACGATGCGCTTTTAACGTCGGTGATTAAAGGCAAGGGTGCAATGCCAGCGCGCGGCGGCGCAAATCCTGCTGACATCAGCGACCATGAGCTCGGCTTATCAGTGGTTTATTTGACTGGCTCTGCAGGCGGTAAATTTCCAGATCCCAAAGCGCCGGCTGCTGCTCCAGCCGAGGCTGCCACAAAATAAGCAGCTATAAATGAAGAGGCCGGCGTCATTGCCGGCTTTTTTATTTGCCCTCTAGCGCCAGCTGATAGGCCTCTTTTTTCGATATTCCAGTAATAGTAGAGATGACATTCGCCAGCTCTTTGCTGCCCATGAAGGGCTTCAGAACCGCCACCCATCGCAGTATTTCGGCGTGATTGGCTGGCGTGCTGGTATTTTGTTCAGCAGCCGAAACCACCACAATGAATTCACCTTTTAGGCTCTCGGCACTGCTCAACCAGTTGGAGATCTGACTGGGCCTGAGGTGGACTACTTGCTCAAATTTTTTAGTCAGCTCCCGTCCCACCATCACGATTCTGCTATCGTCAAGGCGTGTCGCCAACTTCAGTAAGGTATTTGCAATTTGATGCGGGGACTCAAAAAAGACCGACGCCTTGCTGCAAAGGGCAATCTGCCGTAGCCACTCTTCCTGATCACGCAATTTATGTGGCCAAAAGCCGAGAAACTGAAACTGCCCATCTGAAGGGAGAAGTACCGAACCCCCTACCGATACGGCGCAAGAAACTGCACTTGCCCCCGGTATGGGTACAACCCGAAAACCAGCCAGGCCAACAGCAGCGGCGAGGCGGGCCCCTGGGTCGGATACGCTCGGCGTACCCGCGTCTGATATATAGGCCCAGCGCTCGCCCTGTTGCAGGCTCCCAATTAAGGCGTCGGATGCAGATGCCTCGTTATGGGCATGCAGTGCCAAGCGTTTTTTATGGATGCCAAAGTGATTCAGCATGGGCGCACTGTGGCGCGTATCCTCGCAAGCAATTCCATCAACAGCATTGAGCACATGCAGCGCACGCAAGGTGATATCGCCTAAGTTGCCAATTGGGGTTGCGACCATATACAGAGTAGCTGCTGGGAAGTTTTGCTGATTCAGAAAATCAGTCGACCACGTATTGGGCGTGTGAGTAATAACCATGGGATTGATTATGCAGAAAAAAGCCAGCAGGTACGAGTAATTCATAGTGCGCTGGGCCGCCACAAAGCGGATTAGAACCCCTGTTTGGCGCATAATATTGCAATGGATACAAAAACACTGAATCGGCTAAGCGAGCGTGCGTCCGCACATTTTGTAGAGAGTATTGCGGTAAAGCAAGAGGCGCTAAAGTTGTTGCCAGAGCATGTTGCCAAAGGCGTTGTGGCCATGGCACATTGCCTAGAGTCGGACGGAAAAATATTGGCTTGTGGTAACGGCGGCTCTGCAGCAGATGCACAGCATTTTGCAGCAGAATTGGTGGGTCGCTTTGAGCGAGAGCGAAGGGAGCTGGCAGCGATAGCGCTCACTACAGATTCGTCGATTTTGACGGCAATCGCCAATGACTATCACTACGATGAAATTTTTAGCAAACAGGTGCGCGGTCTTGGAAAAAAAGGCGACATCTTACTGGCGATCTCGACCTCAGGAAATTCAAAAAATGTTGTTGCAGCCATTGAGGCTGCAAAGAAAATCGGCATGCATGTCATTGCGCTTACCGGTAATGGCGGCGGAAAAATAGCAGGACTTTTAGGAGAGCACGACATTAATTTGTGCGCCCCCTCTACTCGCACCGCGCGCATTCAAGAAACGCATTTAGTTTTATTGCACAGCCTGTGCGATGGTGTTGATCATCTACTCTTAGATTAAAAAGGAAATCACATGACGCGTTTGATGAGGTGGTCCCTTGGGTTCCTGGCAGCAACGCTCCTAAGCGGGTGCGGAATTTTAGCGGTCGGCGCCGTGACCGGAACCACTACCATTCTTGCTGATCGCAGGTCGCCTGGGGTACAAGCAATCGATCTTGGAATTCAGCTGGAGGCAGGCAACCAGCTCGTCAAGCGCTATGGCGATAATGCACACATTGCGGTAACATCATTTAACCAAAAGGTCCTGTTGACGGGCGAAGCAAAAAACGCCGATATCAAAGGTGGCGCGGGCGCGTACGTAAAAGAACTTAAAAATGTACGATCCGTTTTTAATGAAATTGTCATTGGGCCGAATAGTTCATTTACTGCACGTGCGAACGATACGTATCTTGCGTCGCGCATCAAAACACAAATGATTTTTACGAACGAGCTTCCATCCAACTCCATGAATATTGTGGTCGAGGCAAGCAATGTTTATTTGATGGGCATTTTGACAAAAGCAGAAGCAGAGCGCGCTAAAAAAGTGGCAAGTAATACCAGTGGCGTGAAACAAGTGTTCATATTTTTTGACATCATTTCGGATGCAGAAAAAACGCGCCTTGAGCAACAAGGAAAAGCAGATACATCACAACCGAATACCAATGTGAACAATTAAGCCGAACGCAGTTTAGTAAATCGAATGCCCATGCAGGCACGGGCATTTTTTATGGCTGGCTTTGCATTCCGAAAAACCAACGCCAAATTTGTTTGAATTGTTTTAGGTTCGCCTTGAGTGCGTAATCGAGGTCGGCCATTTGCTCTTGCGATGCTTCATGCAAAATACTTTGCGCATTCGCTGGCGGCAAAATTAAATACGCATCCGCATCGCCGTAGGCAAATTTCACATGCATGCCGAGCTTTTGCGCTAAGTGCATCATCGCCTTGTTTTTCGCCAAGCAATGTACAAATAAAGTATCGATGTGCGTATTGCGTGCGTGGACAGCAGTTCGCGCTAAGAGTGCAGCGCCAAGACCGCGATGGCGGCTATGCTGCAACACAGAGACTCCAAATTCGGCAGAGCGTGGGCAGTCCTTAGCAAGCGGTACATAAGCAAGATGCGCAATGCCGACGAGATCCAGTGCGTCATTAAAAACACCAAACAGCGCATCGCGGCTGAAATTCAGATTCGCCACATAGCGCGCTATGACCACATCCGATGTGGGCGAACCGAAGCGCAGGCGCCGATCGTCGGTCCCTAGGGTCAAAAAATGCCCCAGTACGGCCGGCCGATGGCTGTCATCCAGCTCCCGGACCAGCGGAGGCCGATTGGCTGCTTGCCCACCAGTAAAGACCTTAACAAATATAGGCTTGATCATCGAACCACTCTAGCAGAAAGACTGGAATTAATCAGGGTTTTCCCTAATTAATTGGCTCGGCACAAAATAATGGCTATTTTTTTAAATGGGGCAGAAAATCAGCTTTTCTTAACTTATTGATTTGTATACGAATTTTTATAAACCCTCAAAAAAACACCTAAATACTAGGAAAAAGACTACGAAAGGTGTTGACAGCCCCCTACAGTCATGGCATAGTCTCACCTCTCTGCTGATACGTTTTTTTTAGCGTTCAGCCCTCTTTAAAAAATAGTCAATCGATAATTGTGGGTACTGAGTGAACGCATCCAGTCCTTCGGGACAGATGTAAATAAACAGTACTCAATGTCAGTAAAAAGATTTGGTTGTAAAACCAAGTCAATTTCTAATATGAGTGCGACGAACCGCAAGGTTCACAGTGATTAAACTGAAGAGTTTGATCCTGGCTCAGATTGAACGCTGGCGGCATGCCTTACACATGCAAGTCGAACGGCAGCACGGGTGCTTGCACCTGGTGGCGAGTGGCGAACGGGTGAGTAATATATCGGAACGTACCTTATCGTGGGGGATAACGCAGCGAAAGCTGCGCTAATACCGCATACGCCCTGAGGGGGAAAGCGGGGGACCGTAAGGCCTCGCGCGATTAGAGCGGCCGATATCTGATTAGCTTGTTGGTGGGGTAAAAGCCCACCAAGGCGACGATCAGTAGCTGGTCTGAGAGGACGATCAGCCACACTGGGACTGAGACACGGCCCAGACTCCTACGGGAGGCAGCAGTGGGGAATTTTGGACAATGGGGGCAACCCTGATCCAGCAATGCCGCGTGAGTGAAGAAGGCCTTCGGGTTGTAAAGCTCTTTTGTCAGGGAAGAAACACCGGCTCTAACACAGTCCGGGAATGACGGTACCTGAAGAATAAGCACCGGCTAACTACGTGCCAGCAGCCGCGGTAATACGTAGGGTGCGAGCGTTAATCGGAATTACTGGGCGTAAAGCGTGCGCAGGCGGTTATACAAGACAGGCGTGAAATCCCCGGGCTTAACCTGGGAATGGCGTCTGTGACTGTATAGCTAGAGTGTGTCAGAGGGGGGTGGAATTCCACGTGTAGCAGTGAAATGCGTAGATATGTGGAGGAACACCAATGGCGAAGGCAGCCCCCTGGGATAACACTGACGCTCATGCACGAAAGCGTGGGGAGCAAACAGGATTAGATACCCTGGTAGTCCACGCCCTAAACGATGCCGACTAGTTGTTGGGAATTTACATTCTCAGTAACGTAGCTAACGCGTGAAGTCGGCCGCCTGGGGAGTACGGTCGCAAGATTAAAACTCAAAGGAATTGACGGGGACCCGCACAAGCGGTGGATGATGTGGATTAATTCGATGCAACGCGAAAAACCTTACCTACCCTTGACATGTCACTAACGAAGTAGAGAT
>CAWUTW010000033.1:0-7476 GCA_963925585.1 uncultured Polynucleobacter sp. | reverse complement strand
GGCGAAGCCTGAAAGGCCTCGATAAAGCGCTGGTGTTGCCGTTCAACGTCAGCAATGCGTTTTTTACTTGAGCGCGCTGCGCGCTGCAAACGAAAAAAAACATCCTCCAAATACCCAAATGCAGGAGGTAAATTTTCTATTACATCGGCTTGCAGTTACTTTTTTAATACCGAGAGCTTGATGTATAAGTAGCCCAATGGAAGGGCCAAAACGGCCAAACTCGCACTAAACGAAAGCCAGTAACCCCAAATCGACTGAGTAAGCCCATACAGGATTGCTGCACTGGCCAAAAGAAGAAGAAAACGGGTAATTGCGGCGAACATAGCGACATCTTAGAGCATGCGCATCAACTAGCCTTAAATACCCTTAAAACTGAACTTTGGTCTCTACTGGATTCTTGGTGATGCGATAGCCGCTGCCGCGGACTGTCTCAACAAAACGGTCGCAGTCATAAGGCGATAGAGCCGCCCTTAAGCGCTTAATGTGAACATCAACGGTCCGTTCCTCAATATAAGCCTCATTACCCCATACATTGTCTAAAAGATGGGTACGGGAGTGAACGCGCTCTGGGTTGGCCATTAGAAACTGCATTAAGCGAAATTCAGTTGGCCCCAAAGACACGCTTTTCGGGCTTAAATTGGCCATCGTAATTGTTAAGCGATGTGAAACTGGGTCCAATTGAATCGGGCCCACACTCAGTGCTTTTTCTTCAACCACAGACGGGGCATGGCGGCGCAGTAGGGCTTTGACGCGCGCTACTAACTCTTTGGGAGAAAAGGGTTTGGTAACGTAGTCATCAGCACCAGCGTTGAGGCCAAGAACCTTATCGGCCTCTTCTCCCTTTGCCGTCAACATCAAAATTGGTAATGATTGGGTTGCCGGATTAAGGCGCAATTCTTTTGCAAATTGCACCCCTGATTTACCGGGTAGCATCCAATCTAAAATAATCAAGTCGGGTGAGATATTGCGCATCATAAGCGCTGCTTCATCCGCCTGAAATGCCCTGGCAACTGTAAAACCTGCATGACTTAGATTAATGGAGATGAGCTCAGCAATCGATGGCTCATCCTCAACGATCAAGATCAGTTGCGACATGAATATCAGCTATTCGCTTCGCGGATCACATTATCTTGAGGCGTGTGCCGAACATCAGAGCCCTTCACGATGTAAATCACAAACTCAGCAATATTCTTGGAATGGTCACCAATACGCTCAATTGCTTTCGCAATAAAAAGTAAATCCAATCCAGTCGAAATCATCTTTGGATCTTCGGCCATATAGGTAATCAACTTACGCACAAAGCCACGGAATTCCTCATCAATCTGCTTATCGTCTTGTACCACTTTAGCTGCGGCGACCGCATCTAGGCGAGCAAAACAATCCAAACTTTGACGTAACAAATCGATCGCCAGCTGACCAGATAATTTGATCTCTGCCACATTAATTTTATAGTTTGACGATTCCTCAATTACTCGGCGCGAACGCTTGGCTACACGCTCGGCCTCATCGCCAGCGCGTTCTAGGTTAGTAATTGCCTTCGAAATAGCCATCACTAAGCGCAAATCACGGGCAATGGGCTGGCGGCGAGCGATCACCTCTACACACGCAGAGTCAATTTCGACTTCGATCGCGTTAACGGATTTCTCACGCTCAATGACTTCATTGCATAAATCAACGTTGAGCTCGGTAAAACCGCGCATGGCAGTTTCAATTTGCTGCTCAACCAAACCACCCATTTTTAACAGCTGGGCACATAAGGCATTGAGGTCTTCGTCGAACTGGGATGATAGGTGCTTATCTGGCATGTCTTCTCCTAATTAGCCAAAACGGCCAGTAATATAGTCTTCTGTTTCTTTGCGCTTGGGCTTGATAAAAAGTTCATCGGTCTTACCGTACTCCATTAACTCACCCAAGTACATATAGGCCGTAAAATCAGAGACACGAGCAGCCTGTTGCATATTGTGCGTCACAATCGCAATGGTGTACTCTTTTTTTAGTTCGTTAATCAATTCCTCAATCTTTGCTGTTGAAATCGGATCAAGCGCCGAGGTTGGTTCATCCAGTAATACTACCGATGGCTTAACGGCCACACTGCGCGCAATGCACAAACGCTGCTGCTGACCGCCAGACAGGGACAAACCGCTTTGATTGAGCTTGTCTTTTGCCTCATTCCACAGAGCCGCCTTACTGAGTGCCCACTCTACTCGCTCATCCATTTCAGCTTTAGAAAGACGCTCATAGAGACGCACGCCAAACGCAATATTCTCATAAATCGACATCGGAAATGGTGTTGGTTTTTGAAAAACCATGCCAATGCGGGAGCGGAGTAAATTCACGTCACTATCGGTAGCCAGGATGTTCTCACCATAAAAGCTAATCTGCCCTTCAGCACGCTGACCAGGATACAGGTCATACATCCGGTTCAGGGTACGCAAGAGCGTCGATTTGCCACAGCCCGATGGGCCAATAAAGGCAGTGACCTTCTTCTCAATAATATCAAGATTGATGTCCTTAAGGCCCTGAAAGCTGCCATAAAAGAAGTTTAAATTGCGGACCTCAATGGCATTCGTGGATACGCCTGCACCTTCGCGATCGGCTACTGCCGCATCCGCCTCAGCCGAACCCGCATGCATTACTGTTCTCATCATTGTCATACTTTTACCTTTTCGCGAAACACAACCCGTGCCAGGATATTTAAAAACAATACTGCAAATGTAATTAAAAGCGCGCCACCCCAAGCCAAATTGACCCAGTTGTCGTAAGGACTCATGGCGAACTGGAATATCACCACGGGCAAATTAGCCATAGGTGAGCTCATATCGGTTGAGAAAAATTGATTATTGAGTGCGGTGAACAAGAGAGGCGCAGTCTCACCGCTGACGCGAGCGAGCGCTAGTAAAATTCCGGTAATTACACCACTCTTAGCTGCTGTTAAGGTAATGCTAAGGGCAACTTTCCACTTCGGTGCGCCTAAGGCATATGCCGCCTCACGTAGCGTCAGCGGTACCAAACGCAGCATATTTTCAGTGGTGCGCACCACCACCGGCACAGCAATCAGCGCCAAGGCAACTGAACCAGCCCACCCGGAGAAGCTCTTTACTTGATAAACAATAATCGCGTATACAAAGAGGCCAATCACAATCGATGGTGCCGATAACATAATATCCGTTACAAAACGCGTGACTTCAGCAAACTTGCTCTTACCACCATACTCAGAAAGGTAAATTCCAGCCAGAATACCGATGGGCGTACTAACAAAGGTACAAACAGCTACTATCATCAGGCTGCCGATGATAGGATTCAATAAGCCGCCGCCTTCAGTACCAGGTGCTGGAGTATTTTCAAAAAACAGTGATGGGCTAATGGCGGCTAGTCCCTTGAATAAGAGAACCGACAAAATCCAGAATAAGAAGGCCATGCCGATGCTCATGGCAATTAAGGAAAAGGTTAAGCCAATCGCATTGACACGCTTGCGCTTATTAAATAGCGCTTGATCCATGCCTTTTGCAATGGCAGAACCGCTTTTAAATTGAGCATTACTCATTACGTTTTAACCCCTTGATTGGCTTCCATGCGCATCAGCATTATTTTTGCCAGCGACAGAACAACGAAGGTGATTGCAAAGAGAGCTAGCCCCAATAGGAAGAGTGATGAATAGTGGGCTCCGATCTCAGCCTCGCCAAATTCGTTAGCTAAGGTAGAGGCGATCGAATTTCCAGGAGCAAATAAAGATGCCTTAAGTTTGTGCGCATTACCAATCACAAAGGTAACTGCCATAGTCTCCCCTAATGCACGGCCCAGACCCAACATGATCCCGCCAATCACACCCGTTTTGGTATATGGCAAGACCACATTACGGACTACCTCCCAAGTGGTACAGCCGATACCATAGGCGGACTCTTTTAACACGGGGGGAACAATTTCAAATACATCGCGCATGACGGATGCAATAAAAGGCAAGACCATCATCGATAAAATTAAGCCCGCACAGAGCACACCAATACCATTAAATGCACCGGAAAATAGAATGCCGAGGCCAGGTATGTGGCCAAAGGTTGCAGCTAAGCCTGGCTGAATATAATCTGCAAAAATAGGGGCAAAGATAAATAAGCCGAACATACCATAAATAATGGAGGGTACTGCCGCTAAGATTTCAACCGCGGTACCCAGTGGTCGACGAAGGCCCTTAGGGCAAATTTCAGTTAAAAATACTGCAATACCAAAACTCAACGGTACTGCAATGAGGAGCGCAATGACGGAGGTAATGACTGTTCCGTAAATGGCAATGGCGCCACCGAACTCGCCGTTAATAATGTCCCATTCTACCGTGGTAAAGAACCCAAATCCAAATTTCTCAAACGCTGGATACGCATTAACCACAAGGGAAGCGATGATACCAAGCAGAGCCAGCAATACGAGTAAAGCAAAAAATTGCGTCACCAAATAAAACAACTTATCGAATATACGTTGTTGCTTTGCGATTTTTACTGCTTGCTGACTGACTAGACCCGCTGAAGCCGTATTTTCCATAAACTGCGTACCCTTTAAGAGCTACTTTCGACAGATTGCCCAAAATTATTCTAGACCTGACAAACAACTACCCCACCGAAGTGGGGTAGGTATTTAAACAAATGCTGTATTACTTATTCTGAATCTGATTCCAAACGTTCTTGCGGATAAAATCAGTAGTCGATGCTGGCATTGGCACATAGTCCAAATCAATCGCCATTTTTCCGCCTTCTTTGAAGGCATAGTCAAAGAACTTGATCACTTCAGCAGAAGTTGCTTTGTTGGTTGGTTGCTTGTACATCAAAATGAAGGATGCACCTGTAATGGGGAAGGATTTAGCACCTGGAGCATCGGTAATAAATGCACCCATTCCTGGAATTTTTGCCCAATCGGTACCAGCTGCAGCAGCCGCGAAGGTGGAGTCGTCTGCAACTACAAACTGACCATCCTTATTCTTTAACTGCACTGTAGTCATGTTGTTTTTCTTCGCATAGGCGTACTCAACGTAGCCAATCGAATTTTTCACACGGGAAACGTTTGCAGCAACGCCCTCATTGCCTTTGCCACCAACAGAAGATGAAGCAGGCCATTTGACCGCTGCACCAGCGCCAACCGCACTCTTCCACTCACTGCTTACTTTTGCGAGGTAATCGGTGAAAATAGCGGTAGTACCGGAACCGTCCGCACGGTGGACTACAGTAATCTCGCCTGCTGGAATGTTAAGGCCTGGGTTGAGCAGCGCAATGCGCTTGTCATTCCAGTTAGTAATGGTGCCTTGGAAAATATCAGCCAAGACGACGCCGTCTAATTTGAGCTGATTCGGCTTGAGGCCTTGAACGTTAATGATCGGAACTACGCCGCCAATAATGGCTGGGAATTGAATCATGCCATCTTTTTCGAGGTCTTCAAACTTGACTGGGTTATCAGTTGCACCAAAATCAACGGTCTTTGCTTTAATTTGCTTGATACCGCCAGAAGAGCCAATGGACTGATAGTTCATACTTGAGCCAGAGCGGGCTTTATAGGCTTCAGCCCACTTGGCGTAAATTGGGAATGGGAATGTAGCGCCAGCGCCGGTAATATCGGCAGCCATTGCTGTTGGAGCAAAACCCACTGTTGAAATCGAAAGGGCAGCTACAGTAAGTGCTTTTTTCAGTGTCAATTTCATCTCATTGTCCTTTAATAGAGTTACCGCATAGCGCGATGACTGAACAATAAAGAGCCTATGTGACGGCTTTGTGACACCGCGCTTTGCATTAAAAAATCCATAAAAAACAAGGGTTTACATTAAATATTTCTTATGTGGTTATGGTCGCCACAATCGTTTTAGCGCAGTCTGTCGCCTGCTGTTGGTCTTTTGCTTCCACCATGACACGCAAAACCGGCTCGGTGCCTGAAGCCCGGATGAGGACCCTACCGGCATTGCCGAGCTGGGCAGTGATTGAATTAACCGCCTCAACTACCTTGGCGTCGGCCTGCCAATCATAGCCAGAGGCGACTTTGACGTTCAGTAAAACTTGAGGAAAGGCATTTACCCCGTGCAGCAGCTCGGCCAAGGATTTACCTTGATTGCGCATCGCTGCTAATACTTGCAAAGCAGCAACCGTGCCATCCCCCGTGGAGTGCTGATCGAGGCAAAGCAAGTGGCCCGAGCCCTCGCCGCCTAATGTCCACTGGTACTTTTTCAGCTGCTCTAAAACGTATCGGTCACCTACGTTTGCGCGCTCAAATTGCAGACCTAGGGCTTTAATGGCTTGCTCAATGGCGGCATTGGTCATTAAGGTACCAACCACCCCGCCGAGTTGCAGCCCTCGCTCTACACGGTCCTTTGCCAGAACGTACAAGAGCTCATCGCCATTAAACAGACGGCCTGTGCTATCGACCATTTGCAAGCGATCGGCGTCGCCATCCAGTGCAATACCCAAATCAGCCTGATGTTCTTTGACCTTGGCAACGAGAGCCGCTGGGGCGGTTGCGCCACAGCCATCGTTAATGTTGCGGCCGTTGGGCTCAACGCCAATGGAAATCACCTCTGCGCCGAGCTCATTAAACACATTCGGGGCCGATTGATAGGCTGCGCCATTGGCGCAATCCACAACCATTTTCAATCCACGCAAATTCAGTGCTGCAGGAAAGGTGGATTTACAAAACTCAATATAACGTCCGGTAGCATCGTCTAAACGAAATGCTTTGCCGAGGTACTCCGAGCTCACACAACCTAGGGGCTGATCTAAAGCAGCCTCAATCGCGAGTTCCGATGCATCCGATAATTTATCGCCCTCGGACGAGAAAAACTTAATGCCGTTATCTTGGTATGGGTTGTGCGATGCAGAGATCACCACACCCGCGGAAAGTCGCAATGCCTTAGTGAGGTAAGCCACTCCAGGTGTTGGCATCGGACCGCAGAGCATGACATCGACTCCAGCGGCAGAAAAGCCAGCCTCCAGTGCGGCCTCTAATAGGTAGCCCGATACGCGCGTGTCCTTACCAATTAAAACGGTGCAGCGCTCGCCCGCAGGGGCCGCCTGCTTTAAAACGCAGCCTGCAGCGTATCCCAAACGCATGATGAAATCCGGAATGATCGGGGCCTTACCCACCTCGCCGCGAATGCCATCAGTGCCGAAATACTTTTTTTTGTTTGCTTTCATAGGAATTCATTATAAAACTTGCAGGTAAAGGGATGCGTGCTTTTGCCCACCATCATGCTGTTTGGGCTGCAGCCCATAGCGTTAGGGCATCAATGGTCTCAGGAACATCATGCACCCGTACGATGCTTGCGCCCCGCTCTGCCGCCAAAACGGTCGCAGCTACGCTGGGTACAAGTCGATCGCCGACCTCTCGCCCGGTAATTTTGCCGAGCATCGATTTTCGAGAAATGCCTGCTAAAACGGGATGGCCGTTTTGCGTGAAGCTTGCAAATTCTTGTAGCATTCTGAGGTTGTGATCTAAGCTCTTACCAAAACCAAA
>CAWUTW010000032.1:0-3807 GCA_963925585.1 uncultured Polynucleobacter sp. | reverse complement strand
GTATTCTTTTTAGCCAAATCCGTAGAGGCATGCGCAGAAATTAATGGCATGAAGAGCAAGCTAAGCGCTAAGCTAGAAGTTAATACAGAGCGCATTTTGAATGAAGTCATAGTCACTACTTTACAGGGTTCTTCTATGTTAATAACCCTATGCACAAACCCCTTATTGAGTCCGCTTAGTCGGAAAAAGTGACGACGTGATCAGCGCCCAATCGAATGCCAATTTTCTCACCAATGTGATGGTCGTGGTGGCTGGGGACATAGGCAAATACTTCTTGGCCTGAGGTGAGCCTTAAGGTGTATAAAAAATCAGCACCCCGAAAGGTTTTACGAATCACTTCTGCCAATAGTGGGCTGGCATCATCGTGCTGAATATCATCGGCACGCAGTAGCACATCCACTATTCTGCCAATCGGGTCGTGCTGATCATTGTCTAACTTAAGTTTGCCGAGCTCGATTTCAACCATGGCATTGTCTTGAATCGCACCCTTTACAAATACCCCGCGACCAATAAAGTCAGCGACGTAGCGGTTAACCGGCTGATGATATAAATCATAGGGCGTATCCCATTGCACAATGTTGCCGTCATTCATCACGCCGATGTGATCGGCAATTGCGAAGGCCTCAAATTGATCGTGGGTTACCAAGAGTGCAGTAACACCATTGTTTTTTAAGATGTCGCGCATTTCAGAAGCAAGACGCTCCCGTAAGTCCACATCCAAACTTGAAAATGGCTCATCTAACAGGATTAAGTCCGGCTCTGGGGCCATTGCCCGAGCTAATGCCACCCTTTGCTGTTGGCCGCCGCTGAGTTCATGTGGATAGGCTTGGCTCTTATTGGCTAGTGAGACCTTCCCCAGCCAATCCATGGCGACCGCGTGACGCTGGTTTGCGGGAAGGGCGCCAAGGCCAAACATCACATTTTCAATAACGGATAAATGGGGAAACAAGGCGAAATCCTGAAACACCATTCCCACCCGGCGCTTACTGGGGGCTAGGTTGACAGTAGGGGAGCTAACCACCTTATCGTGTAACTTAATTTGACCGTGTTGCAAGGGCTCAAAACCACAAATAGCCCTTAAAACGGTCGACTTGCCGCAGCCCGATGGCCCCAATAGGCAGGCAATACCGCCTGCCTCAAGCTGAAGATTGAGGTCATGCACGATGCGCAACCAGCCCTTGCCATCCGGTTTGGGATAGGCGATTTCAATTTCTTCAAGTGAAAGTAGGGGTTTGGATGAATTCATCCCTATAATTTTCGCATTAACCGGTTACATTCACCGGATTCACTGTAGTTAGCCCTTACGATCGCCCCCTGAAATGAGCCGAATTGTTGTTCTGATCGCACTATTGCTCTCCCTGCCCTTGCTTGGCTTGGGCGCTCCTTTTCTGTTTCCAGAGAGCATTCCGGGCGCTGCTGGCATCGAAGGCCAGGGAACCTTGGCGCACCTATGGGAATTTGTGCTCGGCGACTATGTGATGTCCACGGTTATTTTGCTACTAGGCGTAGCGCTTGGTGTCTTTGTTTTGGGGGTCGGCAATGCGTGGTTAGTAGCCAATTACCAGTTCCCTGGTAAGCGTATTTTTGAATGGTCATTAATTTTGCCTCTCGCGGTACCAACGTATGTCATGGCCTATTTGTTCGTCGATATGCTGGATTTTTCTGGCCCAATTCAGACAGGATTGCGCCATGCGCTGGGACTGGAGCGATTGTGGTTTTTTCCGGATCCCAGATCCTTGGGCGGCGCCATTTGGACTTTTTCGTTTTGCCTTTTTCCTTACGTCTATCTAATTGCACGTACGGCATTTTTGGATCGTAGTGGGCGCCTTGCTGAGGTTGCCCAAACCCTCGGCTACAGCGGCTTCCAGGCTTTTTACAAACTGGTTCTACCCATGGCGCGCCCTGCTATTTTTGCGGGCATGGCACTCGCCTTGATGGAAGTCTTGGCCGATTACGGTGCGGTATCCTATTTCGGCGTACAAACTTTTGCTACTGGGATTTTTCGCGCGTGGCTTTCCTTTGGCGATCGCTTAGCGGCAGTACAACTCTCGCTCGGCTTATTGGCTTTCGTCTTACTTATTTTTTATGTGGAGCAGCACAATCGGGCGCGACTGCGTTATGCGATATCAGGCAGCGTACCCCGTGCAACCCTAGCAAAAAAACTGACTGGAAAAAAAGCATTGCTTGCTTTTTCAATATGCGGTCTGACTGTATTGTGTTCTTTTATATTCCCAATGCTGGGCTTGCTACAGCTGCAGTGGGAGCAGGGCATTACGGTTGATGCACGCTATACCGCTTGGCTCAGTAACTCCATTTGGCTAGCCAGTGTGACTGCCCTGATTTCAGTTGCTTGCGCATTATTTTTGGCTTACTTTGCGAGGGTGTCTAAGAGTGCTGCGATGCAGTGGGTCAATCGCTTGCTAGGCTTGGGCTACGCCTTGCCCGGGGCCGTATTGGCTGTCGGAATCCTCTCCTTACTTGGTCTGATTGAGTCGGCATGGATTATGTCGGCAACAGTATGGGTATTAATTTATGCTTACCTGATTCGCTTTTTGTCTTCCAGCCTTCAAAGTGTCGAGACTGGTCTAACACGGATTACGCCGGCAATGGATGGCACGGCTGCCTTATTGGGGGCATCGCAATGGCAAACCATGACGCAAGTTCATTTACCGCTGCTTAAGCGCAGTTTACTGACCGCTGGCCTGTTTGTTTTTGTGGATGTGATGAAAGAACTGCCAGCAACCTTACTATTGCGGCCATTTAACTTCGATACCTTGGCGGTAGCCACCTATCAATTGGCGGCAGATGAACGTTTGTCGGAGCTGGCCTTACCATCCCTCACAATAGTGTTGGCAGGCCTGATTCCAGTGATCGTGTTGTCGCAGGCCATGTCCAAGCCACGCTCGTATTAGCCGCGACCAACATAAGGCATATTGGTTGCCATAATTGTCATGAACTGAATATTGCTTTCCAGTGGAAGCTGAGCCATGTGCAGTACCGCTTGCCCAACGTGGTCCACATCCATACGCGGTTCGACCTTAATTGAGCCGTCGGCCTGCATAATTCCTGCGGCCATTCTCTCCGTCATTTCAGTAGCAGCATTGCCAATATCGATTTGACCGCACGCAATATTAAACGGGCGACCATCCAATGAGATCGATTTGGTTAAACCCGTAATAGCATGTTTTGTTGCGGTGTACGGTGCCGTCATAGGGCGTGGCGCGTGCGCAGAAATCGAACCATTATTAATGATGCGACCACCTTGGGGAGTCTGCGCCTTCATCATACGGATGGCTTCTTGCGAGCATAAAAAGGAGCCGCATAAATTACTGTTGACGGCGTTCATCCACTGCTCGTAGCTGAGCTCTTCCATCGGGATGGCTGGAGCGCCGGTACCCGCATTATTGAAGAGAACATCAATACGTCCCCATTTCGCTTTTAAGGTGCTAAAGAGATTTTTTACTTCTCCTGGTTTTCCTACGTCGCAGCTAACAGCAAGGCAATTGCTGTCGTTACCACCGATCATCTGAATGGCGCTTTGCAGGGCATCAAGGCGGCGTCCCGTCATGACTACCTTGTAGCCGCCGCCAAGTAGGGCTTTTGCAGCAGCTCGGCCAATGCCGCTGCCGGCACCGGTCACGAGGGCTACGCGCAAGGGGGATGAGTTCATCAAGGGCTTTCAAATAATATGAATAAGGAAACGCCTATATTAGCGTGAAAATATCCAGTAGCCTCTGGGTCAGGGCATAACCCATAAAAACACCCATGATCATGAACCGCATTCAAGCACTTCACCATAACCCATAT
>CAWUTW010000031.1:0-3860 GCA_963925585.1 uncultured Polynucleobacter sp. | reverse complement strand
AGACTCCGATATTCCGATTACCTATGTCCCGGCCCGCAACACCATCATGCTCTCACTCGCATTAGGCTGGGCAGAGGCTTTAGGGGGCTCTGATATTTTTTATGGCGCCAATGCAGTCGACTACTCAGGCTATCCTGACTGCCGCCCCGAATACGTTGCCTCTTTTGAGCGCATGGCAAACCTCGCTACCAAAGTAGGGGTTGAGGCTAGTGACGACGCAGCGCGCTTTCGAGTACATGCCCCCATCATCGCCATGAGCAAAGCAGAAATCATTCATTTGGGTATGGCGCTAGGGCTGGATTACGGTCAAACCGTATCGTGCTATCAGGCAGACGCATTGGGGCAAGCGTGTGGCGAATGTGAATCCTGCAAACTACGTCAAATAGGATTTATGCAGGCCGGCGTTGCAGATCCAACGCACTACTGTAAATCTGCGTAAGTCGATTTGGAGGATTACCACTAATGAAGAAATTAATAAGAAGCTTACGAAATCCAAACCGTAGACCAACCCATCCTGGCGCTGTCTTGCGCGAGGATGTTTTACCTGGACTTGTAATTACTCAAGCTGCTTTTGCTAATTATTTAGGTGTTAGCCGGTTGACTGTTTCGGAGATATTGCACGAAAAAAGAGGTGTGAGCGCCGAGATGGCAGTCAGGATCTCTAAAGTAATCGGCGGCACTCCCGAGAGTTGGCTGCACATGCAGGAGGCGGTTGATTTATGGGAAGTCGAGCAGCGCTTTAAAAATAATCCCGCTAGTGCGCCTGTCGCTATGAAGCCACTACTAGCTGCGGCCTAGTAGCTAGGTTATAAATAAACGCTAGATTGATTAAGCCTCTAACCCAATAACTACTTGATCTGAAAATCCATCAAACGCGCCACGTAGCGCGCAATCAAATCCACCTCTAAGTTCACTGCATCACCAGCCTTGAGTTGGCCCAAGGTCGTATGTTGCATGGTGTGCGGGATGATATTGATTTCGATCGTGCAGCCGCCTGCATTGGTTTTATTCGCAGCATTCACAGTGAGCGAAACCCCGTTCACCACAATCGACCCTTTGTAGGCCACAAAAGGAGCAATCTCAGCGGGTGCCTGAATCACCAAATGCCATGATCCATCCGGTGACTGATCGACTGCTGCAAAACGCTCAACCTGCCCAATGCCATCGACATGGCCGCTGACCAAATGCCCACCGAGGCGATCGGAGAGGCGTAGTGCTTTCTCTAAATTCACGGGCGCTTGTACATTAAGGCCAATAGTCTTATTTAAAGATTCACGCGAGATATCCAAAGTAAATTGCTTACCCTGAATTTGGGTCGCCGTCATGCAAGCACCCTGAATTGCAATGCTATCGCCAACTGCCACATCATCAAGATAGCCTGCAGGCGCCTCAATAGTGAGGCGCATACCATCACCAAAGGGTGATGCGCTTGTAATGCGACCAACTGCAGTAATGATTCCAGTAAACATATCGGTGCTTTTCGTAAATGGTTTTTGGATGGATATTAACTGCTTGTTATGGCATTACTGCCGAACAAAGCGTAAACGCAGATCCGAGTCAAATGCCGTATGGTCAATTCGCTTCCAATCGGTGCGCTCTGTTAATGAGCTCAGCTCCGGTAAATTAGCGATGCCCAGACCAGAACCGAGCAAGGTAGGCGCTAAATAAACGAGTAACTCATCGACACAGCCTTCGCGTAATAAAGAACCATTTAATTTATGGCCAGCTTCCACATGAATCTCATTCATCTCACGCTCGGTCGCAAGGTAGCGCATGAGTGCAGGCAAATCGACTTTACCCGTGCTGTTGGGCATGGAAATTACCTCTACGCCCTGAGCCTGCAACTGCACCTGCTTTGCTAATTGCGCGTCCGTGGTGATTTCACCGCACACCACCATGGCGCGATTGTCTTTAATGGAGGTGGATGCACTGCCGACCTGCTTAAGAACAGCTGCAGTTAGCGGAATATCCAGTTTAGAGTCGATGATGATGCGTTTGGGTTGGCGCAGTGTGCTAACAGCCCGCACGGTCAAACTAGGATTATCTTCGTTGACAGTGCCAACGCCAGTCAAAATAGCGCAGGCCTGGGCTCGCCAGTGGTGGCCGTCATCACGGGCAGCGGCGCCGGTAATCCATTGGCTTTGGCCGTTGGGTAGAGCTGTCTTACCGTCTAGGCTTGCAGCGACCTTGAGTCGAACCCACGGCAAGCGCCGCGTCATGCGTGAGATGAAACCGGGATTGACCGCGGCCGCTTCTGCTTCTAAGAGACCACACTCCACCTGAATGCCGGCAGCCGCCATCTGCTTGATGCCATTACCACTGACAAGGGGGTTGGGATCTTGCATGGCGATGACAACGCGTGCTGGCTTGGCAGCAATGATGGCGTGAGTGCACGGCGGTGTTCTACCTACATGGCAACAGGGCTCCAGGCTGACGTACATGGTTGAGCCACTTAGGTCAGCGCTGTGCTTACGGGCATCGGCCAGAGCTTCGATTTCAGCATGGGCGAGACCCACTTGCTGAGTAAACCCGGTACCAATAACTTGGCCTGCTTTGACAATCACGCAGCCAACCCGAGGATTAGGATTAGAAAGGTATAGGGACTTTTGTGCCTCAGCAAAGGCTAAGCGCATAAAGTCAGCGTCTTCTTTTGTGAACATACCCATATTAAAACCGATTTATCGGCAGGCCCTGCGATCTTGGTCTGGATCGCATAAGCGCCAACGTCCCCCACTGCTCAAAATGGCATGGCGCTCAATCCCACGCGCGTGCTGATGCCGAAACACCATTCGGTTCGCCACAAAGCCCCCAGACTGGCTTTTAGCTGCCCCAAAGGCGTCGAAGCCAATTCGCTTATGTTGGCCATTGGGCCCTCCAAAACCCGAACTCCGTTCGTCAATCTCGACTGGGTAGATATCGCCCTGACTGAGCAATACCTGCTGCATTTCAGTTTGAACTACTCTCCAACCCCGCGACCACTGATGCTCAACCGGCACAATTTGTACGACAAGTCCGTCACCAAATAAAGCGGCTTGGCGGGCAAATTGCGCGTGCTTAATAAAACGCCGCGCTACGTTTTCAACTTCGCGTCGTGCCAGTTGCTGTTGCAGGAGTGGCGTCCCGATGCTGGCCATAATCGCAACTATTGCTACGACTGCCATCATTTCCAGTAAGGTATGGCCGTTTGCAGTGGAGTCGTCTAATTGTTGGATTGGAGTACACATTAGTGGGAGCTGCGCTGATCAGACTGGGCTTCTGACCACAGCACGCGCCAACTCAGCCGCTCTACAGTGTGGTCCTGCTTATTACGGTAAACCATCAACTCGAGTGAAGTTTGTTTAGCGTGATTGGGCTTGGATGGTGTGGGCTGTTTTGGTATGGCGCTCCCAAGCGCCTGAATTCGGATGAGCTCCCCTCTTGCATTGGCATCGACTACGGTAACGTCACATGCTGTGCTGGCATCGTGCGCGCTCAGCATAACTAGTGGCTCTGCATTCCTCAAGTGCGCTTCACATCGATCGAGTTTGTTCTCTGCCGCCGCAAAAGCTACCTGCGCCTCGTGTTCGATTGCGAGTAAGCGAATTTGCAGGGCGGCGCTATATCCTAATTGGCTAACAAGGCTGGTAACCATCACGATCACGCAAAGAACCCAGGCAATGATCATGGCGTATTACGGAGGGCCACAAAGCGACTGAACTCACGCTCCATCAGCGTGGTCTTGAGCACAATCTGTATGCCGCTGCGTCCTGCAGAATGGGGTTGACCTTGCTGTATTTTTTGTTCTAGCCATTTAAAATGGAGCGAGTCAATATTGTTCATCAAGCTGGTATTTTGGAGGCGGCCTTGGCGATCGAGTGAGG
>CAWUTW010000030.1:0-3267 GCA_963925585.1 uncultured Polynucleobacter sp. | reverse complement strand
ATATGATCATCGTGCGATGCATAAATGTAGGCGGGGCAATCAATCAGCGAGAGATCCTCTTTTTGACCGCACACCTTGAGCTTGCCAGGCTTGACCAATTCATTTTGCAGGTAGGTATGGCGCAAATACCAGCAATACATGGCGCCGGGTAGATTGGTCGAATCGCCGTTCCAATACAGCAAATCAAATGGCGGCGGTGAATTTCCTTTGAGGTAATTCTCAACCACATAGTTCCACACCAAATCATTGGGACGCAAAAAGGAAAAGGTATTACCTAAATCTAGCCCAGACATCAAACCAAATTGACCCTGCTCGCCGCCAATGGTATTTTCGCGTAGCTTAACCGTGTCCTCATCAACAAAAATATCTAATATTCCAGTGTCGCTAAAGTCGAGCAAGGTAGTGAGCAAGGTAAGGCTTGCAACCGGCTTCTGTTTGCGCGCCGCCAATACAGCCAATGCATTACTTACCAAGGTTCCACCGACACAGAAGCCCAATAAATTAATTTGGTCAAGCCCGCCGATCTCTCTCGTTACCTCAATGGCTTTAATCACGCCATCGCCAATGTAATCATCCCATGTCACCTTGGCCATTGATTTATCGGGGTTTTTCCATGACACTAAAAAAACTGTGTGGCCCTGACTCACCATGTAGCGCACTACCGAGTTATCCGGCTGCAAATCGAGGATGTAGTATTTATTAATACAAGGGGGCACCATCAAAAATGGGCGCTCAAATACGGCTTCAGTGAGTGGCTTGTATTGAATCAACTCAAACAAATGATTACGGAAAACCACAGCACCTTCGGTGGTGGCTAAATTAGTGCCAATCTCAAAAGCCGTCTCATCGGTTTGCGAGACTTTGCCTTTTTTAAGATCGCCGAGTAAATTCAAAATACCGTTTTGAATCGATTGTCCCTGAGAGCTAATGATGTGCTCGAGCACTTCTGGATTCGTTGCCATGAAATTCGATGGTGAAAGCGCGTCTACCATTTGCAAGGTACTGAACAAAATGCGTTGCTTACTTTTTGGATCGGTCTCTACTGCCTCAGCCAATTCCATTAGATGCTTGGAGTTCAGTAAATACATTCCTGCAATGGCTTTGCTCCACGGCGATTGCCAGGCATGGCCAGAAAAACGTCGATCTTTAATCTCAAGGGCGCCTGGATTGCTAACGTAGGCGGCCAATTCTGTCATGTAATGCTGCTGAATTTCAGACAAGCGCTCGGGCGGTATCAAAGCCATATGTTGCGGTGCCAAACTTGGTGACTTCCCAGACGGTATTCCAGTAAACATGCTTTTCTCTATTCTTAACGTGGCAAGCCGTACAGGCTTGCTGCATATGTCCATTCTCGTTTGAATGGGTCACTAGGGTTATAAGCACTAACCCTAGCCCTAGGGCTGACGTTCTACCTTAGCAGCGCCAGATAAAAGCGGCAAACCGCCCAGACAGACCATCGCGGCGGTGGGAAAAAAAGTCGGCTTGATCGCGAACCGTACAAAATTCCCCGCCATCAATATGGGTCAGACCCTTGCTGAGCAGGCGTTGCCGAGCCAATTGATATAGATTAGCCCAATACTTACCGGGTTTGCTGTCAATCGCGATAAAAGCCTCGGCCGGACTCGGCAGAGCGTGTTTTTTGGCATGCTCGTGAAACGCGGTACGCACCTCCTCGCCCACCTCAAATGCCCTTGGGCCGATCGCTGGACCCAGCCAGGCAAGGCATTGACCTGCATCGCTTAGCCCTGTTTTTGCCTGCATCGCATCCACGGTATTTTCTAGAACGCCTCCCAATAAACCGCGCCAGCCCGCATGGGCAGCGCCAATTACCCCTCCATTAGGGCTGCTGATTAAGACCGGCAAGCAATCGGCTGCCATCACCGTGAGGACCGTATTGGTTTTGGTGGTCACCGCCGCATCGGCCTCAATGATCTCTACAGTACGAGCCAAATCCGCGTCCCAAACCCGGGTGCCGTGGACCTGTTTGAGCCATACCGGCTCTGCCGGAAGTAAAGCACCTACACGAGCGCGATTTTCGCTAACGGCCAAGGCATCATCGTTGACATACTGACCTAAATTCAGGCTATGAAAGGGTGCTTTACTAACGCCCCCACCTCGGGTAGTACAAAACGCCCCGATCTGAGGTGAGGCTGGCCAACTCGGAACCAGCACCCGCAACCCATAGATGGTTTGAAATTGACCGCCTTGCTCACTCATGACGCGATGGGTGCTTCTAGTTTTGGCTCACCCGGCAAATCAGCATCGGTCATATCGACGGCCGGCAATAAAGCCATTAGATCGTCTGGGGGCAAACGGTAGCACTGAATCAGTTGATTACTTTCGGGGTGAATTAAGCTTAAGGCATAGGCATGCAATGCTTGCCGATGCAATGGCAACTCTTTGGCTACGTTCGGCGCTTTTTTGCGATAAACCGGATCGCCCAATAGAGGAAATCCCAAAGACTCCAAATGAACCCGAATTTGGTGGGTACGCCCTGTTTCAAGGCGGCATTCCAAGAGCGATACGGGTGCTTGCGAAAAGTGGCCGTTGGCCAATCGCCGATACAGCGTAATGGCAGGCTTACCCTGAATCGAATGCACTGCCATTTTAAGGCGATCGCGTTGATCACGCGCCACCATGGCTTGTATTTTTCCCTGCGCCGCTGGCGTTCCCCATACCCAAGCCAAGTAGCGGCGGCCGACTGTGCGCTCTTGAAGCTGGCGTACCAATGCCGTTTGCGCAATATCGGTCCGCGCCACTACCATGAGGCCCGATGTTTCTTTATCGAGGCGATGTACAATACCAGCACGGGGCAACTGCTTCAGCTCAGGGTAGCGGAACAACAAACCATTCAAGAGGGTGCCAGACCAATTGCCGGCAGCAGGATGCACTACTAAGCCCGCAGGTTTATTGATCACAATCACGCTCGCGTCTTCATGTACCACATCGAGGAGAATATCCTCTGCCTCAAAGGCAAATTGCTCGGGCATTTCTTGTGGGTAAACTTTGACGCTCTCGCCACCCCGCAAGAGATAGCGGGCTCGCATTACCTTGCCGTCGACTGTAACGGCCCCTGCTTCAACCCAGGTTTTTAAGCGATTTCGAGAATAATCCGGTAAAGCACCGGCCAAAACCTTATCTAGACGCTCGCCAGATGCCTCCCACGGAATTTCTAGGGCAATGAAATCCTCTTCATCGATATAATCAATTGGATTCGAATCAGGAGTTTTCGGCAATGCCACGCTTGAAGTACCCATATGTAGTCAC
>CAWUTW010000029.1:0-5632 GCA_963925585.1 uncultured Polynucleobacter sp. | reverse complement strand
AAAAAACGGGAACTGAGCGTCAAGTCTGGGGTTGAGATTACTAGCCTGGGAGAGGGGGCCGCTGCCCGATCCGGAATTCGTGTGGGCGATGTGATTGTGCGGGTTGGCGATAGCGATGTGACGAGCGTAAAGCAATTTGAGGGACTTACCAAAGGCTTGGATGCCAATCGGGCGGTTGCTCTGTTTGTACGTCGCGCAGACAGTACGCTGATTGTCCCCTTACGTCCAAAAGCCCCGTAAAAGGCACAAATACCCCTAGGAAGGGCAAAAGAAATGGGTTTTAGCCTCAACCAGTACAATTGAGGCAAGACAACTTATTGCAGTGCATCATCCTGTGTACTGCGACAAGGTGTTTTTGCTAATCTAGATAAAACACCATGGATTTAATCCGCAATTTTTCTATCATCGCCCACATCGACCATGGCAAGTCGACCCTTGCGGACCGAATTATTCAGCTCTGTGGCGGCTTATCTGATCGTGAGATGGAAGCCCAGGTCCTAGACTCAATGGACATTGAGCGTGAGCGCGGGATCACTATTAAAGCCCAAACTGCAGCCCTGAGCTACAAAGCGAAGGATGGCAAAACGTACAATCTGAATCTGATCGATACCCCTGGGCACGTTGATTTTTCCTATGAGGTGAGTCGTTCACTTTCGGCGTGTGAGGGCGCATTACTAGTCGTCGATGCCAGCCAAGGCGTGGAAGCGCAAACCGTCGCGAATTGCTACACCGCCATCGAATTGGGTGTCGAGGTGGTACCCGTTTTGAATAAGATTGATTTGCCAAGTGCCGATCCAGAACGCGCCAAACAAGAGATTGAGGATGTGATTGGTATCGATGCAACCGATGCATTAACCTGCTCTGCCAAAACCGGCCTTGGTGTTCCGGACGTACTGGAAGAAATGATCCGGCGCGTGCCTCCGCCCAAGGGTAGTGTTACAGAGCCCTTACAAGCATTGATTATTGATTCCTGGTTTGATAACTACGTTGGTGTAGTCATGCTGGTGCGGGTTGTGAACGGTACTCTGAAGCCTAAAGACAAGATTGCATTGATGGCAAATGGCTCAACCCATTTAGTAGAGCATGTTGGGGTCTTTAGCCCGAAGTCGATTGATCGCCCTGACCTCAGCGCAGGGCAAGTGGGTTTTATTATTGCCGGCATTAAAGAGTTAAAGGCCGCTAAAGTTGGCGACACCGTAACGCACGCAACAGGACAGCAGGGCCGCACTCCAGCTAGCGCGCCATTACCCGGATTTAAAGAAGTGAAGTCCCAGGTGTTTGCAGGCCTTTATCCCGTAGAGGCCAATGAATACGATCAGCTGCGTGAGTCGCTTGAAAAGCTCAAACTAAATGATGCATCACTGCTCTATGAGCCCGAAGTATCCCAAGCATTGGGATTTGGATTTCGCTGCGGATTCTTGGGTTTGTTGCACATGGAAATTGTGCAAGAGCGTTTAGAGCGCCAATATGATATGAACTTGATTACCACTGCGCCTACGGTCGTGTATCAAGTACAGCAACGCGATGGAATATTATTGGTGGTAGATAACCCATCGAAGATGCCAGATCCCTCGAAGATCGAGGCCATCCTCGAGCCGATCGTTACTGTTAATTTATACATGCCACAAGAATATGTTGGCTCAGTCATTACGCTCTGTACCGGTAAGCGCGGCGTGCAAACCAATATGAACTACTTGGGCAGACAGGTGCAATTGACCTACGAAATACCGATGGCAGAAATCGTGCTGGATTTCTTTGACCGTCTGAAGTCAGTCTCGCGCGGCTATGCCTCGATGGACTACGAGTTTAAAGAATACCGTATAGCCGATGTAGTCAAAGTTGATATTTTGATTAACAGTGAAAAGGTCGATGCTCTGTCGGTCATCGTGCACCGTAGCAATAGTCAATCGCGAGGCCGTGAAGTGGTTTCAAAGATGCGCGGCATTATTCCGCGGCAGATGTTTGACGTAGCAATTCAGGCAGCAATCGGCAGCGGCATTGTCGCGCGCGAAAACGTAAAAGCCTTGCGTAAAAACGTATTGGCTAAATGCTACGGTGGCGATATATCGCGTAAGCGCAAATTACTTGAAAAGCAAAAAGAAGGTAAGAAGCGTATGAAGCAAGTGGGCAACGTTGAAATCCCGCAGGAAGCCTTCTTAGCCATTTTGCAGGTAGACGATAAATGAACTTCGCGCTCATCCTATTCATCCTTGTGGTGGTTACTGGCGTGGCTTGGGGCGCAGACAAGCTCCTATTTGCGCCGCAACGAAAAGCGGCTGGTATTGCCCGCATGCCTTTATGGCTTGAATATTCAGCCAGTTTTTTCCCGGTCATTTGCGCGGTATTTTTTCTGCGCTCATTTTTGATCGAGCCATTTAAGATTCCATCGGGATCAATGATCCCAACGCTGCAAATTGGTGATTTTATTTTGGTGAATAAATTCACCTATGGCATTCGCTTGCCGGTGGTCAACAAAAAGATAGTTGACTTGGGATTCCCCCAGCGCGGTGATGTGGTTGTATTTCGCTATCCACTGGATCAGTCGGTCGACTACATCAAGCGCGTGGTCGCAGTTTCCGGCGATACAATTACCTACCAAGACAAGCGCATTACGGTGAATGGCCAGCCTTTGCAATATGCCGGTGGGGAGAACTATTTAGATCAAGAGAGCATGCGCTACGCCAAGCTCTATACCGAAACCTTTCCTACTGATTTGGGCGGTAACCGCCATGGCATTTTGAATGACCCTGATCGCCCATCGGGCATGTTTATGCCGGAGCGTTTTCCTGGAATTGAGAATTGCCAATTCTTACCGAACAGCATGACGTGTACTGTTCCAGCTGGGCACTACTTCACCATGGGTGATAACCGGGACAACAGTGCTGATTCGCGATTTTGGGGTTTTGTGCCCGATCAAAATCTGGTGGGCCGGGCGTTCTTCGTGTGGCTCAATCTAGGCTCTCTGAGTCGCATTGGCAGGTTTCAATAAGCATGAATGCGCGCGCTGCGATTGACTTAGGGCCGCTACAAGAGCGCCTCGACTATGTATTTAAAAAGCCAGAGTTATTGCAGCAAGCATTGACCCATCGCAGTCATAGCAAGAAAAACAATGAGCGTTTGGAATTTTTGGGAGACTCCATTTTAAATTGCGTCGTCGCTGAATTGCTTTACGAGCGTTATGCCGATTTAGATGAGGGTGATTTATCCCGTGTCCGCGCTAATTTGGTGAAGCAACAAGCTTTATATGAGATAGCCCAGCTTTTGTCCTTATCGGATTACTTGCGCTTAGGTGAGGGTGAACTTAAAAGCGGCGGCTTTCGGCGCCCATCCATTTTGGCCGATACATTAGAGGCAGTTGCCGGAGCGGTTTTCCTGGATGGCGGTTTTGATGCGGCTAAATCTAGTTTACGCAAACTCTATTCCGTGATTTTGGCGCAAGTCGATCCCAAGACCTTGGGCAAAGACGATAAGACCTTACTGCAAGAGTACTTGCAAGGTTTTCAGATGCCCTTGCCTGGCTATACCGTAACCGCTACAACAGGCGCAGCGCACAACCAGCAGTTTGAGGTCGAGTGCGTGATCCAGAGCCTGAAAATCAAGGTGAAGGGATTTGGGGCGTCGCGCCGGGCGGCCGAGCAAGGAGCCGCTAAGTTGGCCTTACTCGCAATCACAAAAGCCTTGCCGCAAGAGACGCGCAAACCCAAAAAAACCCGTTCTGCGAAGAAAAAAGCAGCAAAGTCGGATACCTCAGACGAACAACTGAATTTAAAGCTAAAGGCATAAGCGTGGAAACAGGTACGCCGTTTCGGTGTGGAACGATTGCTATTGTAGGCAGGCCCAATATGGGTAAATCAACGTTGCTCAATGCCTTGGTTGGTCAAAAGATTAGCATCACGTCGCGTAAGGCGCAAACAACCCGTCACCGCATTTTAGGGATTCAGACGCGCGAACATGCGCAGTTTATTTTTAGTGATACGCCGGGATTTCAGACGCGTAAAATGAATACCCTGAACCAGGCCCTAAATCGCTCGGTGACCGGCGCCCTGCAGGATGTTGACGTAGCCTGTTTTATTGTCGAGGCAGGCTATTTCGGTGAGGACGATGCCAAAGTGCTCCGTCTTCTACCCAAGGGCCTACCGGTTATTTTGGTCTTAAATAAATTGGATTTATTTGCCAGCCGTTTTGAATTACCAGCCGATCGCGATGTTACTTTGTTGGATTTCATGAAAAAAATGGGCCAGGCCTGGAGCGAGATTGGTGGAAGACCCGACCAATCCGATCAGCGCTTTGCAGAAATCATTCCCATGAGCGGCAAGAATCCGACGGACGTGCAACGTTTGCTCGATGTGCTCGAAGAGTATTTACCAGAAGGTGATGCGCGCTACGATGCTGACACCTTAACGGATCGGAGCGAACGTTTTCTCGCCGCTGAAATTCTGCGCGAGAAGGTCTTTCGCTTTACCGGCGAAGAATTACCCTATGCAAGTTCGGTGGTGATTGATCAGTTCAAGATGGATGGCACCATGCGGCGCATTGCAGCGACCATTTTGGTGGATCGGGATAATCACAAGGCGATGATCATCGGCGATAAGGGCGAGCGCCTCAAAAAGATTTCCACTGAAGCACGTCTGGATATGGAGAAGCTCTTTGACGGCAAAGTCTTCCTAGAGACTTGGGTCAAAGTCAAACGGGGCTGGGCAGATGATCGCGCCGAATTGCGGGCGCAAGGTTTGGAATAAATGGCATCCACTCGTGTAGCCGATGAGCCTGCTTTTGTTTTGCACAGCATCCCATACAAAGAAACGAGCCTGATTTTAGATGTATTTACTCGGCAATATGGGCGGATGGCGCTCATTGCCAAAGGGGCTAAGCGCCCCCATTCCGTATTAAGGCCAGTATTGCAACGTTTTCAACCGCTCCTGGTTTCGTGGAGCGGGAAGTCGGAGCTGCGCACCTTAACTAAGTCTGAGTGGGTAGGTGGTACCCCTGCGCTGGTTGGCGATGCGTTGCTGTGCGGCTTTTACCTGAATGAATTGCTGGTCAAATTCTTAGCTCGCGAAGACGAGTACGAGACCCTGTACGACCATTACATGGCTACCATTTCTGCTTTAGCGGAGATGGATACAGAGAGTAGTCGTTTGGAACAAATCTTAAGGCCATTTGAATTGGCTCTCCTTCAAGAGACAGGCTATGCGGCCGCGCTTGATTATTGCGTTGAAAGCAATGCCGCTCCTATCGAGGCGGAGAAATACGTTTATCAACCAGAGCGGGGTATTCGCCCATGCCAATCCGACGATCCTGGACATTGGCCTATCTTAAGTGGTCGCGTCTTATTGGAAATGGCCTCTGGCAACTTTACGGGTGCCGATACCCTCCTGGAGAGTAAGCAGTTGATGCGCTTTTTGCTAGGCCTTCATTTGCAAGATCAGGTCTTAACAACCCGTCAAATCCTGATTGACCTTAAGAAAATCTAGTACCCTATACCAATGAATACCCTTGAGCTTGGCATCAACATTGATCATGTCGCCACCTTGCGTAATGCCCGCGGTACGGCCTATCCGGATCCGATTCGGGCTGCGCGCTTGGCAGAAGAATCAGGGGCAGACTTAATTACATTGCATTTGCGTGAGGA
>CAWUTW010000028.1:0-3215 GCA_963925585.1 uncultured Polynucleobacter sp. | reverse complement strand
TAATTTATCGGGAATTTTCTTAAGCCTTATAAAATAGAGTGATGCGTAGTCAGACCCCCCCTCGTTATCTTCTTCTGATTCTGGCCCTGGCAATCCTGACTTACTGTTTTGCCATCGATAGCCGCTTTGCCCCAAAAAATGGCGATGAGTACGTTTATATGCATATTGCCCGCATTACGGCAGACTTAGGGCAGTGGTTGCCCTTGCAGTCGGAGATGGGCGCCATGCGCAACACAAAGCCGCCACTGGTCTTTTGGCAGGGGATTGCAAGCACAGACTGGGCCACCCATTGGGGCTTGCTGGAATTACGCTGGCCTAGTGTGCTGTATACCGGCTTAACGGCATTATTTTTGTTCTTGGCAGTGGCGCGTTTTTCTGGGAAAGTCCAGACTGGATTACTCGCCGCTGTCGTGTGGTTATCCTTCTTTGCAACTTACCGATATGGTCGTCCTTATCTCACCGATCCGCCCGAAGTCTTTTTCCTGAGCCTGCCTTTTTTTGCATTGCTGTATTGGGGCCGTGCTGCGTTTGATTCGCGAATCCTCTTCCCACTATTTGCTGCAATCAGTATCGGCTTGGGGCTCTTATATAAATCCTTCGCCTATGTGCTGCCTGCCTGCTTTGCATTACTGCTCTGGTACGGCTGCTGGCGTGAATGGCGCCTCATTGATGTTCTAAAGCGCGATGTGTATAAGCTCATCGTGATTGGTTTACTGTCGCTGGGTATTTTTGGCTTGTGGTTTGCGCTGGACCCCAACCCGGAAGTAATTTGGCGTGAGTTTGTGTTGGGTGAAAATGCAGGAAAGTTTGGCGCGCGTACGAGCAATTACTTTTTAGATTTGGTTCGCGGCGGCGATAGCATTTGGTTGCTACTGCTAACTACCGTTGGTAATGCCGGCCTCTTTGCTTTTGTCTTGGTATCGCTCGGCTGGCAATCGTGGCGCGAACGCGCCGTTACCGATATCGAAGAGCGGCTATTGTGGCTTTTAGTCCTTGCCTTTTTGATTGTGTTTAGCCTGCCGAGCCAGCGCTCTGGCCGCTATCTATTGCCAGTGATGCCAGCCCTTGCCGCATTAATCGCGCTACATTGGCATCGCCTGCCCTTGTGGGGATTTCGGGCGGCGCTAGCACTGCAATTGATTGTCTTGCTTGCATTGGCTTGGGTTAGTATTCACTTGGAGGGGGGCAATTGGGCCAGCCCCTTAATTTGGCAATACGCGCTTTGGCATTGGCTCTTGCTTGGCTGCGGTATTGCGCTGGTGGCGTGGGGCTTTATTCAGGCCAATACAACGAAGCTCATGGCATTGGCGACGTGCTTCATTTGCTACTTGACCCTCAATACTGGACTTGCTCCACTCGAAGGGCAAATTGGCCGTTACGACGCACAAGCGATTACGCGTGTTCAAGATAAGCTAGTTGCCGTGCCCTGCGATTTCCGGGCCAAGGATGAGGAATACCGATTGTTACTGCCGGGCGCGCGTTTACAGGGTTATCCAGCCAGCGAGGCCGCTAAGGGCGTCGAGTTAGCAAAACAGTATCCGTATTTCACAGCCTATGCGCCACTCGGCGTAGCGCCGGTATTCTGCGATGACTGCGAAGTGTTAGGCAAGCGTATGGAGATGCGCGCACGCCATAGCCAGGAGGAGATTTTGGCGATCATTCGCGGCGAGATGGGACAATACCTTTTCGTGAATGAATACCTTAGTTACTCCCCGTCTACTGTAGTCAGCGCCTCACCGGATGCTTGCCGATGATGCGCATTGCGAGTTTATGCATCCTAGCTTTGGCTGGTGTTGCCGGTTACATTCAGATCGATAGTCGGCTGCCCTGGACCCTATTTGCAATGCCGGTGGCATTGGAAGCCGAATTGGTAGTAGCCGAAGTTACTGCACCAGTAGCAGGAAAAAAGCCGCAAATCAGTACGCAAGTGATCATTCCTGAACCGCAAGCACAATTTATTCCCGAGACTGCTGCGCCATCGGTGCATGCGGGTGCTGCGATCCTTTTAAATGATGGCAATCTGCGAGCATTTTGGTTTGCTGGATCCAGGGAAGGCGCCAAGGATGTCGTAATTCAAACGGCTGTATTGGATACTAAGGCCGGCAGCTGGAGCAACCCCGAAGTGGTGATTGATCGGGTTACCGCCGAAAAGGGCTTATCGCGTTACATTAAAAAACTTGGCAACCCATTGCCGGTGCGCTCAAGCCAAGGCAAATTGCAACTTTACTTTGTCACGGTTTCCGTGGGTGGCTGGGCCGGCAGTTCCATCAGTTGGATGGAGTCAAGCGATGAGGGTGTGAGCTGGTCACGTCCGCAGCGCCTCATCACCTCGCCCGCGCTCAATTTAAGTACCTTGATCAAAGCACCCGGATTCGATTTTACCGACGGAACCCTGGGTTTGCCGGTTTATCACGAGTGGATGGGTAAGTTTGGAGAACTGATTCGGATTGATGGTGGCCGGGTGATCGATAAGCGCCGCATGAGTTCCGGCCGTGCTTTATTGCAGCCCATCGTCTTTATTGATTCCCCTGAAAAAGCCGTAGCCTACTTTAGGCAGGCAAGGTCTGCAGGCCCACCCCGCATTGCTAGTGCGCTGACCGAAAACGCAGGTCAATCATGGGTCAGTGGAGTCGATTTAGATTTGGCTAATCCCAATGCTGCGATTGCAGGCTTGCAGTTATCCAACGGTGATCGCCTCATTGCATTAAATGACTTGGAGTCTGCGCGCCATCGGCTCGTTTTAGCAATAGCGCCAGCCGGAAGCAGTAACTGGAATGTGATTGCGGAAGTGGAGAGCGACCAAACGCAAATCAATGGCCTCTATCGCGAATTTTCCTACCCCTCTTTATTGCTGGGCGCGAATGGGGAAGTGCATCTTATCTATACCTACGATCGTAAGAAGATGAAGCACATTCAGTTTGACCCCCGCTGGATTGAAAGCAAAAAGAACCAGAAAGGGAGTTCCTAATGCTTCCCAATGCACTTATACAAGTGACTTCTTTAATCGAGATTGCAATCAGCTCTGCAATCGTATTAGCAATCCTTACGCAGGCATTGTTTTTTAAAGACGAAGGCCATGCGCGGGTAGTAGCCCTTCGGGCGCTCGTTTGTTTTGTGCTGGCTAACCTCTTGTTCTGGCCGGTATTCACGATATTCTCGCCACTGGAGTTACCCCTAGCCGCTTATGTGCGGGGCTTTACGGGTGAGCTGAGTAT
>CAWUTW010000027.1:0-5518 GCA_963925585.1 uncultured Polynucleobacter sp. | reverse complement strand
CCTTGGGTCACCTCAGCATGGTGCTTCTTAACGATTGGCATTGCACTGGGTAGCGCCTGGGCGTATTACGAATTGGGTTGGGGCGGCTGGTGGTTTTGGGATCCGGTCGAAAATGCATCCTTCATGCCCTGGCTCGTCGGTACCGCATTGATTCACTCCCTTGCAGTCACTGAAAAACGGGGCGGCTTCAAGATGTGGACTGCACTCTTGGCAATCCTGGCTTTTTCACTGTCGCTGCTGGGTACCTTCTTGGTTCGCTCCGGTGTCATCACTTCGGTTCATGCATTTGCAACCGATCCCAAGCGCGGCATTTTCATTTTGGGTTTCTTGGCACTTGTGGTTGGTGGTTCGCTATTGCTATTTGCATGGCGCGCGCCCAAAGCCAATATTGGCGGTGACTTTGGTACCGTATCACGCGAGAGTATGTTGTTAAGTAATAACGTCTTGCTTTTAGTGGCAACTGCTGCGGTCCTGCTAGGTACTTTGTATCCGATGCTGCTCGATGCCCTTGACCTAGGAAAGATTTCGGTGGGCGTTCCCTACTTTGAAGCAGTATTTGTGCCACTAATGACGCCCGCACTCTTCTTGATTGGTATCGGCCCCATCTCCCGCTGGCGTCAATCCCCTGTAATTGATTTAGCGCACAAATTAAAGTGGGCTGCAGCTGTAAGCGTCATTAGTGCAATTGTTGCCCCACTGCTGCTGCGTAGCTGGACGCCCCTGGTTGGCTTTGGCCTGTTTTTAGCGGTCTGGATTATTGCCACCACCTGCACTCAATTAGTTGACCGCGCCTTAAGTAATCGGGATCGCGGTGTAATTAAAAATCTTGCCGCTCAGCCGGCGAGTTATTACGGCATGTTCCTGGCGCACATCGGCGTCGCAGTTTTTATCATCGGCATCACTGGCGTTCGTGGATTTGAGTCGGAAAAAGACGTGCGTATGGCAATTGGTAGCAGCATTGAGGCTGGTGGATACAACTTCCTATTTTTAGGAGTTCAAGCCATTGAGGGTCCAAATTACCAAGCCATTCGAGGTACATTTGATGTCAGCCAGGGCGGTAAACCGGTAGGCCGCATGGAACCTGAAAAGCGCATATACACCGCGAGTAAGATGCCAATGACCGAAGCAGCGATTGATCCGGGCTTTACGCGCGACCTTTATGTCTCCTTGGGGGAGCCAATCAACGCCAATGAGTGGACGGTACGCATTCATATAAAACCATTTGTGGATTGGATTTGGGGCGGCTGCTTATTCATGGCTTTGGGTGGATTTTTAGCCATCACGGATCGACGCTACCGGAAACGCAAATGAAACGCTACTTGATTCCAATTGGAATCTTTGTTATCTTTTTTGGCTTCTTGGCTGCCGGCCTCCAGCTTAATCCGCGTGAAGTGCCATCACCGCTAATCAATAAAAGTGCACCCATATTTAGCCTGCCCGTTTTAGGCAAAGAAAATGTAAGTTTTTCGCCAGAAGACATGCGCGGTAAGGTGTGGGTGTTCAATGTATGGGCTTCGTGGTGCGCAGCGTGCCGCGATGAGCACCCCCATTTAATTCAGTTTGCGAAAACACAATCGACGCCTTTGCTCGGCTTGGATTACAAAGATAAGCCAGAGGATGCCCTTCGGTGGTTAAAAGAGCACGGCAACCCCTATGCCTTATCCGTTGTCGACCTCAAGGGACAAGTTGGTATTGACTATGGCGTCTACGGCGTACCGGAAACCTTCGTGATTGATAGGGCGGGTTTGATTCGGCTCAAGCACATTGGGCCATTGACGCCTAGCGTAATCGAAGAAAAAATTCTGCCGCTGATTCAGAAACTCAATAGCTAAAGCATGGCCCATTCTCTAAACTTACGCCAGTACCAGCCGCGCACTCTTTTGATTAGTGCCTGCTTAGCGATTAGTTTATTTGTACCAGGCGCAATCCTGTCTGCACAAGAAGCTCGGCCGCTTGCTGAGAATCCAGCGCTCGAGAAAAAAGTGATTACCCTATCCAATGAATTGCGCTGCCTGGTTTGCCAAAATCAAACCATCGCCGACTCCAATGCGGAATTGGCGGTTGATCTGCGCAATCAGGTACGCAAACAACTCAGCGAAGGTAAGTCGGATCGTGAGATTTTGGATTACATGGTGCAGCGCTATGGTGAGTTTGTTTTGTACCGCCCACCGCTAAGCTACAAAACCATTTTGCTGTGGGCTGGCCCATTTGCACTCTTACTGATTGCCATGTTTATTTTGGTCCAGCAAATTCGGCTACGACATAAACGCCTTGCCTCGGAAGAATTCGATCAAACGGATTTATCCCGAGCTCGCAAACTGCTTGATTCTTCATCGGGAGATCGCTCATGATGACTTTCTTAGCCATTGCCATCGGTATGATTGCGATTGCGACCATCCTCTTGGTCTTACCCTTGCGTAAAAAAACGGTCGCCGCTATGGGCGAGCAAGAAGAGAACATTGTTATTTTGCGTGACCAGCTCAGTCAACTCGATGTCGACTTTACAGAAGGCCGTATCGCTGCAGATCAATTGCAAGATGCACGGCGTGATATTGAAAAACGTTTACTACTGGAAGAGCGTGCGATTGCTGCTGATCAAGCCCCGGTGGGCGCTAAACCCAAGCGCATTTTATTTCCAGCGCTCCTCATCGGTATTGGTGTACCTGTTTGCAGCGTACTGCTCTACCTTTGGATTGGTAATCCTGTAGCGACCGACCCCCTAGTCAAGAGTCAACAGCCTGCTCTGACGCAGCAAGACATTCAAAATATGGTTGAGCAATTGGCGTCTCGCCTAGAAAAAGACCCAAACAATCCTGAGGGCTGGCAAATGCTGGCGCGCTCTTACGCTGCAATGCAGCGCTTTCCTGAGGCTACCAAGGCCTATAAGAAAGCCTTAGAGCTCAATCCAAATAATGCCCAATTAACCATCGATTACGCCGACTTTTTGGCCTACCAAAACCAAAGCGTCAAGGGTGAGCCGATGCGCCTAATCCTGCGCGCCCTCGAACTTGATCCCAGTAATATCAAAGCCCTTGCGCTGGCTGGTACCGCCTACTACGAAGAAGGTCAGTTTGCCAAAGCCGAGCAATACTGGGCAAGGGGCCTAAAGCTAGTTCCACCCGATGGTGAAGTAGCCAAAGCCTTTACGGACAATATTGCTGATGCTCGGCAGGCAGCAAGCGCAAAGAAAAAGTAAGTCTTACCCGAGCACGATCACAGGCAAGCTGGAATGCACAATCACCTCGTTAGTTTGACTGCCCAATAGCAGTCCTTTAATCCCCGTCCGCTTGTGTGAGGCCATCACAATGACATCGGCCTTGGCTTTCTTAGCCGCAGCCAATACGCCGCCAGCCAAGCTAGGACTATAGGTATGCAGTGTTTGTACTGCCACACCGGTACCTAAGACGGACTGCGCATTTTTGAAGATGTTTTTAGCAAAGGCATCACAGGCTTTTTTGTGGTCCTTCTGCGAATAGCCATACCCCAAGCTACTATCGGAGTAGACCATTGGCGGCATTGGATCGGAGACATAGACCAAGGTGATGCTTGCGTCATCTTTCTTGGCAAGATCCAATACGTTTTTGAGGGATTTTTTGGTCACGTCGGACCCATCAATCGGCACTAATAAATGCTTAAACATAGTTCTTCCTTTTAAGTTTAATTTAGCTTGAATCCTACTCCTGATTTCAGGAAAGGGGGTACTTATGGATCATAATGATTGAAATCGTTCTTTTGTGCAAAGGTGAGCAAATTGATCAAATATCTAGCCGTCTATGCAAGTTTCTTAATCACCTTTCTGGTGATTGACTTTATTTGGCTGCTTGGCATTGCCAAAAATCTCTACCGCACTGAAATGGGCTCACTGATGGCTGTCGAGCCACGGCTTTGGGTGGCTTTGGCGTTTTACCTACTCTATGCCCTCGGCACAACGATCTTTGTCATTAGCCCAGCAATTGCAAAGCAGTCTTTCAGCTATGCACTGGGCTTTGGCGCCCTGTTTGGCTTCTTTTGTTATATGACTTATGACCTAACCAACCTGGCTGTGATCGAGGGATTTCCGGCAAGGCTGGCTGTGATTGATATTGTGTGGGGCGCCTTCCTTACTGCAGTCAGCGCTTCAGTAGCATATGCGGTTGGCAGTCGCATCAACTAAAAAAATATAAGTTATTTAGTTCATGTTTTTTAAACCCAAAATTATTGACTGCTTTGAGGGCTATAACCAGAATCGATTCATTCGCGATATCTTTGCTGGCATTACGGTTGGAATCGTTGCCCTACCTTTAGCAATGGCATTTGCCATTGCCAGCGGACTTAAGCCTGAAGCGGGTATTTTTACTGCCATTATTGCAGGTAGTGTAATTTCCTTATTGGGTGGTAGTCGCGTTCAAATTGGCGGGCCGGCTGGCGCATTCATCATCATTGTTTTTGGAATTGTTGAGCGCTTTGGAGTTGCCAACCTATTGCTGGCCACTGCCATGTCCGGCGTATTTCTTTTTTTAATGGGGCTATTTCGGCTTGGCACGTTGGTTCGCTTTATCCCAATCGCAGTCATTATTGGCTTCACCAATGGCATTGCTGTATTAATTGGAATGACGCAAGTAAAGGATTTTTTTGGGCTCTCAATGGAAAAAATCCCTGTATCCTTTTTTGATTTAATGCCTGCGCTATTTCATGCCGCAAACACCATCAATCCAGCAGCGCTTTGCATTTCCCTTGGAAGCTTAGCGCTCCTCATTGCATGGAAGCGACTACAAACCCACATTGCATTCTGCAGCTATCTTCCTGGTACGGTAATTGCAATGGGATTAGCGACTCTTATGACTGCCCTCCTAAGTTTGCCCATTGAAACCATTGGCAGTCGTTTTGGTGGTATTCCTGCCTCACTTCCTTCATTTGAGTGGATACCCATCACCTGGTCTAGCGCCCAATTTATGATCGTACCAGCGCTTACTCTTGCTACTCTTGGCGCAATTGAGTCCCTCGTATGTGCGCACATTGCAGATAGGCTCATTCAAGATCGGCATAAACCCAATCAAGAATTGATGGCACAAGGATTTGCTAATTTTATTACCCCTTTTTTTGGCGGTATGCCAGCAACGGGCACCATTGCTAGAACGGTGACCAATGTCGATAGCGGGGCTACTACACCCCTCTCTGGCTTAGTGCACGCCCTGACCTTATTACTTTTTGTTTTAGTTGCAGCGCCACTTGCAGCAAATATCCCCTTAGCCTCGCTTGCTGCTATTTTGATTTACATCGCATGGAATATGGGTGAGTGGCGTAAATTAGCCAAACTCAAGCATTTCAAACTACCTTATCGCGTGACTCTGCTCAGCGTCTTTATTCTGACCATTGTGGTTGACTTAACAGTAGCGTTTCAGGTTGGATTAATTCTTGCATTCATTACTTTTATCTATCGGATATCCAATCTCTCTCGCTGTGAGCCAGCCTCCCCAAGCGCATATCCAGAGCTTCATTCCCATGCAGGTGATATCAGCGCCTATCGCTTATACGGAGC
>CAWUTW010000026.1:0-9052 GCA_963925585.1 uncultured Polynucleobacter sp. | reverse complement strand
AAGCACTACCCCAATTGCTTGGCAAGTCGGACTAAGCCTTGATTGCATTGGACGCAAGGGGTGTAAATTTCACAATGGGCAATAAATAGGGCGCAGAGTCCAATAGTTTGCTAAACTGTTGCCCTGTTATGCGGGAATAGCGCAGCTGGTAGAGCGATACCTTGCCAAGGTATAGGTCGGGAGTTCGAACCTCCTTTCCCGCTCCAAGTTCGATGGGAAGCCCTGAAAAGCTTCCCATTTTGTTTCAAAGAATGTGGCGCGTTGGCCGAGTGGTTAGGCAGGAGCCTGCAAAGCTTCGTACGGGGGTTCGATTCCCTCACGCGCCTCCAATTGCATTTCTGCGCACTTTCAATCTTTTGAGTTACCATTAATAATCCTATGATTTATAAGGACATTGTTACTCGTCTTTTGTGGTAATAAATGTAGGGGTCAAAAAATGATTAGAAGTGCCCATTTGTCTGCAGCTACTCTACTTGCGGCCATTGTTCTTGGCCCCCCCACAGCATTTGCTCAAGCACCATCTCCTGGCAATGCAGTGGCTGCAATTGATCTTGAAAAGGTAAAGCCGCCACCTCGGGACATTAAAGATGTTTTGAAGGTCTTGCAGCAAAGTAAGCCCAACGCTACAGGCATCGATAAAGCCAAGGCGATCGTTGCAACCCCAGTTCCGATTACCGAAGATAAGGAAGTACTCAATGCTTTCTATTACAAACGCGCGAAGGCTTATCAAGATCTTGGGAAAATGCAACTGGCGATTGCAGATGTTGTACTGACTGTCGAAAAGTATCCTACATCAGATCCCCGTATGCATCTAGAGGATTTAATCCAATTGGGGGTGTATGAGGGCCTTGGCGGTAGAAATACGAATTCAATAAGGGCCTTTGAGCGGGCTATGGTGTATCAAAAAAGTAATCTACCCAAAGCTGGTGGCATTCAAATAACGATAGGTCGATTATTGACCACAGCAAACGCAAATGCGGGAAATTTTGAGGCTGCAAAAAATGCCCTCGATAACACAGAAGCCGCTTTATTTAACCTAAGAAGAATCAATGCCTATACAGTATCTGGTCCTTCATGGGAATCTGGGTATGAGAGTGCGCGCGGTATTTATTTTAGCTCCCAAGGGAAATGGATCGAAAGTGAAAGGGCATTCAGAAAGGCCATCCATTTATTGGAGCAGGGTTACGAGAAAGTTAAAAACTCAGCATCAAAAGTAGATTCACTGGGCGATGGCCCAAGGGTGATTTCGGACATCTCCAATAATCCTCGATTTTATGTCACGCAGATTATCAGCAGAGAGCAAAATCTTGCTTTTGTGTTGTTGCAACAGCGTCGCCTTATGGATGCAGAATACTATGCACGCAAAGCCTTGCAACTGTCCCTCGATAGTTTTGGCGGTGGCTCGACCGATGTAGGAAAGTCACTCAATATGTTGGCAAGAATTGTGAATGAACAGGGCAGACATGCTGAGGCGGTGTTGCTTGCTGAGGCAGCAAAAAAATCTGCTGTGGATGGCGGTGCGCCTAACGATTCACTTGTAATGGCACAAGCGCGCCGTGCCATGGGAACCGCTTTGGTTGCGGATGCAAACTATGCTTCAGCCAATACTGCATTTGAAGAGATGCAAGCAGGTATTCAAGGGGATCCCGAGTTAGCGAAAACCTTCTTGGCCGGTGATTTAGATTGGGTCTTAGCCATGCTTAAAACCAATAAAGCCAATCAGGCCGAGCTTATGGCGAGCCAAATGCTATCTCGAACTGAGAAGACGGCTGACAAAAACTCCCCCCGTTTAGCCATGGTGAGGGCCTTTGAGGCTGCAGCATTGCAAGCGCAAGGTAAATGGCAGGAGGCTAGTAGCGCCTACAAGCAATCTATTCCCATATTGATAGATCAGACTCGCAATGATGCTGAAAACGATACAGGCAGCGTGAGGCAGCAGCAGCGGATGACTTTTTTATTGGAGAGCTATTTGGCTGTCTTGGCTAAAACAGCCAAATTTGAGCCAGCTCAAGCTGCTGCAGCAGCAGCAGAGTCTTTCACGATTGCTGATTTAGCGAGGGGTAGCGGGGTGCAACGCGCTTTAACGGCTAGTGCTGCCCGAGCCAATATTAAAGATCCACAATTAGCTGGCCTGGCGCGCAACGAGCAAGATTTGCAGCGCCGCATCAACACACTCTCGGAGTTGTTGACAGGGCTTTTATCAGCATCACCCGATCAGCAGTTGCCTGGGGTTCAGGCAAAGATTCGAAGCGATATCGTTGCGTATAAAGCTGAGCGAGAGAAGATAAAAAAAGAAATTGAAAAGGAATACCCCGACTATGCTGAGTTAGTGGAGCCAAGGCTAGCAACTATTACGCGTACTCAAAAGTTATTGCGTAGCGACGAAGTATTGGTGTCTTGGTATTTTGGCGATCAGGTTGGTTACGTTTGGTCAATTAGCAAGCAAGGACCGGCTCAATTTATTGAGATCCCAATTGGCCGGAGCCAAATGGCAAAACAGGTAACTCAACTTAGAAAATCACTCGATCCGGGCGTATCGACCATTGATGAAATACCGCCATTTGATATTGCGGCTGCACATCAGTTGTACCAACAAATTTTAGAGCCCGTTGCTGCAAGTCTCCAAGGCAAAAAGGTATTGCTGGTTGTTCCCCATGCTGAGCTAGGTCAGCTACCACTGTCTGTCTTGGTGACGAAGGCATCAGCTCAACCCGCTAAAGCTGGAATTCCATTTGCTGGATATAAATCGATTCCATGGTTGGCGCGTGACATTGCAATTGCTCAAATTCCATCGGTCACGGCGCTCACAGCACTTAGAAATTTACCTGAGGGTGATGCGAATCGGAAAAGCTTTGTAGGTTTCGGTGATCCGTATTTCAGCGCCGCGCAGCAAAAGTCAGCAGATAAGGTAATGAAACCCACTCAGCTAGCAACGCGCGGCGTTCCATTGAAGTTAAGAAATGCCCCAAAAACAGCAGGCGTCAGTTCTGCAGAGCTAGCCCTATTGCCCAGGTTGCCAGATACGAGTGATGAGATTCAGGATATTGCCAGGGCGGTTGGTGCCACATCAGGCGATATCTATCTGCATAAACAGGCCAGTGTTAAGCAGGTGATGGGGATGGATCTCTCCGATCGAAAAGTAGTAATGTTTTCCACCCATGGCCTAGTACCTGGGGAGCTAAACGGCTTAATGCAACCAGCGCTGGCGCTATCTTCACCTGAGGTTACCGGTGATGCGGATGATGGGCTATTGACCATGGATATGGTTTTAACTTTAAAGTTGAATGCAGATTGGGTTGTTCTATCTGCATGCAATACCGCTTCGGGGGAGGGCGCTGGTTCGGAGGCAGTATCTGGTCTAGGAAGGGCTTTTTTCTTTGCAGGAGCAAAGGCGCTACTTGTCTCAAATTGGCCGGTGGATTCTGCTGCCTCGCGCGGCTTAATGACTGATTTATTTAAGCGCCAGCAAAGCGATAAAACATTGGCTAAATCAGAGGCACTGAGGCAGGCTATGCTGGGTCAAATAGACCAAGGCGGCATGGGCGAGGGTAAAGCAATGAAGTACAGTTATGCGCATCCGCTGTTTTGGGCTCCTTTTGTGGTAGTGGGGGACTAATTAGTTATGATTTCAATCTATTTTGGGGGTTATATGAAAGCAATTAAATACCTATGTCTTGCGTGCTTTGCAGCGACGATGTGCGCACCCTTGGCAGCAGCTCCCTTAATTAGCGCAAAAGAAGCAGCCTTGCCGTCGGCAGCAGGTGCTTTGGCAACACGGGGTATTTCACGCGGCCCAGTTGTAAAGTTGATTTCACCAGAGGCAGATACGCCAGTGCAATCGCCATTTGATTTTAAGGTGAGCTTAGATGCCCGTGGTGGTCAGAAAATTGACCCTGATTCGGTCAAAGTGGTCTACATGAAATCCCCCTTTGTAGACCTTACGCCCCGCTTGAAATCATCTATTACCGCGTCCGGCATTCAATTCAGCAAGGCAGAAGTGCCTCCCGGAACCCATACCATTCGCATTACTGCGAAGGATACCGAGGGTCGCGAAACGAATAGCGTGGTTACTATTGTGGTTACCAAGTAATGCAGTGCCCGTATTGCCTTTCGGAAGTGCATGCAGAGGCATCGGTTTGCAAAACCTGCACGCGAGATCTTTATCTCTTTAAGCCGATGATGGCAAAAGTAGCTGATTTAGAAACGCGTTTATCTGAGATTCCAGATCACTATGCCTATGAAGATCGGATTAGAGAGCTAGAGCAACTGCTCGACCAGCAGACGGCGCAGTCAGAGAAGCGTGGGGTTGCCTGGTTATTACTGGACATTGCTGGTTTCATCGTCCTACCTTTGATTTTATTGCTAATAGCGCATGCAGTAATTACCATTGTCTATGACACGAATATTGTTTACCTGAGGATTATTTCAATTGTCTTACCGTTGCCATTCGGATACTTTTTATTTAGCTCACGTAAGCGTTCGGTGCTGGCTTGGTTTATTGGGGTTGCCATTCTTGCCTTGACTTCAGTAATTGGCATGAGCTGGATCACCAGCCTAGTCGACCGCACCCCGATACTGCCTCAAAATGCATTTGAATGGCGTGAAGCAGTTGAGTATGCAGCGAGCATTTCGTTTAGTTTTCTGACGGGCATGCTTTTCGGTGGCATCGCGTTCACCAAAAAAATGCAGCGCCGCCGCGCCAAAGTTGCCCCTGCAATCTCCGACTCACTCATTAAGGGGTTGGCCGAAGGAAAATTATCGCCCCAATCCCTAGAAATCATTACGAAGAGGCTGCATAATTTTGGAAGCACTGCAGTTGCACTCGTCACTACAGGTATATCTATATATACCGGTTTTAAGGGGTTTTTGGGTGATTGATTGATATCCTCACAATACTTACAATGTTACTGTTCAACCACAACCGGATGTACCCATGACACCTCTAAAGCTGAAAGCCTGCCTAGCGTCGACGCTTTGTGCAGCATTATTAATGAGTGGTTGCGCCACTTCAGGCGACTCTCCAACCGGAACGCCAGATGAAGTAAATCAAATTCAGGCCCAGCTCTTGGGTGATATGCCACTTCCGGCAGGCGCTCGCATTATCGGTACCGACTCCTTAATTATTGGCCGTGGTGATAATTGGGTAGGTCGTGTGGTTTTAAATGGCCTGCAAAGCCCAACGGATATTTATGCTTTTTTCCAGGCAGAGTATCCAAAGGCAGGGTGGACCACTGTAACGGCCGTTAAATCGAAGACCAGTATCTTAGTGTTTACTAAAGGCGAACGAACCTCAACGGTTGAGATCAATGAAGGCTCCTTAACGGGGCCTAAATCGATCATCATCATTACCGCTTCGCCTAAAAACGCAAACGTGATCGCGCCAAGCAAGCGCTAAGTTCAACGACCCTTTGAGTTAGAGGCCGTTCGCCCTTATCAAGCCAACGGCTTGGCCTTCAATCGCGAAATTGGACTGCCTAGCATCGACGATAATATTTTTAAAATCTGGGTTCTCGGCCTGCAATTCGATCACCAAGCCATTACTGCCTTTTTTCTGCAACCAGCGTTTGACAGTGACTTCATCATCAATGCGCGCCACCACAATATCGCCGTTATGCACCTCGGTTGTTTTGTGTACGGCTAAATAATCGCCATCCAAAATACCAGCGTCGCGCATGCTCATACCTTTTACTTTAAGCAAGTAGTCCGCCCCTTTGCTAAATAAGCTGGGGTCAATTGGGACGTGCTTTTCAATGTGCTCCACTGCCATGATAGGAGAGCCCGCCGCAACGCGGCCAATCAGCGGAAGTGTGAGTTGCTGAAGCGCCCCAGAAGGCAGAGGCATTTGCTGGGAGCGGCCAAATTGAAAAAGTGCATTGTGCTGCTGCGCGATCCGGATGCCGCGCGATGTACCTGGTGTGAGTTCGATGTAGCCTTTACGAGCGAGGGCGCGCAAATGTTCCTCTGCCGCATTGGCCGAGGCGAAGCCAAGGCAGGTAGCGATTTCGGCGCGGGTGGGCGGCAAACCGCTTTCCTGTATCGCCGATGTGATCAAGGCCAAGATTTCTGCCTGGCGAGGTGTTAATTTGGGTAAATCGAGCAATTCAGCTGTGTTTATGTCCATGCTGTGATTGTATACAGTATTTTTGTTATTTCAAGAAGTTTTGTTAAATGGATAATGGGCTCATGAAATCCCCCAATCAGCACGTTTTGGTTATTGGCATGGGCGGCACCATCGCTGGTCTTGCTCAGGACCCAAATAATCCATTCGCCTACCGTGCGGGCCAGGTTTCCCTTGAAAGCCTCATTCCGACCGCGCACTCCAGCACTGGAGTTGCGCATGGTGAAATTCGCACAAAGCAGCTCGCCAACATCAATAGCCGAGATTTAAATGAAAGCCTCTTAACCCAGCTTGGCCTTGCAGTGCGGGAAGCGCTAGACAATCCCGTGGTTCTTGGGGTGGTTATTACTCATGGTACTGACACGATCGAAGAGACGGGTCTCTTTTTGGATGCGGTTTGCAGTAAGCAGGCTGAGCGCCTTGGCAAGCGGGTGATTTTGACCGGAGCAATGCTGCCATCGAACCACCCTCAAGCCGATGGCCCACTTAATCTGCAGGCTGCCTTACATTGGGCTCAAATGGATCTTGAAACCTGCCCAGCCGGTATCTTTGGGATCTTTGCTGGCCGGGTTTGCTTATCGCGCGACCTTGCGAAGCGCCATACCAGCGACCTCAATGCACCGCTGCGCGATTCATCCAGCAGCCCAGTTCACTTGATTAACCCCTCATGGTTATCGCGTATTCGGCGAATTCAGGCCGATTCGGGTCCAGAAGTGGCAATTCCTCCAGAAAATGGCTGGCCCTGGGTAGAGATCCTAACTAGTCATGCTGGCGCTAGGCCTGAAACGATTTTGCATTGGCTGGATCAGCCAATTCAGGGCTTGGTGATTGCGGGTACTGGCATGGGCGGTGTCCATACTGCTTGGCTTAAGCCCCTGCATGCCCTGGCTGAGAAGGGGGTGGCAATTGCCAAGGCTTCTCGGGTGGGTGCAGGGCATGTTCACCTGCATTTGCCGGAAGCGGACCCTGCCAACTGGGTGGCTGCAGGCAGTCTATCGGCCCCCAAAGCCAGAATTGCCTTGCAATTGGCCCTATATGCGGCTGCAAAAGCCAAGCAGGGCGGTAAATCCATGACTTGGCAGGATTTTTTTGCTAGAATCGCAGTCTTGCCTGAATAAAGCAAGATTATGTAATTCCTGTATTTACAATTTGTTTTCACCCTTGCTGCACTGGTTTCCAATTCAACACCATCTGATTTGGATGACGCCCAGGTAGCTTTACCCTTAAGGAGTGTTAGATGCGTCATTATGAAATCGTTTTTATCGTCCATCCGGACCAAAGCGAGCAAGTGCCCGCGATGATTGATCGTTACAAAGCCGTATTGGCTGCTAGTGGCGGGAAAGTGCATCGCATTGAAGATTGGGGCCGTCGTCAGATGGCTTACATGATCGACAAGTTGGCCAAAGCCCACTACGTTTGCATGAATATCGAGTGTGACCAGAAGACTCTGGAAGAGCTTGAGCATGCGTTCAAATTTAATGATGCTGTTTTGCGTCACTTGATCATCAAGATGAAGAAGGCTGAGTCTGAGCCATCGATCATGATGAAAGAAGTGCAGCGCGAAGAAGCCCGCAAGCAAGCCCAAACCGACGCACCTGTTGCAACGGCCTAAGCATTTTTGAAGAGAGACTCGGAGGCGATAGAGCGTAAACCAGTGGCGGAACAGCGTTGAATCAATTCACCCTTACTGCTGCCTTGGTATCCAAAGACGCGATTCGATTTACCCCAGCCGGTTTACCCGTTATTTATTGCCAGCTTGATTATGTTGGCGAAGTGATGGAAGTAGAACGGCCCAGGAAAATCCAAATGAGCGTTGAAGCCATTGTAATTGGGCCTGTTCACCAGGTGCTGTTGCAAATGGACCTAGGAACCCAGGCAGTATTTACCGGATTCATGGCCCCCAAAACGATACGCAATCAGCGCCTTGTCTTTCATATAAACCACATTCAATTACAAAGTTAAAAGAGGAAATCACCATGGCGTTTGGAAAGAAACCCGATTTCAAAAAGAAGCCCGCGCAAAACCCATTGTTTAAGCGCAAGCGCTATTGCCGTTTCACCGTTGGCGGAGTTGAGCAGATTGACTACAAAGACGTTGATACATTAAAAGACTTTATTGGCGAGAATGCCAAGATCACGCCAGCGCGTTTGACAGGCACAAAAGCGAAGTTTCAGCGTCAGCTGGATACCGCAATTAAGCGTGCGCGCTATTTGGCTTTACTGCCATTCTCCGATCAACACAAGAAATAATTAGGAGCCCTCAATGCAAATTATCCTTTTAGAAAAAGTTATCAATCTGGGCAACCTAGGCGACGTTGTTCGCGTTAAAGACGGTTACGCTCGCAACTTCTTAATCCCACAACGCAAAGCCCGTCGCGCTACCGAAGCAGCGATTGCCGACTTTGCGACACGCCGCGCTGAACTCGAAAAAGTGGCCGCTGAGAAATTAGCTGCCGCCCAAGCAATTGGTCAAAAGCTGACTGGCCTGGTATTGGAAATTGGTCAAAAGGCCGGTGTTGATGGACGTCTGTTTGGTTCTGTAACCAACCACGACATCGCAGATGCCATGAAAGCCAAAGGCTTTGTGATTGAGAAAGCTGCTGTCCGGATGCCTACTGGCCCATTGAAAATGGTCGGTGATCATCCCGTTGCAGTCGCAGTGCACACCGATGTTGTAGTCGATATCAATATTCGTGTTGTTGGTGAGCAGGCCTAAGCTTTAATCGAGTCGCCTCATGGCTGATCAACGTCCCCGTTCCGTTACGCTAAATCCTGGCATGGCGGGATCTGGGGATGCAGCCGTGCAGGCCCTAAAAGTTCCTCCTCATTCAGTAGAGGCCGAGCAATCACTGCTTGGCGGACTGCTATTGGATAACACCGCCTGGGATCGCCTGGGCGCAGCGCTATCGGACAAAGATTTTTATCGTCCTGAGCA
>CAWUTW010000025.1:0-3072 GCA_963925585.1 uncultured Polynucleobacter sp. | reverse complement strand
GCGTACTGCTGTAACTGCTTTTGATACAGGGCTTTTTTACTATCGCCCTCTTTAGGCAAGGTCAACTTGTAATCCAGAATCACCAAGCGATCAGCAAATTCAACTAAACGATCAAAGCGCGTATGAATGGTTTTCTTGTTTTGTTCATCCAAGATTAATTCGCTATCATCGTCTGTCATTAGTACATCGATTTCATTCCACGCCTGAATCCACTTACCATCAAGTAAATAGGGTTTCAAGGTATCCGTGTGTAAGACTGTTTTAGCCCGAGAGAGCGCTAGCTCAGCCCTTGCCTCGTCAGTCCCGAACCAATGCATGGTTTGAGTGAGGCTCGGCAAACCAGCGGCAGTACCACCACTTTGCAATGTGCAGCATTCCAAGAGCGCATGAAAATGCACCCCATCTTCCAGAATACGGGGGTCAATCTCAGGATCTGTTGGCCCATCTACTGCATTGGTATTTGTAATGCCACTTTCAATGTTCGCCAATTGCAAGGCATGACTGGATTGCGCAACATCCCAATCGAGCGCAAAGTCATCGATCGAAAATGGCATACGTGCATCGCCCTTACTTTGGGAAGTAGGTCTTGCATCATCGAGGGCGGTAACCACTTCCTCCGATACAACATAGTCAGGTAGCTCGGCCGATTGAATGCGGTGATACCACGAGTTGAGATCAAGGCCATCTTCCTTGGTTGAGGATTTCGACACACCACTGATCCACAACCCTTGCTTGGCGCGGGTCATGGCCACATAAAGTGCATTCCAGTTTTCATTGGCGCTAATACACTGCTCTTCTTCTTGAATCAGTGTGCGGGGGCTGGTGATGGTGTCTTTGGTAAAAGCAGATAAATGAATCGGGGCAGTTTCATTTGGGGGCCAGTCGAGCAAGATACCGCGGTGCTGGTTCATGCCGGTGGTGTGATTGGTATCCAGCAAAATCACAAATGGCGCTTCTAATCCTTTAGCGCCATGCACGGTCATCATGCGTACGCGCTTATTGCGATCGGCATCAGATAGTCCACTGCTATCGTCTATTTCAATTAAGTCTACGGTCTCGCCATCCAGATCCATCTCGCCTTCATCTGGCGTCTCATCATCATCGCCTTGGCGCATGACCTTCATCTCCGCAATAAAGCGACCCAAACTCGGATAGCGTCCACCGTCGTGATTGAGGGCGAGCTCCAAAAAGGCATCGATGTTGGCCAAAACCTGCGGCCTCAGTAAATCATCGGACGCAATCGCATAGCGCATGCGCACATCATGTTCAGCATAAATTTGATCGAGCAGATCATGGACTGGTAAGTGCTCGCCCAAAATACGCCAGTGCTCGAGGCATCGCCCTGCCTTGAGTAAATCTGGATCAGGGCTGGCCTGTAATGCATCCCACCAAGAACGGTAGCCCTCACTTGTCAGCGAAATCGCCAGTGCCTGCATTTGCTCTTCGCTTGCTCCAAAAAGAGGACTACGCAACACCTGCGCTAATGGCAAATCATGGCGTGGAGTAACGAGTACAGTTAGGAGCGCGATCAGATCATCGATCTCCAGGGTATTTAACAAGCCCCCAAGGCGTGAACTTTCAAAAGCAAGTCCCGCTTCACGCATGGCGCGCTCGTATTGCGGTAAATACCTGCGGCGCTTCACTAAAAGCAAGAAATCGCTCGGCCGCGGATCTCGCCAAACCAGCTCACCATCTACCGACTCCAGCACACGACGCGTTTGCATCACCTCGCGAATAATCTGGGCGATGCGCTGGCCCTCACGATAGCGCTGCATGACACTGCCCGTCTCACTGGCATCTGGCAACGGGCCTGCAAAGGCATTGCCCGATCGCTCGTGGGCCTCGTGTTCCACCAGGGGAATTAAGGGGAGTAAATAGGCCTCACCTTGATTGACTGCATTTGCTGTTGCACCCTGCGAGTGTGGGGCTGTCCATGCCGTGGTTTGCAGCGTGTACGGGTAGCTTTCTGGCAAGAGCGGACTGGTAAAGGTCCGATTAACGGCATCATTAATGTTTGGCGCATTGCGCCGCGTCACATCAAGTTCAATAAAATCAGCGCCCAGCTCGCCCTGCAAAAAGTCTTTTGCAGTTTGAAACAAGCGTGGATCGGCGCGCCGAAAACGGTAAATCGATTGCTTAGGATCGCCCACAATAAAAATACTCGGCTTACTCACGTCAGCGCCATACCCCTCGAGCCATGAGCGTAAGATCTGCCATTGCAGGGGGTTGGTATCCTGAAACTCATCAATCAAAATATGCTGGTAACGTGAATCCAGACGAGCCTGAAGGTAAGCCGTATGACTTGAATCCGCCATCAGCTGACTCACCCCAATCTCCAAGTCATCAAAATCACGCACGCGCATGGCCTCTTTGCTAGCCTGCACATGGGCGAGCATCGCTGCGCTCATGGCAAACCAGGCGGTATTGAGTCTTACAGCAGACGCTTCGCGCTCGCGTTGCACATTAACCAAAAATGCATCGGACCAGGATTCTTTACAAGCAATGTAGCTAAACTCACTGATGCCCTGATCGGCTTTGCTCAACCATTTTTTTAGATCGCCTGACAATTTGGCATTGGCGGTGCGCGCCGTTTTATCTTTCGTCAGAAAAATTGCCTCAAGCGACGTGAGTAAATCACTGAGTTGCGTGAAATCCAACCTAGCTTTATTCGCTTCGATTGCTTTTTCAATCACTTCAACGTAATTCTGTTCGGTTTTCGTACTGTTCGCAAAGCAACGCATCAGGAGTTCTAAATCAGCAAGGGCATTCGGGGCGTTCCAAATCTGCAATACCGCATCGGGCGCCCTTAACTGCGTCAGCATCTGCTCTAGTTGCTTAATGGGAGTGGTACCCCGCTCGGTGCAGCGCGCCTCAAAGAAAGTCCATGCGCCCCGTTGCTTAAATGCGCTATAGCTGCCCGTTAAAAATTGCAGGGTTTCATGGGCGCCGAGTTGTTGCAAGAGGGCTTCGTAATGGGGCTTTAGCTCCTCGGGCACTTGACTCCACCAATCGGCTAAACATTCTTCTTGGAGGCGCTTACTATCTTCGCGCAAACTAAAGCCCGGCTGAATG
>CAWUTW010000024.1:0-2989 GCA_963925585.1 uncultured Polynucleobacter sp. | reverse complement strand
CGCTGACAATACGTGCAGTGGGCAAAGCCATTCGCCGCAGGTGATCCATGGCTTGTTCTGGCTTAATCAAGGCAACCATCATTGCGTTAACACAACGCGTTGAATTGGCGCCGCCGAACCGGAATTAATCGCATCATCCCGCTGCACCATATTTTTAACTGTGCTATCTGGTGCAACATTCATTGCGCGCAGCGTTTCAGAGACGATGGTTGAAAAGATAGGCGCCGCAACTTGGCCGCCATAGTAGCCATTTGCAGTTGGCTCATCCACCATCACTGCCACCACAATGCGCGGGGCACTCATCGGCGCAATGCCTGTGAAATAAGCTAAGTATTTATTGCTTGCATATCCCTTACCTGCAACCTTATGGGCCGTACCTGTTTTTCCGCCAACGCGATAACCTTCAGCATGGGCTTTAAGCGCGGTGCCCCCAGGCTCGGTTACCGATTCCAGCATACTACGCATCTCGATCGCAGTTTTTGCTGAGATAACGCGTGTACCTGGTTTGTAATCAGGGCTGTACTCTATCGTGACCGGAACCAACTCACCATCGCGTGCAAAGATGGTGTATGCACGAGCCATCTGAAAAAGGGATGTTGATATACCGTAGCCGAAAGCAATGCGCGCTTGGTCAGTCGGCATCCATTTTTGATGGGGATGCACTCGGCCCGCAACCGCCCCAAGAAATCCAACCTTGGGGGCCTGACCAAATCCAACCGCAGTAAATAGGTCCCACATTTCGCTAGCTGGCATATTCATTGCTAACTTTGAGGTACCAATATTGCTCGATTTTTGAATAATCTCTGCCACCGTCAACGATTGATAAGGGTGTGTGTCGGTAATTGGTTTGGGTCCAACCAAATACTTGGCGCCGATTGCCATTACCGTATTGGGATTGACTTGTCCCTTTTCCATCGCCAGCGCAACTGTAAATGGCTTAATGGTTGATCCCGGTTCAAATGTATCGGTCATCACACGATTGCGTAATTGTTCGCCACTTAATATTTTGCGATCATTTGGGTTATAGCTTGGCCAATTGGCGAGCGCTAAGATTTCACCCGTCTGCACATTAATGACAACCGCACCAGCTGCTTTGGCGCGATGTTTTTCAACTGCATCTTTTAATGCGTTGTAAGCAATGTACTGAATCTTGCTGTCAACCGAGAGTTTTAAATCTTTACCGTTATGCGGTAACTGCAAAACACCCATGTCCTCGACGATGCGCCCGAGGCGATCGACCACTACACGTCGCTTACCGGTACTCGCAGCCAAATCGCTTTCGCGCGATAACTCCATCCCCTCTTGCCCATGATCCTCTACATTGGTAAAACCAACAACGTGAGCCATTGCCTCGCCTTCGGGGTAAAAGCGACGAAACTCATTATTTAATCCAATGCCTGGAATTTCTAACTTGCGGATTTGTTGCGCTATGACTGGATCAACCTGGCGCTTTAAGAAAACTTGATTACGCTCTTCTTTTAACTTTTTTCTAACATCGACTTCACGCATGTCGAGTAAAGCAGTAAGCTGCTTGATTTTTTCATCGGATAGATCTTTGGGAATCGTATCGTTATAGGCAATCACTGCTTTCGCCTCAAGGCTAGTTGCAATCACCTGACCATTCCGGTCTAATATTTTTCCGCGGCTAGCCGACATCTCCAGCTCACGCTGCGTCCCCTTGACTGCCTTTGCTTCATAAAAAGCATTGCCAGGACCCTGAATCCAAAGCGCCCGTATTACAAGTGCAGCAAATGCAACGAACAGCATAAAAAGCATTAAGCGCGACCGCCACATAGGCAGACGCAACACTAAATTAGGCGTTGTTGAGAATCCGACTCGCTTCACTGCTCTTCTCGCAAATAAATGGTTCGGTTAGGTACGATGGGACTCATATTGAGTTGATTGCGAGCCACATCCCGAATTCGCGCCGATTTCGATAAATTACGCTGCTCGTATTCAAAGCGAAGCCATTCTTGATTTAGTTTGCGCTCTTCTATTTGTGCGCGTTCAATTGCAGTTACCAACTTACGGCTACGCTGCTGTGCTGATACGAGCGAGAGTGCACAAATCAATAACAAGGCCAGTAAGGTCAGGGTGGCGCGATTCATTGGCTCACCTGTCTTCGGTAAATTAGGCCGGCCTCTAGCCTGCGTTTTTGCGCTACGCGCATTACCGCTGAGCGTGCGCGTGGATTCTCACTGACTTCACTACTGCTTGGCTTAACTCTAGCAATGAGTTCTAAATCCCCTTGTGGCAAATCTTTTGCGCGAATCGGCAAACCACGCGGCACCTCGACTGCTGAGTGCATTTGCATAAACTGCTTGACGATGCGGTCTTCTAGGGAGTGAAAGCTGATGACAACTAAGCGTCCACCCGGCTTGAGTAAATCCAAGGCTGCTTTAAGCCCAATGGCCAAATCATCCAATTCTTTATTAATGAAGATGCGCAGCGCCTGAAATGTCCGCGTTGCGGGATCTTGTCCTGGCTCGCGTTTTTTAATAACGCCAGCAACTAAGTTAGCCAACTCCATGGTGGTTGCTAAGGGCTGATTCAATTCACGGCGCGCAAGGATCGCTTTCGCAATTGGTAAGGCAAAGCGCTCTTCCCCGTAGGTTTTAATCACGTGCGCAATATCATCGACACCTGCTTGATTCAGCCACTGCGCCGCCGTCAATCCAGTTGTGGTATTCATACGCATATCAAGGGGTCCATCGCGACGAAATGAAAACCCCCGCTCGGCCTCGTCGACCTGTGGCGAGCTGATGCCTAAATCGAGTAGTACTCCCGCTACTGATGCGGGCTCGGCATACTGCGCCATGCTGGCGAAGCTGTTGTGAATAATCTGAAAGCGTGAGTCCTTTATTTTCTTTGCCTCTGTAATTGCTTGCAGATCTTTGTCGAATGCAATCAACTGTGCATCGAATCGAATCGCTTCCAACAGTGCTCGCGAATGGCCGCCGCGCCCAAAGGTGCCATCGATCAGAATGGA
>CAWUTW010000023.1:0-2880 GCA_963925585.1 uncultured Polynucleobacter sp. | reverse complement strand
AGTTTGTTGTTACTATCGCTCGGCTGTGTCATACATTACTTCATGGAAGAAGTGTGGCGATAGCGCTTCATGCGCGCTGCTCCCGACTGCACGCGTGTACGCGTGCCCGAGGAATGCTTAAACCAGGTTGGGCGATTACCGCGTTTGACGCGCCAACTGTCGCGACCTTGACGCAAACTTTCGCGATAGACGGCAGCCTCATCAAGGCTCATATTGCTGCTAAAGTTGGATACGTAAGTGCTGGAGTCGGCCTGATCGCTTAAGTTGAGCTGAGCCTCTTGTACCGTTGAGTTAATACTGCTTTCCACATCCTTGAACATCGAGGTGCTTTCTTCGCGGAGCTTCTTAAATTCATCGAGCTCCATTTGGCGATTCACCTCACTACGCACCTCGGACATGTAGCGCTGAGCACGGCTAAATAAATTACCGGCCATACGGGCGATCTTAGGCAAACGCTCTGGCCCGACTACTACCAATGCGACGACTGCAATCAATGCGAGTTTTGAAACTCCAAGATCAATCATGTAACAGCACTACGGGGATTGCAATCATGTCTAGATTACTTATTGAGGTCTTTGGCCTGAACATCCACGGTTTTGTCAGCGGATGCCGTTTGCTGGGCTGCTGCTTGTTGTGGAATCTGCTCTGCTTTGTCTTCACCGGTTTTCATGCCATCTTTGAAGCCTTTGACAGCGCCACCCAAATCACTACCCATATTGCGCAGCTTTTTGGTGCCAAATACCAGCATCACGATTACCAGAACAACCAGCCAATGCCAAATACTGAATGAACCCATTTTCTGCTCTCCTTGTCTTATTTATTCCAGGGGCGCGGCCCGCCCATCACATGCAAATGCGTGTGATAGACCTCTTGACCCCCATGTGCGCCATTGTTCAGCGCTAAGCGAAAGCCGCCATCCCGTCCAGGACGGCAACCCTGCTCAACTGCCAAGCGTGGTGCTAATGCCATCATTCTACCCAGCAATTGGGCGTCCAGGGGGGCATCTGCCTCCAGGGTGGTGATGTGCCGCTTCGGGATCAACAAAAAATGGATCGGGGCAGCCGGATTAATGTCCTTAAAACCAAAGACCTCCTCGTCTTCATAGACTTTTTGGCAAGGAATGGTACCGGCAATAATTTTGCAAAAGATGCAGTTTTCGTGATTTTCCATGGTGCGCTCGTTCAAAAAGGGGCTTTAGTACTACAAAAGCGATGGGTTTAGTGAGTTCTCGAGGCTTTCTCAGCAATACCAGAAACGCCTTCACGGCGTGTCAGCTCAGCTAGTACATCCTCAGGTCGCAAGCCAAATTGGGATAAAGCAACCAGGCAATGGAACCACAAATCAGCCATTTCACCAACGAGGAGGGCCTGCTGCTCTGGGGCTAAATGGCTATTGCGGCTGTCTTTTGCTGCCATGACTGCTTCGGTAGCCTCTTCGCCAATCTTTTTAAGGATAGCGTCATCCCCTTTAGAGAAGAGCTGGGCAATGTAAGAGGATTTGGGATCAACCTTACCGGCAGCCAAATCCGCACGGCGACCATCAACCACATCCGCTAAGTGGGCCAATACCGCATCTAAATTAGGGGAATTGCTGTCTTTACTCATACGTGCATTCTATTCCACGGATTTTTGCCATGTACTCGCTTTGGCATCCCAGTCTAAGAAAAAGCAACTGTGCTCGCCGGTATGGCAAGCAATACCGTCTTTTTGATCTACGAGCAATAAGATCGTATCGCCATCGCAATCCAAACGAATGTCTTTCACCGTTTGCGTATGGCCAGACTCTTCACCCTTGTGCCACAACTTTTGACGTGAGCGTGACCAATACACTGCCTCACCAATTTGCATGGTTTTAAGTAAAGCATCGCGGTTCATCCACGCCATCATGAGCACATCGCCAGAGCCAGACTCTTGGGCAATCACCGGTACTAGACCTTGCTCATTCCAGGTCACTGTATCAAGCCATGGGCCTGGAGCAAGATTGGGATTGGGCTTAAATGATGGGGCGGGGGTATTCATAGGGTTTCATTCTGACAGAAGCACAAGGCCCATGCCAATTTAAATACGTTACAAACGAACCGCGATTCCCTGGGCTGCCATAAATTCCTTGGCCTGCCTTACCGTATACGTTCCGTAATGAAAGATGCTGGCCGCTAGTACGGCATCAGCACGGCCTTTGGTAATGCCATCAACCAAGTGCTGCAAGTTGCCGACGCCACCGCTCGCTATCACCGGAACCGGAACGGCCTTACTGACTGCTGCGGTTAACGCAAGGTCGAACCCGTCTTGGGTGCCATCTTGATTCATGCTGGTGAGCAAAATTTCGCCTGCGCCCCGGCGACTCACTTCAGTCGCCCATTCCAAGACATCAAGCCCGGTTGCAGTTCTGCCGCCGTGGGTAAAGACTTCCCAGCGATTGTCGGCAACGCGCTTAGCATCAATCGCAACCACAATGCACTGCGAGCCGTAATGCGCAGCAGCGTCCGACACTAAGTCGGGATTGGCTACCGCAGAGGAATTCATGCTCACCTTATCGGCGCCAGCATTGAGTAAGCGACGGACGTCGCCGACTGCGCGTACACCACCACCAACCGTCAATGGAATAAACACTTGCGCAGCAACCGCCTCAATGATGTGCAGTAATAAGTCACGGCCATCGGATGTTGCGGTGATGTCTAAAAAAGTGAGCTCATCTGCGCCCTGCTCATCATAGCGGCGAGCAATCTCGACAGGGTCACCGGCATCACGCAGTCCCACAAAATTAATGCCCTTCACCACGCGCCCTGCAGTCACATCCAGGCAAGGAATAATGCGTTTCGTTAGCACTATTTAGCTGCTAAGCTTTTTTGCAATCAGCGCAGCGTACTTCGCCGTTTGCTCA
>CAWUTW010000022.1:0-13497 GCA_963925585.1 uncultured Polynucleobacter sp. | reverse complement strand
TAAGGGTTGAGGTAGATTGCTCATCGCCGAGCGGCATGACCAGCCGCCAGACCACGTTGCGCCCTCCGGCTTTGACAAATCAACTGGTGTTGGGATAGCGGCATCTGGATAATTGGTTGGGATCAGCACTAGACTATTGCTTCCTTCTCGCGCAACCGTTTGCTGAAAATCAATCGCAATGGCACCGGACTGCAAAATCTCAATGTCCTTGACGCTGCGGGTTGGCGCAAAACTAAAGGCCCCTTGGGTTGCATCATTCATGGGTGCTACGCCCCGACTGGCGAATGCTTCGGTGACAGCTAGCTTCGCACTAGACGACAAATTCATGCCCTCAATCACTCGGCTACGCGCAATGTAGTCTTGGTATTGTGGAACCGCAACGGCAACCAAAATTCCGATAATGGCAACAACTACCATGACCTCGATTAGGGTGAAACCGTTTTTTTCTGTGCTGCTGATAGCGTTCTCGTTGTGTAGTGTCATATCAATAAAAATCCCCTAGTGAATGGAACTCGATGATCTAACAAAGAGCCCACTGACTAGGGGACTAACTGCATCAGATTGCTCTGATTTTAGTGTACGACTTTACTGCTTCTTATTAAGCCTTATTGCGCTTACGCTTCACAATTTCACCCGTAATCATCACGCCTAGCGCACCAATAATGCCGGCGATTAAGCCGTAGTCTTGAATGCCCTCACCGAAGAACTTGATTATTCCTGGGTCGGTCATCAACATACCGCCCGCAATCCAGCCGAGCAATCCGGCGCCTGCGGTCACAATGATAGGAAAACGATCGATGAGGTACAACACGATACGACTACCGCCAATAATGAGGGGTACAGAAACGATTAAACCAAAGACGATGTAACCAAATTGGTGCGCTTGATCATCCACCTGCCCTGCAGCGCCCGCAATTGCCAAGACATTATCGAGACTCATGACCAAATCAGCAATGATGATGGTTTTCACCGCAGCAAATAATTTGTCTGGTGCCTCTAAGTCATGTTCATCGTCTCCGCCAGACTCTGCAAGCAATTTATAACCAATCCAAAGGAGCAATAAAGCGCCGACGAGCTTTAAATATGGGATTTGCAAGAGCGTTACTGCAAATACAGTCAAGACGATACGCAAAATAATTGCGCCCGCTGTGCCCCATAAAATACCCGCCTTGCGCTGGTTGGGATGCAAGTTACGGCAGGCTAATGCAATCACCACCGCATTGTCACCGCCCAGCAAAACATCAATCAAAATGATCTGCAAGATTACAGACCAATCTAACATTGCAAGAAATTCCATGTCATCCTCTAATAATTATTGTGTAATGAACAACTACTGCCGGTAAAACAATCGTCTAAAACTAAATCATGACCTTTAACAGGCTAGCCATCTCGGATGGATTGCGCGTTACTTTAAAGCCGCACTCTTCCATTACTGCCAATTTGGCATCCGCGGTGTCCGCGCCACCAGAAATCAAAGCACCCGCATGGCCCATGCGCTTCCCAGGAGGCGCTGTCACACCAGCAATAAAGCCAACGATGGGTTTTTTCATATTGTCTTTGCACCAGAGGGCTGCTTCTGCCTCGTCTGGTCCGCCGATTTCACCAATCATGATCACAGCATCGGTTTCAGGATCGTCATTGAACATGCGCATGATGTCGATGTGCTTGAGTCCGTTAATCGGATCACCACCAATGCCTACCGCAGTCGACTGACCCAAACCAATGGCACTTAATTGACCAACGGCCTCATACGTCAAGGTACCTGAACGGCTTACCACACCAATGCGGCCTTTTTTATGAATGTGACCTGGCATGATGCCGATCTTGATTTCATCGGGGGTAATGATGCCTGGGCAGTTAGGGCCAAGGAGTAAAGTTTTCTTGCCGCCCTTGGCTTCCTTTTGAGTCATTTTGTTGCGCACTTCCAGCATATCGCGCACTGGAATACCTTCCGTAATGCAGATCACAAAATCCAAGTCAGCCTCAACTGCTTCCCAAATTGCGGCTGCAGCACCAGGAGGCGGTACGTAAATAACCGATGCTGTTGCACCGGTTTGCTGAGCAGCTTCTTTAACGGTACCGTAAATGGGAATGTTAAAAATGGACTCGCCTGCTTTTTTGGGATTCACGCCCGCTACGAAACAATTTTTTCCGTTTGCGTACTCCTGGCACTTCTCAGTATGAAACTGCCCGGTCTTACCGGTAATGCCCTGCGTAATTACTTTTGTATTTTTGTTAATCAAAATTGACATGGTGATTTCCTTGATTATTTCTGTTTTTTAGCCGCTGCAACTACTTTGCTTGCTGCGTCTGCCATGGAGTCAGCGCTGATGATGGGTAAACCGGATTCAGCCAAAATCTTTTTGCCTAAGTCCTCGTTTGTACCTTTCATGCGCACCACCAGTGGCACAGATAAATTCACTGCCTTGCAGGCAGTCACCACGCCATCGGCGATTACATCGCAGCGCATAATGCCGCCAAAGATGTTGACCAAAATGGCTTCCACGCTCTTATTCTTGAGCATGATCTTAAATGCTTCCGTTACCTTTTCTGCAGTTGCGCCGCCGCCTACATCGAGGAAGTTGGCTGGCTGTCCGCCAAAGAGCTTAATCGTATCCATAGTGGCCATTGCAAGACCGGCACCATTGACGAGACAGCCGATGTTGCCGTCTAGCGAAATGTAGGCCAAATCAAATTTCGATGCTTCGATTTCAGCAGGATCTTCTTCATCCTCATCGCGATACGCCACAATCTCGGGATGACGGAATAGAGCATTCGGATCAAAGTTAAATTTGGCATCCAAGGCTTTAATATTGCCGTTGCCTTCCAAAATCAGTGGATTGATTTCCACCAAAGAGGCGTCGGTTTCCCAATAAGTCTTGTATAAGTTCTTAAAGACCTCGCGGGCTTTAGCAACCGATCCTTCTGGTACGCCAATACCATGGGCAATGATGTCGCACTGGGCATCGGTCAAGCCCAGCAATGGATCAACAAATACCTTGATGATTTTTTCAGGGGAGTGCTCTGCCACTTCCTCAATGTCCATGCCGCCTTCGCTGGAGGCCATGATGACGTTTTTCTGTGAGCCACGGTCGGTGACGATACTGAAGTAATACTCTTTTTTAATATCTGCGCCGTCTTCAATCAAGAGCCGGCGGACTTTTTGTCCTTCTGGACCAGTTTGATGGGTTTTGAGCTGCATGCCCATAATTTCGCTGGCATATTTTTTGACTTCATCCATGCTCTTGGCTAACTTAACGCCGCCGCCCTTACCGCGACCGCCCGCATGAATCTGGGCCTTCACCACCCACACTGGACCGCCTAGTTTTGCGGCTACTTCCATTGCCTCTTCAACGCTATGCGCTGGAATGCCGTTCGGAACTGGCACATTAAATTGGCGCAACAGCGCCTTGCCCTGATACTCGTGAATTTTCATCGTTACTCCGGAAACGGTATGTGCGTAATGCCAATGGTTAATTAAGGTCTATTTTGCCCCTTGCCTTCATTTCACCGATTTGACCGCGGTCAACTTAAAAAAATTAGGTTATTGACAAACGAGTGTAAGTCTATCATTTTGCACTGCATTATTTACCATTTTGTAGGCTATTCAGCCCCATTTTGACGCCCGCCAATGACCTTAGCGACGATTTCGGGGTTAAAGCCTTTTGAGACCAAAAACCGATACTGCCTTGCCCGCATTTTCTGATCTTGGGCAATCTCGCCAAATTTGCGCTCAAACAGCTCTTTTGCTCGCTCAAATTCGGTATGTTTGAGTCCATCCAGCAATGTTGCTGAAGCATCACTTGCGACACCGGCCCGCTGCAATTCGTCCTTTATTTTGCGCACCCCATAGCGCTCACTGCGCCGTCGCACCAAGGCCTCGGCAAAGCGGACATCGGATAGCCAGCCACGTTTCTCAAAGTCATCCAATACGGCGGCAATTTGCGCCTCCTGCGATAGCACTGGAGTATCCATTGGGCTATTCTCTTGACCGCGATTCTGTTCTTTACTAGCGCGCTCTGCCCTGGCTTGCAGACTTAGGTAGTCGCCCAGCTTTTTTGCCAATTCTGCGCGGCTGTGCTCACGCTGCGATAAAAGGCGCAAAGCCCGAGCTTTGAGACTCGGGCTTTGTTTTTTAGAGCGTACTAGATCAGGCATCAGCCGATTCAATCTCCGTATCGTCTAGTGCATCTGTGATTGCGACGCCTGCTTTAACGCCCAGCTTGGCACGAATCTTGGCTTCGATGTCTTTCGCAATTTCAGGATTTTCCTTCAGAAAATCACGAACGTTATCTTTACCCTGACCAATGCGGTCGCCGTTATAGCTATACCAAGAACCAGACTTCTCTACGATATCGGCTTCGACACCCATATCGATTATTTCACCCTCACGTGAAATTCCTGCGCCGTACATGATGTCAAAAATAGCTTCACGGAATGGTGGTGAAACCTTGTTCTTAACGACCTTGACACGGGTTTCATTGCCGACCACCTCATCGCCTTTTTTGATGCTACCAATACGGCGAATATCCAAACGCATGGTGGCATAGAACTTCAATGCATTACCACCCGTAGTTGTTTCAGGGGAACCAAACATCACACCAATCTTCATTCGAATCTGGTTAATAAAGATCACCATCGAGTTGGTCTTCTTGATTGTCCCTGTTAGTTTGCGCAAGGCTTGACTCATCAAACGCGCTTGCAAGCCAGGCAATGAATCACCCATATCGCCCTCAATTTCGGCGCGGGGAACTAAGGCTGCTACTGAGTCAATTACGATTAAGTCAATCGAGCCCGAACGCACTAAGGCATCTGCAATCTCAAGCGCCTGTTCACCGGTGTCTGGCTGGGAGATGAGTAAGTTATTTACGTCTACACCAAGGCGGGAGGCGTATTGCACATCGAGCGCATGCTCGGCATCGATAAATGCACAAGTGCCGCCAATCTTTTGCATTTCAGCGATCGCGTGCAATGTCAAGGTGGTTTTTCCAGACGACTCTGGGCCGTAAATCTCAATCACGCGACCGCGTGCAAGTCCGCCTACTCCAAGGGCAATGTCGAGCCCCAAGGATCCGCTTGAAACCACCTGGATGTCTTGGTTAATCTCAGCATCGCCTAGGCGCATGATGGAGCCTTTGCCGAATTGCTTTTCTATTTGTGCCAATGCCGCCGATAAGGCTTTTTGCTTATCGCCGCTCATGCCATCAAATTCCGATGATGCTGATTTTTTCTTATCGTCGATTGCCATCTTTTGCTCTCCGCCTTTTTGTTTTTTGCCTTAAATTGGGGGTACAACCCGCCTCTTTGCCTTACTGTGGTGCTGCCTGTATCAATCTGGGATCTACTGTATATAAAAACAGTAGTTATTGCAAGTGCTGTTTATTTCAGCTTGTTTTTTTGCCTACTGGGCCGACACTGGCAGCCTCTTGGGAGGTACTTTTCCTGCCCACCAGAATAGCAATGGCATTGCAATAGCCCAAATTATTCCAAGTAAAACAAGGGCTTGCGTTTCATCGCCCCATTGTGCGGCGCCCAATTTAACGCCGGCCAAATAGGACAAGGGGCCCGTAACGGCGCCCAAGACTGCTGCCAAGATAAAACGTCCCTTTAACCAGGACATCGACTCATTGAGGGTGCACCCCAAAATGATCCATAAAGACCACATCCAAATAGGCGATAAGGCTGGCAAGAGTCCTTTTGACTCAAAAACTAGACTGCCGGTTTGCAATAACAGGGTATCGGCAGCGATTCCCAGGACGCCTATTTTGAGTAATAGCATGCCTTCTTGGATGCGATTGTGGGATTGCCACAGGTGAAAGGCTGATATCGCAACACAGAAGATCACTGCGGCAGTGACATAGCCATGGGCCGCACCCAAAATGCAGGCAAACCAGCCGAGCTGGAACAAAACAAAGTTAATGAATTTACGCATGGCGTTACTCAGTAGAATGGCTTAGCGCTTATAAAAAGCCAAAGTGACTTCACCCAGGTAGATGCCAAATTTGCTCATTTGCGCGCGATTGATCATGACTTTATCGTCCATCAAATACATCCAGTCATCGAATTGCACGTTATAAACCGTGCCATCCACTGGCAAGGCCAACGTGTATTTCCAGTTCAACGCATTACCTGCCATGAGACCAGTAGCCGAACCAACGACATCATCCGCAGTTCCAGTAAAGACGCCCGGCGCAGTTTCGGTCAAGGTCCAAATGCGTTTTTGAGTTGTGCCGTCGGAATAAAAAAAGTCTTCATCTAAGGTGCCTACGCGCTTACCGTCTTTCACCACCCAGCTGGCTTTCATGACGACCTTAAAGCGCTTCACCACCTCATTGCTGCGATTCGTGAAAATGCCATAGGCATCAATCGTGCCATTGAAATAGCTGGTGAGATCGAGCGTGGGCTTCTCTTTGGCATACATCGACACCTGAGGCGAAGAGCAACCACCCAAGAGCAGAAGGGTAGCAAGGCACATTAAAGCGGATCGGAGTGGTGATTTCATCGCGGGGCCTCACAGGTTGGGGCAATAATTAAAGGGGCGCAAGCCTGGCCAATCAAGGCTGTTCTCAGCTTAGGGGCAGCAGTTTTGGGATCAAGCCAGATGGAAAAAAATGCCTTGGAAAAATCATCGCCGGCAATTTCTCCCGCCGGCTTACCGTTGTGCAAAAAGACCGTGCCGCGCCCAGGGACATGAATTGCGGTTAGCGAACTACCCGAGACCACATCGGGAAAGATCCCATCCAGTTTTTTCCCCCACGCGCTGCGATTTGCCTCGCTGACACCGAGGCGCTGCATTTCATCGATCGTACGCTTCGTAATATCAGCGCCCTTGAGCGATCGCAGGTAATTCAGGTCTAAAGCAAAGCCAGCTTGACCGCGCTGGTCACCAACGTAAAGACGCGCATCGTAGACATCAAACCCCCAAAACGTCATGCGGCCCTGGCCCTGCAATTGCAAACCCTTCACATAGGGATCGAGGGGTTCTTTGGCATACACCGGGCCATTTACAATCATCGAGGCCAGTAAAACCAGAGCACCGCAGAGGAGAGTCTGGATGCGTGGCAATACTGGCATAGTATTCAAAAGGATCATCGTTTAAGCATATCGAAGTTTTACTGATTCTGCTTACAATATCCTATCAAGATTACGGCATGAAGCCCCAACCAGTTGTGAATGAAAGCACCTCATGGCACTCAAATTAGGCTACAAAGACTTAATCGCTGACGCGATGAGCAAAATTGAAACCCTCGACTTAGAGCAAGCAAAAGCCCTACAGGACGACCCAGACACCCTCTTTGTGGATATACGCGATGTGCGCGAACTCGAGCGTGAAGGCATGATTCCCAATGCATTTCATGCGCCACGCGGCATGCTGGAATTTTGGGTTGATCCGGATAGTCCTTATTACAAACCCGAGCTGGGCTCTGGCAAGCGCTTGCTCTTGTATTGCGGCTCCGCTTGGCGCTCTGCCCTGTCAGCTGAAATTCTGATGCGCATGGGTGTTCCCCGCGTTTGCCATATCGAAGGGGGCTTTTCAGCCTGGAAAAAAGCCGAACTCCCCATTGCGCAAAAGCCAAGCAAGTCCCATCCGGCCCAATAATGACCACACCATCATTAAATAGCCCATCCGCTTGGGCTGTCTTTGTATGGAAAAACCCCCCCTTGAAATTCCCTACAATGCCCTCTTATCTTAGGGTGTCCATTTAATCTTCCCTAGTTTGAAAAAGGGTATTCGCAATGACTACTGCCACAAAAGAAACCTTAGGCTTTCAGGCCGAAGTAAAGCAATTACTGCAACTCATGATTCATTCCTTGTATTCCAACAAGGAAATTTTCTTGCGTGAGCTTATCTCCAATGCATCCGATGCAGCAGATAAATTGCGCTTTGAAGCCATGACCCACCCCGATTGGTATGAATCCAGTCCAGACTTAGCGATTCAGATTGAATTAGATAAAGCAGCGCGCACACTCACTATTTCCGATAATGGCATTGGCATGAGCCGTGATGAAGTGATTAGCAATTTGGGCACGATTGCTAAATCCGGTACCAAAGAATTTTTCTCTAAACTCTCGGGTGACCAACAAAAAGACGCTGCCCTAATTGGTCAGTTTGGTGTTGGCTTCTACTCCGCGTTTATTGTTGCCGATCGTATAACCGTTGAAACCCGGAGGGCTGGTCTACCAGCCAGCGATGGCATTCGCTGGGAGTCCGATGGCTCTGGCGAATTTACCGTCGAGCCTATCAACCGATCCGAGCGCGGCACCTCTATTATCTTGCACCTGCGCGAAGGCGAAGATGACTTCCTCTCGCCTTATCAGCTCAAGTCCATCATTCGCAAATACTCCGATCACATTTCCCTGCCGATTCAAATGCGCAAGGAAGAATGGGATGAGGAGAAAAAAGAGCAGGTGATGAAGGATGAGTATGAGGCGATTAATCAAGCAAGCGCTTTATGGTCTCGTTCTAAATCCGAAGTCAGCGAAGAGCAATACACTGAGTTTTATAAACACCTCTCGCACGATTTTGAAGGCCCTTTGTGTTACACGCACAACCGTGTAGAGGGCCGTAGTGAATTTACCCAACTGCTTTACGTACCAGCCCATGCACCATTTGATTTATGGGATCGCAATAAGCGGGGCGGCATTCAGCTCTACGTCAAACGGGTGTTCATCATGGACGACGCTGAACAGCTGATGCCAACCTACCTGCGTTTTGTGACGGGCGTGATTGACTCGACCGATTTACCACTCAATGTCTCGCGCGAAATTCTGCAAGAATCTCGCGACGTTAAAGTTATCCGTGAAAGCTCAACCAAGCGGGTACTGAGCATGCTGGAGGACTTGGCAAGTAGCGAAGACACTGCCAAGCTAGAAAAGTACCGTACGTTCTGGACTGAATTTGGCCAGGTACTCAAGGAAGGCATTGGCGAAGACCAAGGCAATCAGGAGCGCCTAGCCAAGCTCTTGCGCTTTGCCAGCACCCACAGCGATACCGCCGAGCAAACAAGCTCACTAGCGGATTACATCGGGCGCATGAAAGAAGGTCAAGACGCCATTTTTTACGTTACTGGCGAAACATTTAATGCCGCTAAAAATAGTCCGCACCTCGAAATCTTCCGTAAAAAAGGCGTCGAAGTCTTGTTGCTCTCGGATCGTGTCGATGAGTGGATGCTGTCGTTTATGCCCGAGTTTGAAGGCAAAAAACTCACCTCGGTTGCCAAGGGAGGGCTGGATTTAGGTCAGCTCGCCAACGAAGCAGAAAAGAAGGAGCAAGAATCGACCGAAAAAGAATTTAAAGACCTGCTTGAGAAAATGAAGACGGCCTTAATCGATAAAGCAAAAGATGTGCGCGTGACCTTTCGCTTAACGGATTCACCGGCCTGCCTGGTTGCTGATGAAAACGAGCTCTCCGGAAATCTATTGCGTATGCTTAAAGCGGCCGGTCAAGGTGCGCCCAGCACCAAACCCATTTTAGAAATCAACCCCGAGCATCCCTTGGTTTTAAAACTCAAATACGATGACGCTGCATTTGATGAATGGGCTAATTTGCTGTTTGATCAAGCCTTGCTTGCAGAGGGCGGTCACTTAAGTGATCCAGCCAGTTTTGTGAAACGTATGAATAAAATGTTACTAGGCTAAGAACACTATGAGAAAAGTAGAAACGCAATTTGGCAGCGGCGCATACGATCAAAGTATTACTCTTGGCTCACATCACCTCATGTCCGACGTCGATGCGTCAAAAGGAGGTGGTGATAACGGACCATCGCCCCACGAATACCTCGCTGCTGCCCTAGCCAGCTGCACCGGCATGACCCTCAAAATGTATGCCAGTCGCAAAAGCTGGGGGCTTGAGAACGCGATTGTGACGGTCAACATTAGCCGCGCCGATGAGGTCGAACGCTTTACGCGCACGATTTCCCTGGTGGGTGATTTAGATGCAGAGCAAGTTGCCCGCCTATTGGATATTGCCGAAAAGTGCCCAGTTCATAAAGCACTGATTGGCACGATTGCGATTGACACCCAGCTTGTGCCGTAGCGCAAGCCGAACTTACTGCCGCTAGGCGGCCAGCTTACTTCGAAGTACTGGAAGATCCAGAGCTGGAACTCGATCCTGAGCTAGATGATTTGCCCGCTTTGTAGCCTTGGTTGTATTGCTCTTGCTTTTCTTTTTCGTAGGCATCGTAAACGTAACCCGATGCTGCGCCCACTGCTGCGCCGCCAACCGCACCCCATATTGGATTGCCATGGAAAATGGCCGTGCCCACTGCCCCGGCTGCAGCACCAATTGAAGCGCCTGATAGAGTACGTTGCTCTGTATTACTCATATTCGAGCATCCTGCAGCTAAAAATACGACGGAAGTAATGGCGATTATTTTTTTCATGGGTTGAACTCCTTCAAAATGCATTGATTGGATTAACGAGCGCATGGAAAGCGAATGGTCAAGAAGCGCAAAAAGGTGCCCGAAGCTGGGCCACTCGCCGCTGGGGGGTTATCTTGTGTCCACTGCATATAGCCTGCAATCACTTCATCGCGAGTAGGTGCTGGCTGCTTAATGCAAATATTTGATTTAGATGTTTTTGGATTACGGGTAGCCAAGTAGGTGTCATAAATTGCCGTGACATAGCCAACGCAAAAACTACGCGACTCTGTGCTAGTGGGTGTTTTGCACACGTTAATTAACTCTTGGGCGCTCAGCACCGGAATTTTCTCTTGGGCTTGGGCGGCGCCCGAAAATGCAATAACAGCAAAGATGAATGCGATTAGTTTTTTCATGGGGTTTTCCCTAGAGTTAGCATGAATTCATCATAAACCAACTTTAAGCACCATTCCCTTGGTAAAAATGGTGAGTCCCATTTGCGGTGTTAGCAACCCATTTGGATTGGGTGCGCCGATACCTTCAATGCTGCCTTGATATGTACTCTGAGCTGGGCTGATAATTGAGGTGCACTCACGGCATGCACATAATCTACCCCCCTATATTTGAGTATGCGAGCGGTGTAAAATGTGATTCTCGGGTACAGAAATGCTTAATTTGTTATTTAAGAAAAAATAGCCCAGTTTTACCGCAGGATCTTTTAGACTAAGTACCTCGTTCAGGGATACTGATAGCACCCATAATCCTATCCTGTTTACTGTCTACCCATTGCCACCAACCCCACCATTTATTCAAAGCCTCATATGAAAATCGAAACCTCTCAATTCAGCAAAATCAATACGAAGCAATGCCAAGATGACATGCAGGCGTATTGGATGCCCTACACCCCAAACCGCTACTTTAGGAAAAACCCAAAGGTGATGGCGAGCGCCAAGGGCGTTTATTACACCGATGATCATGGGCGTAAATTATTTGATGGTGCCTCGGGCCTTTGGACCTCGCCACTGGGCCATGGTGACCCCCGCATCATAGAGGCCATCCAGAAGCAATACCAGACGATGGATTACGTTCCTGCATTTCAAATGGCCAGCAAAGAAACCTTTCGATTGGCCAATCGCATTACCCAATACGCTCCCGCAGATTTAGGAAAAGTGTTCTTTGTGAACTCGGGATCGGAAGCGGTAGATACTGCCCTCAAGATGGCAATTGCTTACCATCGCGCTAGAGGAGAATCGAGTCGAACTCGAATGATTGGACGCGAGCGAGCTATCACGGAGGCTGTATTGGTGGAATTTCCGTTGGGGGCATACCAACGAATCGAAAAATGTTTAGCCCCATGATGATGCCCGGGGTTGATCACCTGCCGCACACCTTAAATCTTTCTCAAATGGCATTTTTCAAGAGGGCAACCTACTTGGGGCGCTCACTTAGCCGATGATCTTGAACGATTGGTGTTATTGCATGATGCAAGCAATATTGCTGCAGTCATTTTGGAGCCCGTACAAGGATCCACTGGGGTGATTGTTCCACCGGTCGGTTACCTTGAAAAAATTCGGGAGATTTGTACAAAGCATGGCATCCTGCTGATTTTTGATGAGGTCATCACTGGCTTTGGTCGTCTTGCAGCTAACTTTGGAGCAGACCGCTTTGGGGTTAAGCCCGACATGATTACATTCGCTAAAGCCATCACGAATGGCGTCATTCCGATGGGCGGCATTATTGCGCACAACAATATTTACGAGACCATCACTGGCAGTGGTGGCCAAGAGCAGTTAATCGAGTTTTTTCATGGCTTTACCTACTCAGGACACCCACTTGCTACCGCAGCTGCTCACGCATGCTTGGATATCTTCGAGGATGATGATATTTTGGCGCGCACTCAAGTTCTGGAGCAGGTCTTGGGTGACGCCGTTCACTCCCTCAAGGGCATGCCTGGGATTATGGATATACGGAATTGTGGTGTCACGGCCGCATTCGATCTAGAGCCGATTGCGGGTAAGCCTGGCTTACGCGGCATGCAAGCGCTGGAGAACTGCATCGAGCACGGTATTTTGGTGCGCATTACCGGAGACACCATCGCTATGGGCCCGCCTTTTGTTGCCACTACCGAAGAAGTCCAATCTTTAGTTGAGACTTTTTCCCGTGTGATCAAGAAGGCGTTTAGCTAATTGATTAGCAAAAAATAGTGTTTAGCTCCCTTAACGAATCACCTACTCATTCAGCCATTATCAACCCGAAAGACAAAATAATGAACCTCAGCAAATTTTTCTCATTACGCACTATTGCATCGGTCGGCTTGCTCAGTGTTTGCATCGGCTTCGCTCAAGCAAATCCAGACAGTGACTGGCCAAAAAAACCCATTAAAGTTGTTTTGTCCTTTCCTGCGGGCGGCTCAACGGATGTATTTGCAAGGGCAATCATGGTTCCGCTCGGAGAGGCTCTGGGTCAAGCCATGGTCATTGAAAATAAACCCGGTGCAGGTGGAATGATCGGGCTCGGCGCTGCTGCTACTGCAGCACCGGATGGCTACACCATTCACTTTAGTGCTTTAACCAATCAGGCAATTTCTCAAGCCCTGTACAAAAATCCGCCTGCAGATTTAAGAACGAGCTTTGCTCCAGTAGCCTTAGTGGGTGCTGTACCCCACGTTCTCGTTGTTAATCCAACGGTACCTGCTAAAAATGTTGCAGAACTAACCACATTTATTAAATCTCGCAATGGCAATTTTAGTTATGCCTCACAAGGTAATGGGACCTTATCCCACCTTGAGTCGCAACTATTCATGCAACGCATTGGGGCAACTGGAGTGCACGTTCCATATAAAGGCAGTAGCTTTGCCCTGCCTGACCTGATAGCGGGCAACACATTAATGATGTTCGATAGCGTTACTGCATCATTACCCCATATCAACAGCGGAAAATTGCGGCCGCTTGGAATTGCATCGGCTGAACGGTCGCCACTAATGCCAACGGTTCCGACCCTGGCTCAGGCTGGCTTGATGAAATTTGATGTAGAGAATTTATTCGCCATTTACGTTCCCAAAGGAACGTCACCCAAGATCATTAATCGCTTGGAAACTGAATTACGCCGGATTATTACCAATCCCGATTTAAAGCAACGC
>CAWUTW010000021.1:0-5092 GCA_963925585.1 uncultured Polynucleobacter sp. | reverse complement strand
ATTAAACAACACAGTACATCACTGCGCGGGCCAAGTAAGTCTGGTAAGCGATCGGGCAATTGCGCAAAGTCAATGGCGGGGCTTAGCAAACAGTCTAATCGCGCATCGCTCAATAATTGCACTGCGGTATGCAAACGGCGGCGGTGAGTCCAGCGCGGTCGATGTGAGCTAGCAATGTGCCCCACCTGGCTTGATTGCAGGCGTATCTGACGACTATGAAATGCACCACCCAATGGCGCTTGAATCGGAGTAGCGCCATACCAACTTAATTCCAATACCGTTGCTTCATCGCCGGCAGCAGCCATTGCAGTGGCCAAACCAGCTGCACTGGCACTGCAGTGAAACACCGTATCGCAGTTTTGTGGCGCTTCTCCTGGTAAAGAAAAAACAATGCCCAGGGCGCTTGCAATGCGTGCTCGATCGGGGTTGGTATCAATTAAGGTCACCTCGGCGCCAGGCAAATGCCCACATAAATAGGCCACTAAGCACCCAACAACACCGCCCCCCACAACCGCAATCCGATCCCCTGGGCCGGGTGCTGCATCCCAAACTGCATTAAGGGCAGTTTCCATGTTCGCAGCCAAAACAGCACGCTCGCTACTCAGGCTATCGGGCAGCACAATCACCTGGTCAACATCAGCCTGATAGAAGGTTTGATGGGGCCTTAATGCAAATACACGCCGACCTATCCAATCGACCGGTCCCGCCTCTACTTGCCCCACATGGGAATAGCCGTATTGCACTGGAAACGGAAAGGCGCCCCCCATCCACGGCGCAGCCATACTGCTGTACTCTGACTCGGGCACCAGCCCACGGTAAATGAGCGATTCGGTACCCCGACTCAGAGCCCCAAATAGCGCGCGCACACGAATACTTTGGCCGGGCAAAGGATCAAGGTATTCAGAGCGAATTTCAGCGCGTTCTGGCGCCACATACCAAAGTGACTGACTTAGGCTGGCACTGGAAGAATGAGCTGCGCTGTGTGGCACAAATAAATCCTAGTCGTTAAGTGAAAAAGTGTGCGCTACCCTATACTGCATATGTATTTTGTACAGTATAAGTGAGCTCGAGCACGTCATTTGAATCCCCCTCTCAATATAACCGTTGATCCGGTCATTCGCCTGCGGCGACTGATTTTTGCTGCGCTGTCGTTGACCACTGCGGCGCTCATGCTCTACCTCGTGCATCAGGCCTTAGCAAGCGATATCCCCTTGTTACTTCGCATTCTGTTACTTGCACTCTTTTCACTCACATTACCGTGGATGGTGGTTGGTTTTTGGAATGCCATTATTGGGCTGATTCTATGCCAATGCAGCAAAGACCCTGCGAGCCTTGTCTTATCAAGCAGCATGCAGGCCAATGGCAATACGCTACTCGCGCATTCGACTGCCATTTTGGTTTGCATTCGAAATGAGTCACCTGCGCGCTTGATTCGCAATCTACAAGTCATGTTGCGCGGCTTGGCAGCAGATCAACTAGCTGGGTTTTTTCATCTATACGTCCTGAGCGATACCAATGATGCAGGTATCGCCAGAGAAGAGCGTGACTGCTTTGAGGCGATGAGCGCAGAGTGGTCGAAGACCATTTATATCACCTACCGTTGCCGTACAGACAATACGGGCTACAAGGCGGGTAACATTGCTGATTTTTGCGGGCGCTGGGGCAAAGACCATGACTTTGCATTAGTACTCGATGCCGATAGTTTCATGACCAGTACAGCAATCGTACGCTTAGTACGGATGATGCAAGCCAACCCGTGCTTAGGCATTTTGCAAGGCCTTGTTATTGGTCTACCATCCAGCAGTGCATTTACGCGCCTATTCCAATACGGCATGCGCCTTGGTATGCGCTCCTACACCATGGGCTCGGCGTGGTGGCAAGCTGACTGCGGGCCTTACTGGGGGCATAACGCCTTAATTCGATTGGCCCCCTTTATTGCGCATTGTGAATTGCCCTCTTTAAGTAATCGCCCTGGTATTCCCAAGCCGATTTTGAGTCATGACTTAATTGAGGCCATCTTGATGCGCCGTGCAGGCTATGAAGTCCGTATTTACCCAAGTGAAGATGCCAGCTGGGAAGAAAATCCGCCCACCCTCACGGAATACATCCGGCGCGACTTACGCTGGTGTGAAGGTAATTTGCAATACCTGCATTTACTTACGCTAAAAAATCTTCAGTCCGTAAGTCGCATTCAACTCATCCTAGCGATTGCGATGTTTTTTGGATCACCCGCTTGGATTGCACTCATTCTTATATGCACGATTGCAATTGGAGTAAGTGCAGCGCCATCGGCCTTGGTGAATCCCGATTATTTCTCCACCTCATTGGTGGTCACATTAATCATGTGGTACTTGCCTAAAATTGCTGGCGCACTGGATGTGGTGTTACGCAACTCGGAGAGTCAGCGTTTTGGTGGTCGCTGGCGTTTTTGTTTCAGCCTGATGCTGGAACTGATTTTTTCCCTTTTAATGACGCCCATTACCTGGTTGAATCACACCATCTTCATCATCGGTCTGGTATTTGGGAAAAAGGGTGGATGGACCGGGCAGACGCGTGACGATCACTCTGTCTCGATTGCCCACGCATTCCAGCAATTTTGGCCGCATACCCTGATTGGAATTGGACTTGCTAGCCTGCTGTACTTCACGCACCCTACAACCCTTTGGTATGGCATGCTCTTTTTTGGCGGCCTCCTCTTTTCCATTCCACTAGTTGTTCTCACCTCACAAGCTTGGCTTGGGCGTTGGATGATCGGTCGCCGATTATTAGCGTTACCTGAGGAAATTACGCCGCCAGCCGCGCTACTGCCCTTACAGCTGAGCGCCCTTGAAATCAATACACGAAGCACAGACAATAGCTAATTAACTGATGGGCATTTTTCACCTATACACCCGCGCACTCAATTTACTCGGCACAGATCGGCGCCTGGGATGGATATTGGCTTTTGCCAACCTGACCTTGGCCTGCGCCCTCTTTGCAGAGCCCATTTTATTTGGCCGCGTAATTGATGCCTTATCGCGCGCGCCAAGCATCGATGAGTCAGTGACGTGGAGTGCCGTGTGGCCTTTATTGCTTCTCTGGATTGGCTTTGGCCTCTTTACGATTGCCGGCTCTACTGCAGTAGCTTTATTTTCCGATCGACTCGCCCACCGAAGGCGACATGCGGTCTTAACTAGCTACGTTGAACACGTATTGCATTTGCCATTAGCACAGCACAGTAAAACCCATTCCGGAAGGCTCATGAAAATCATGCTGCAGGGTACCGACACCCTCTGGTGGCTTTGGTTGAGTTTTTTTCGTGAGCATTTAGCTGCAATGGTTTCGCTCTTTATACTAATCCCAGTTGCACTCTATATTAATTGGCGACTAGCGCTGGTTCTGATTGTGCTGTGTCTGGTATTTGGTTTTTTAACCCACTTGATTCTGCGTAAAACCCAAGTGCTCCAACAGCAAATCGAGGGGCACCATTCTGACTTAGCTCAGCTCACTGCCGATACCCTCAGTAATATCGCTTTAGTACAAAGCTTTGCGCGCATCCAGATCGAAATGGCGTCCTTACGCTCCATCAGTCAGCGTGTTTTGGGTGCGCAATTTCCGGTGCTGTCCTGGTGGGCAATAGTAACGGTACTGACGCGCTCTGCGACAACCATCAGTATTCTCTGCATTATTGTTCTCGGGGTTTGGCTTTATACCCAGTCTCTGATTACCATTGGCGAAATTGTCACCTTTGTAGCCTTTGCGGGCATCATCATCGCGCGCTTGGATCAAGTAGTTGCCTTTGCTAATAAGCTCGGTAGCGATGCGCCGCGCTTGCAGGAGTTTTTTGCAGTACTCGATACGGCCTCTGATATTCAAGACCGTACGGATGCAATTGATCCGGGACAATGCAGCGGACTGGTTGAGTTTCATGGGGTTTGCTTTTCCTATCATGCGCCGCAATGGGCGGTTGATAATTTGAGTTTTGCGATTCAACCTGGGCAAACAATCGCGTTGGTAGGTGCATCGGGCGCTGGTAAATCGACTGCGCTGAGTCTGCTGTACCGCGCCTTTGATCCGCAATCTGGCCGTATTACGATTGACGGCATTGACATTCGGCAATTTCAGCTAACGGCTCTACGGCGCAATATTGGCGTTGTCTTTCAGGAGCCGCTTTTGTTTAACCGCAGCATTACCGATAACCTACGCATCGGCGCACCGACTGCCAGCGATGCAGAATTGCGCATAGCCTGTGCGCGTGCTCAGGCCTTGGACTTTATCGAGCTGCAGCCTGATGGTTTTAATACCATTATTGGTGAGCGCGGACGCACCCTTTCCGGCGGTGAGCGCCAGCGCTTATCGATTGCACGGGCATTACTCAAAGATGCACCCATCCTAATTTTGGATGAGGCTACCAGCGCCCTCGATACCCCAACCGAGGCCAGTGTATTGACTGCACTGGAGGCGGTAACGCAATCCCGTAGTACCTTGGTCATTGCCCATCGATTAAGCACTATCCGCCAAGCCGACCGAATTTTGGTGATGGATAAAGGAAGGGTGATTGAATCTGGTAGCTTTGAGGCCCTCTACCAACAGAATGGTCGCTTTACTGAAATAATGCAGCAACAATATGACCTTGCTTTGCATGTCAATCAATCCAGTAACGCAGCTAGTAACATACCGCGAACAAACGAACCATGAGTGGATTTTCAGTAGCCTGGTTAGCCCTGCGTGAACCGGTGGATCACCGATCGCGCAATGCAATTCTGCAAAACCAGGTGGTCAATTTCTTGAACCAGCGTGCAAATGTCACCCCCGGTTTACTGCACATCACCGATTTAGGATCTGGGACGGGCTCTAATTTACGGGTGCTTGCACCCCATTTTGGAGCAATGCAATGCTGGACCTTAGTGGATTACGACTCTACTCTCTTGCGGGCTGCGCGTACGACGCTATTGTCCTGGGCAGATGGCGTTTTAGACAGCAACACCCCCAATTTAATCGGTGAGCTTGGTTATTGTTCAGGACCCGTTAAGCCCCTAGTCATTACTAAGAGCATGAAAACGATTGCTGTTCAGTTTCGATGCGCCGATCTTCTTTCCGATTACCGCAGCAT
>CAWUTW010000020.1:0-9932 GCA_963925585.1 uncultured Polynucleobacter sp. | reverse complement strand
TTCAATAAGATTGTTGGCTCATAGAAATTGGCACCCAAGGCATGCCGTTTACCCCCAGTCAGTAGCTTTGCGCCATGATTCAACGCATCTTTTACATGTGCCTCCATCTTATCGATGGCATGCTGATCAATTAACGGTCCTTGCGTTACGCCTTCTTCAAAACCGTTACCTACTTTTAGCGCCTGAACAGCCTCCAAGAAATGCTCTAGAAACTGATCATAAATGGGTTCTTGTACATAAATACGATTAGCACACACACAGGTTTGTCCTGAGTTGCGAAACTTACACGAAACGGCATCTTTTGCAGCTTTTTCAATGTCAGCATCATCAAAGACGATAAATGGCGAATTACCGCCCAGCTCAAAAGAAAGTTTTTTGATGGAGTCACTGCTTTGTCGCATCAAAATCTTACCAACCTCGGTCGATCCTGTAAATGTTATTTTGCGAACAATCCGATTGGTAGTTAACTCCATGCCAATGGGTTCAGGGTCGCCGGTCACAAGATTAAAAACACCCTTAGGGACCCCTGCTTCCTGAGCAAGCACAGCAAGTGCGATTGCCGAATAGGGTGTTTGTTCCGCAGGCTTTAAAACCAGAGTACAACCCGCTGCCAAAGCAGTAGCAGTCTTGCGCGTCACCATTGCGCTAGGCATATTCCAGGGCGTGATGGCACCACACACCCCGATTGGTTCTTTAAGCACCAGGGTTCTGGAATCCCGTTGCGGCTGCGGAATCACATCACCGTAAATGCGTTTACCCTCTTCTGCATACCAATCAATAAAACTTGCTGCATAGATAACCTCATTTTTGGCATCCTTGAATGGCCGACCCTGCTCCAAGGTCATGATAGTTGCCAAGTCGTCTTGATTTTCAAGGACGAGCTCATACCAGCGACGCAAAATAATGCCACGCTCACGGGCTGTCTTTTCTCGCCAGCCACGCCACGCATTTTTGGCGGCGAGAATTGCTCGCCCAGTCTCCGTTGATCCCATATTCGGAATTACGCCAAGCACTTCTCCAGAGGCAGGATTAAGCACAGAAAGAGTCTGATTAGAATCTGCTTTAGACCAAACACCATCAATCAATCCCTCCTCACGAAAAAGGGATTGATTTTTTAAACGCTCCAACATGAGATAGTTACTCCAAAATTACTCTCTAATTTTTGCCTCAGTAGCAATCTTTGTCCAATGAGCCAGTTCTTTGCGAACTTGTTCGGTAAATTGTTCAGGCGTATTACCAACAGGAATGGCTCCTTCACTCGCTAATTTTTGCTTTACATCGGGCATAGCCAATATTTTTTGGATATCGGCATTTAACTTAGTAATGATCGGCTGCGGAGTTCCGGCAGGTGCAAAAACGCCATACCAAGAATCAGAGACAAAGTTATTGAGCCCTGCTTCGGTGAAGGTGGGGACCGATGCTATTGCCTGATCGCGTTGGGGTGCTGCAACCGCAATAGCCCGCAGTGAGCCGGAACGAAGGTGCTGAATAACGCTAGGTGCAAGTGTAAACATCATATCCACATGCCCACCAATTAAATCAATCAATGCTGGAGCGGCGCCTTTGTAGGGCACATGCGTAATATCAACTCCTGCCTGTAACTTAAACATCTCACCGGTCATATGCGCAGAGCTGCCCGTACCAAAGGAAGCATAGCGAAGACTACCTGGCTTTTTCTTAGCAAGCTCAATCAGTTCTTTTAGGTTCTGTGCTGGTACATTCGGATTGACTACCAAAACGAATGGCGATGCTGCAAAATTACTCACGCTGGCAAAGTCTTTTAATGAGTTATAAGGTAATTTTGAATTAATCGCTGGGTTCATGGTCTGTGTACCCGTGGTTCCGAGCAGTAATGTGTAGCCATCGGCCGGGGACTGTGCGACCAGTTGTGCTGCAATACCACCCGCAGCCCCAGCACGATTTTCAATAATCACTGACTGGGAGGTCACTACGGCCAACTTATCTCCCAGCATCCTCCCAAGAATATCGGCTGTTCCACCTGGAGGAAACGGCACGATTAATTTAATCGGTTTATTGGGATAGGCCTGCGCATGAGCCATAGAGACGCAAACAAAGAACAGAGAGAGAATACTAACTACCTTAGAGACGATTTTCATAGAAAGTCCTTTTGCTCATTTAGATTGTTTAAGTACTGTTTATAAGGATTATTTGGTGATAGCGCTAAGCGAAAATGCTAAGTAGGCAACCAAAGAATTAAAGTCCAACACACACATATTTCATTTCCAAGTACTCATCAATTCCCCACGAACTTCCTTCGCGACCCAGTCCGGATTGCTTGATACCGCCAAACGGGCCGACTTCATTTGAGAAAAGTCCCGTATTCACGCCGACCATGCCAAATTCCAGGGCCTCGGATACCTTCCAGATTCTGCCAATATCACGACTATAAAAATACGATGCCAACCCAAACTGACTATGGTTAGCCAACTGCACTACTTCTTCATCTGAGTCAAATGGAATCACTGGAGCTACTGGACCAAATGTCTCTTCGTATGCGACCAACATGGAGTTATTGGCATTAGCCAATACGGTCGGCTCAAAGAACGTTCCGCCCTGATTAGCCACTTTTCCACCGGTAACGACTTGAGCGCCCTTGCTAATCGCATCCGCAATATGTTTTTGTACCTTTGCTAGGGCCTGGTTATCAATCAATGGCCCTTGCGTAACGCCTTGCTCCAAGCCACTACCGACCTTGATGGCCTTGGTTGCAAGTGCAAATTTTTCAACAAACTGATCATGTACTTTCCTGTGTACATAAAAACGGTTTGCTGCTACACACGCTTGACCTGCATTACGGTATTTAGCGAACATGGCTCCAGTCACTGCCGCATCAATATCGGCATCCTCAAAAACGATGAATGGGGCGTGACCACCCAGTTCAAGCGCCACTTTCTTTACCGTAGCAGCACATTGACTCATCAGAATTCGGCCAACCTCATTAGAGCCGGTAAACGAGAGATGCCTCACCACTGGTGAGTCACAGAGTAATTTGCCAATTTCAATTGAATTGCTCGAATCCGCGGTCAAAATATTAATGACCCCCGGGGGAACACCGGCCCGAACCGCCAGTTCACCCAAAGCGAGGGCGGAGAGCGGGGTTTGCTCTGCAGGTTTCACAATGATTGGGCACCCTGCGGCCAAAGCTGGTGAAATCTTACGCGTAATCATGGCACTTGGAAAATTCCAAGGAGTAATAGCCACACACACTCCGATGGCTTGCTTTAAAACCATTAAGCGCTTATCGGACCAGGTTGTACTTGGGATCGCACCGGTAACGCGTTTTGCTTCTTCTGCAAACCATTCAATAAAGGATGAGCCATAATGAATTTCTGCCCGAGACTCTGCTAATGGCTTGCCTTGCTCATGCGTCATGATTAAAGCGAGATCTTCAGTATTCTCACTGATCAGATTGAACCACTTTCTAAGAATGGCGGCTCTTTCTTTGCCGGTAATACTTTTCCACGCTAAAAATGATTTCTCGGAAGCGTGAATTGCTTCTTTAACGTCATCCGCAGAAAGATTAGGGACTTTTGCAATCTCTTTGCCTGTGGCAGGATTGATCACTGAAAATTCAGCGCCACTCTTCGCTTTTACCCATTGCCCTCCGATTAAAGCGGAATGTTTTAGTAAGGTTTTATCTTTTAAAAGATCAGAAAGACCTCCGATTGACTCTACAGCTCCCATACCATCTCCTTTTATAGTTGGTTTAAATTAGAACAGTCGCATATCGATTGACTAATAGGCAGAAACCCTTAATACTACATTCATATTTTTTATGTTGACCAATCATCAAATAATCCTTGCAAATTACCCAGAGCAAAAGGTTCAGGCGCATCACTTCCGGTTAGTCAGTGGCCTGCTTGGCAAACCTGCTACAAATGAAGTTTTAATTCAAAATCAATGGCTCTCAGTTGATCCTTACATGAAGGGCCGGATCAATTCAGCAAAATCCTATGCCAAAAATGTCGCTATCGGTGACGTTATTACAGGCGAAGTGATTGGGACAGTATTGGAGAGCAAGTCCAAGCGATTCAAAGAGGGCGATCTCGTCATTGGCATGATGGGTTGGCAAACGCATGCACTTATGCTGGATGAAAAAATTAATCACCTACCTAGTGAAGATATTCCCGTAACGTGTTTTCTGGGTGTAGCTGGTATGCCAGGAATTACAGCTTGGCTTGGAATCAATAAGATTTGCAAACCGCGCCCCGGAGAAACTTTTTTGGTCAGTGCGGCGACGGGTGCCGTAGGAAGTGTCGCAGGTCAAGTAGCAAAAAGACTGGGCTGTCGCGTGATTGGTATTGCTGGTACTGCTAAAAAATGTGAATATGCCAAAATGACTCTAGGCTTTGATGAATGCATTTCCCATCAAGATGCCAATCTAGATGATGCATTATCCAAAGTAGCCCCCAATGGCATTGACTGCCTTTTTGAAAACGTGGGTGGATCTGTATTTGATAGCATTGTTCCGCATCTAAATTCATTTGCACGGATTGCTTTGTGTGGCCTTGTCTCAGAGGATGATTTTTCCAAAACGCATCCAGTACATTTAAGGGGATTTTTAAATAAACGACTCCATTTGCAAGGATTTATTGCGTTTGATTACCTAAACGAATGGGAGCCCATCCAAACGGAACTGATCTCTTTAATTTTGGATAAGAGCATTCAATACACTGAGAGCATTTCTCAGGGGATCGAGAGTGCGCCTGATGCATTTATTGGCATGCTTAATGGCCATAATTTAGGTAAGCAACTAGTCAAGCTTTTTTGACCCGGCACGATTCGAAAGTGCGGCTAGAAACAACAAATCTATTTTAGACATCAAAGATGCTACACAAATAAAAAAAGGACTATAAGTCCTTGATTTATATAGGTAATTGGCGGAGCGGACGGGACTCGAACCCGCGACCCTCGGCGTGACAGGCCGATATTCTAACCAACTGAACTACCGCTCCATTACTACAAAAATCTGGCGTCCCCAGGGGGATTCGAACCCCCGTACTCACCGTGAAAGGGTGATGTCCTAGGCCTCTAGACGATGGGGACCGTGGACTACCATTACTACTTGTGCTGCCATTCTAAATGCTGGTGGAGATAAGCGGGATCGAACCGCTGACCTCTTGCATGCCATGCAAGCGCTCTCCCAGCTGAGCTATACCCCCATAATCTCGCGTTGAAATTGCTACAACAACACAAGACATTTAAAACAATCCAAGATTTTAGCCTATTTTAGCCTGCTCGCCCTAATTTTCGGCGGCAAGCACCCTCCTCAGGCGCTGCAGGGTTTCGGCCTTACCCAGGATCACTAAGACGGCATCGATTGCTGGGGTTTGGGTGGTGGCAAATAAGGCGTAGCGAACTGGCATGGCCAAGGCTGGCATCTTCAGTTCATGCTTCGCTAAAGCCATCTTAAACGCACCAGAAAATCCTTCTTTGCTGCCATCGCAGGCTTCAATTGCGAGAATCAAATCAGCTAATGCCGGACGAATATTGGCTGGAATATTGGCATCGATTTCTTGCTGCGAAAAGGCTGGCGCTGGCAAATAAAACAGCTTGGCGCCATCGGCAATTTCCAGCAAGGTATTAGCACGATCTTTGAGGAGTCCAACCACCTGAATAAAGTCAGGACCCTGCCCTGCTTCCGGAATAACGATCCCACGCTCTATAGCAAATGGCTTGACCTGCTCTGCTAGTTTTGCAGCATCGCTATGCTGAATGTAGTGGTGGTTAAGCCAAAGTAACTTTTCGGGGTTGTGCTGTGCTGGCGAGCGTCCTAAATGATCTAAATCAAACCAGCCCACAAATTGATCGCGGGTAAAGACTTCGGCATCGCCGTGAGCCCAACCTAGGCGCGCTAAATAATTCAGAATGGCCTCAGGCAAATAGCCTTCGCGCTGGTAATCGCGCACGCTCATGGCGCCATTACGCTTACTCATCTTTTCTCCTTCCTCATTCAGGACGGTGGGCAGATGCGCGTAAATGGGTGGCGTGCCATCCAAAGCACGCATGATGTTAATTTGACGGGGGGTGTTATTGACATGATCATCACCCCGAATTACATGGGTGATCTTCATATCCATATCGTCCACCACGACACAAAAGTTATACGTCGGCGTGCCATCGGGCCTGGCAATAATGAGATCATCGAGTTCGTCATTGCTGATTTCGATTTGGCCTTTAACCGCATCTTGCCAAATGACGGAGCCACCAATTGGATTTTTAAAACGGATGACCGGTAATACACCCTCTGGAATTGTCGGCAAGACCTTCCCTGGCTCGGGTCGCCACAGACCGTTATAGCGAGGCTTCTCTTTATTGGCCATTTGCTGATCACGCAAGGCATTGAGTTCTGCTTCACTCATATAGCAAGGGTATGCAAGGCCTGATTTCAGCATTGCTGCAATCACCTCACGGTAGCGATTCATGTGCTGCATTTGATAGATTGGACCTTCGTCGATATCAAGGCCAAGCCATGCCATGCCATCGATGATGACATCCACCGCCTCTTGTGATGAGCGCTCAAGGTCGGTATCTTCAATGCGGAGGATAAAAGCGCCGCCATGGTGGCGTGCAAATGCCCACGGATAAAGTGCGCTGCGCAGATTGCCGAGGTGGATAAAGCCAGTCGGGCTAGGAGCAAATCGGGTACGTATAGACATATCCAGCATTATCTCAGGTCAAGCAAATCAAGGCAAAACCAAGGATACTTTGGCCTATGAATGAATTACTAGTCTTTGTATGTGATGGCGCCCCCGTACGCGGTGAAATTGTATCGATTAGCACTGCATGGCAGTCGGTATTAGAGCGGCGCGATGACCCCCCTGTTATTCGTCAGATTTTGGGTGATTTTGTTGCCGCTGCGACCTTGCTGAGTGCCAGCCTCAAATTCGATGGCACCTTGATTATTCAGGCACAAAGCAAGGGTCCGATTTCCCTATTGGTAGTGGAGTGCAGCTCAAACCTCACCATGCGCGCTACGGTCAAGTTATCGGTAGAGCCTGCTGAGATTGACCCAAATGCCACGCTAGCCGATTTACTGGATGCCGCTAATTCTGGCCGCCTGGTGATTACCTTAGACCCAAGCGACCGCATGCCAGGACAACCACCCTATCAAGGCATCGTTGCCCTTCAGCAAGACCAGAGTGGCATTGCTATTCCCGTAAAAAATGCAGCCGAAGCCATCATGCTTTACATGCGCCATTCAGAGCAATTGGAAACCCGAATCTGGCTTGCCTCCAATGAAAACGTTGTCGGCGGCTTACTGCTACAAAGATTACCCAATTCTGGTGGGCATGTGTACCTCGATCCGCAAACGGCAGCGGAAGGCTGGAGTCGCATTCAGGCCTTGGGGGAGACCATTACCAACGATGAGCTACTGCAACTGAGTCCCGAGACCACATTGCGCAGGCTCTTTTTAAATGAATCCAGCGAAGCTGGCGTGCGGGCGTTTCCAACACGACCAGTCCAATTCGCTTGCCGTTGTTCGCGCCAAAAGGTAGCCGATGTCTTGCGCATGCTAGGCGAAGAGGAAGTCAATGGCATTCTCGCCGAACAAGGGGCCGTGGAAACGGGGTGCGAATTTTGCGGTAAGAGTTACCGATTTGATCCGGTCGATTGCATTCAGGTTTTCAAAACTGAATTACTCACCGATGCGACCCGGCCGCCATCGGGCGGGCATTAAACCACCAAGACTACTTACTGCGGTTTTTGCGCCTCTTTAGCAAGCGCATCTTGCTTTGCTTGGGCTACCGATTTATCGCTGGGCAGAATTTGCACAAAGTACTCGCCCTCTTTCAGCATGCCGTGTTCCGCCCGTGCGCGCTCTTCAATGGCGCGCGTACCGGATTTCAAATCATTGACATCGCCGACTAGCTTTGTATTTCGTAGAGCCAATGCCTGATTGAGCTCTTTTTGCTCTTTGAGTTGCTGCTCCATTTCATAGACCTTGAACCAGCCGCCCTTGCCTAACCAGAGCGGATATTGGATTGCGATCAGCAAACCAAACATGGAATAAATAATGATTCGCATGGTGCTAGCAGATGGGCTTTTATTTCTTCAGGTTATAAAAAACCGATTTACCGGGATAGGTAGCTACATCACCTAAGTCTTCCTCAATGCGTAACAACTGGTTGTACTTGGCAATCCGATCCGAGCGCGACAGAGAGCCAGTTTTAATCTGACCTGCATTGGTACCCACTGCAATGTCCGCAATCGTACTATCCTCGGTTTCGCCAGAGCGGTGTGAAATCACCGCGGTGTAGTTAGCCCGCTTCGCCATTTCAATGGCGGCAAAGGTTTCTGTCAGGGTGCCGATTTGATTGATCTTAATTAGGATCGAATTGGCAACGCCCTTTTCAATCCCTTCTTTTAGGATGCGCGTATTTGTAACAAACAAATCATCACCAACCAGTTGAATCTTTTTGCCCAGCTTTTGCGTTAAATCAGCCCAGCCATCCCAATCGCTCTCATGCATGCCATCTTCGATGGAAACAATGGGGAACTGATCGGCTAAATTACCTAAGTAATCTGAGAATTCGCTCGATGTCAGCTGCAGGCCTTCACCCGCGAGGTGGTATTTACCATCTTTATAAAATTCACTGGCAGCGCAATCGAGTGCAAGAAGCACATCTTCGCCGGCGTTGTAACCCGCTTTTTCAATCGCGAGCAAAATAGTCTCAAGGCATTCTTTATTGCTCGAAAAGTTCGGTGCAAAGCCGCCTTCATCCCCAACCGAGGTTGGCATGTTCTTATCGTGCAGGATTTTCTTCAGGGCATGGAAGATCTCAGCGCCGCAGCGTAATGCCTCACGGAAGGTTTCAGTGCCAACCGGCATGATCATGAATTCTTGAATATCTAAGCTATTGTTTGCATGCGCACCGCCATTGACGATGTTCATCATGGGAACTGGAAGTTGCATGGCACCAGAGCCGCCAAAATAGCGGTACAAAGGCAAGCCCGCTTCTTCTGCAGCAGCACGCGCCACAGCCATCGAGACAGCCAAGGTCGCATTGGCACCCAGGCGGGCTTTGTTATGGGTGCCATCGAGTTCATTGATGGTGCGATCCAAGAAGGCTTGCTCACTGGCATCAAGACCCATCACCGCTTCAGCAATCTCAGTATTGATATTTTGAACAGCCTTGAGAACACCCTTACCTAGGTAGCGCTCGGCATCGCCATCGCGCATTTCAATCGCTTCACGTGAGCCAGTAGAGGCACCCGATGGAACTGCAGCACGAGCCATGACGCCCGACTCAAGGAGCACATCGCACTCTACCGTTGGATTACCGCGTGAATCTAAAATTTCTCTACCGATAATATCGACGATGGCGCTCATGAACCTCTCCTCAAAACTGCTCTTCTAAAAAAGTACCGCTTTTTTTCACAACCGCATCAATTGCAACAAGCGATTCCAATAATTCCTTCATGCGATTTAATGGCACCGCATTGGGCCCATCGGACAGTGCCTTGGCTGGATCAGGGTGGGTTTCCATGAAGAGGCCACTAATGCCGACTGCCATTGCAGCGCGCGCTAACACGGGGACAAATTCACGCTGCCCACCGCTACTGCCACCCTGCCCGCCTGGCAACTGCACGGAGTGGGTTGCATCAAAGACGACGGGTGCATGGGTCTGACGCAAGATAGCAAGGCTACGCATATCCGACACTAAATTGTTATAACCAAATGAGGCGCCGCGTTCGCACACCATAAACTGATCCGGCACATTCGCTTCAGCTGCTGCATCACGGGCCTTCTGAATCACATTGAGCATCTCATGCGGAGACAGAAACTGACCCTTCTTAAAATTAACGGGTTTACCGCTTTGCGCGCAAGCCCGAATGAAGTCCGTTTGGCGGCATAAAAAAGCCGGTGTTTGCATTACATCCACCACCGCAGCGACGGAGGCAATTTC
>CAWUTW010000019.1:0-14906 GCA_963925585.1 uncultured Polynucleobacter sp. | reverse complement strand
TGGCATCGGTATAAAAGATTTCGCTATTGAGTTGCACTTCAAATAAGCCTGGTACCGGTGAGGCTGACACCCCTTTAATGTTGGCAGTACTACCCAGGCGTTTTTGCAACTCCGCTTTAATCTGCTGGGTGTTCTGAGCCTGTGCAAACGAAGTAGTGCCCAATAAGCCAAGTGCACCGACACAGAACACAAGGGCTATGCTGCTTTTTCGTAGGGCGATATTCATTTCACTTCTCCTAGCGCTTCTTTTATTAAATGCCGTTTAATTAGATGACTACGGTTGACTAGACCCATGCCCCAATTGCGAATTTTTTGCTGCAGGGGATTGGCACTCGTAAACAGTTGTTTTAGTCTATCGGTTACCCACAGTATGGCACTGGTATCGCCGCGGCGTTCGCGTTCATAGCGGCGCAGTAAGACCGGATCAGCAATTGTTCGAAACGATTCACGTTCGCGCAGGATGCGCAGTAAAGCGGCCACATCGCGTAAGCCCAAATTTAATCCTTGTCCGGCTAAGGGATGTATTACGTGCGCCGCATCCCCAATCAAAATCACCTTAGGCATGAGGTCTGGCCCAATCACGCGCTGCGCACGGATTTTACGTAATGGAAAAGAGCCTGGCTTGGAGTGGGGGGTGAGCGTTCCGAGGGTATGCACGACTGCGCCATCATGCAGCATTGCAAACTCAGACTGCCATTGGCTGGCATCGAGCGTAAGAAGTCGGGCGGCATTTTCGGGGGAGGTTGACCACACCATCGACACCTGCTTGCCAGGGAGGGGTAGCATCGCAAGAATGTCACCGCCTGGTAAAAACCATTGAAATGCCGTTTCTAAATGGGCGTTTGTACATAAAAAATTAGCGACTACCGCGCGTTGCTCATACGACTTTTCTTCGGTCTGGATTTCGAGCATGGAGCGCAGGGATGAATTTGCGCCATCGGCAGCAATGACCAAATTGGCTTTTATCTCGAGTGGTGATTGCGCAGTATGTAGTTTAAGCAATGCACCATCGGGCTCAATAAACAGATTACCCAGCGATCCAACAATGCACTCCAATTTCGACTGAAAGCGGCAGGCTTGTTCGAGGGTGTGTTCTAGTAAATCAGATTCTCCTATCCAAGCGAGCTGGGGAACGCCTGCCTCAAATGCAGACAGATGCAGTCCATCGCCAGGTTCGCCACGGTCGCCATAGATGCGCATATCGCGCACCACTTGTAGGCGTGCGTGATCAATGGCGTCCCACACTTGCAGGGATTGCAGCAGGGAGCGGGTGCCAGGAGAAATGGCGTAAATCCGTTCAGCCCAGTGATCCCCGCTTGGTTTGGCGGTGTGCTGGTCTAAATCCGGCGCAATTTGAACCACATCAAAACCCTGTTGCGCTAGGCCCAAGGCGCAGGCTTTGCCCACAATACCGCCCCCAATCACGGCCACATCGTACTGGCGCAGATTGCTGGCAGCATTCGCGGACGCCGCTGAAGCAGTTATGGATTTGGATGAATTGAATGCCATAACCCGATGATATCGAAACAAGCCGAATTACAATGGAGGCATGTCTTTAAAATGCGGCATCGTCGGCCTGCCTAACGTCGGCAAATCCACCCTCTTTAATGCGCTTACCAAAGCTGGCATCGCGGCAGAAAACTACCCGTTCTGCACGATCGAGCCCAATGTAGGCGTAGTTGAGGTTCCTGACCCCCGTTTGGCTGCTTTGGCTGCAATTGTGAGCCCGGAACGCATCGTGCCGGCGGCCGTCGAGTTCGTTGATATTGCGGGCTTAGTTGCTGGCGCCTCGAAGGGTGAGGGCCTTGGCAATCAGTTTTTGGCCAATATTCGGGAAACCGATGCGATTACCCATGTGGTGCGCTGCTTTGATGACCCGAATGTGATTCACGTTGCGGGCAAGATCGATCCCATCTCCGACATTGGAGTAATTGATACGGAGTTGGCCCTGTCCGATCTGGCCACCGTTGAAAAAACCTTCAATCGCTCCAGTAAGGCCGCCAAGTCAGGCAATGATAAGGAAGCTGCCGCTTTGGTAGCCGTCTTAAGCAAGGTGCAAACCCACCTGAATGAGGCCCAGCCAGTGCGGAGTATGAACCTGAGTGATGATGAGAAGCTCCTGCTAAAGCCCCTTTGCTTGATTACTGCTAAGCCTGCTATGTATGTAGCCAACGTAAAAGACGATGGCTTTAGAAACAACCCCCATTTGGATGCCGTGATTGCGCATGCAGCGAAAGAGGGCGCGCCAGTTGTGGCGGTCTGCGCCGCAATTGAGGCTGAAATTGCTGATCTAGACGATCTAGACAAGACCGAATTTTTGGCCGATATGGGTATGCAAGAGCCAGGCCTCGATCGGGTTATTCGTGCGGGCTATGCTTTACTCGGTTTGCAGACCTATTTCACAGCAGGCGTAAAAGAAGTTCGGGCGTGGACCATTCACATTGGGGACACTGCACCCAATGCAGCGGGCGTGATCCATACCGATTTTGAGCGCGGCTTTATCCGAGCACAAACCATTGCATTTGATGACTTTATTCAATACAAAGGAGAGTCTGGCGCGAAAGAGGTGGGCAAAATGCGCGCCGAAGGAAAAGAGTACATCGTCAAAGACGGCGACGTACTGAATTTCTTATTTAACGTCTAAGCCAATTTAGCCTGCGCGAACCGCTTTTTCCAGGCATTTCGAAAGCTCTTCATAACGCTTCATGGCTAACTTAGTGGGTACGACGTGTTTTTTGCGACCATCGGCATCTGCAGCCATGTCGATCAAACCCATCGCCCGTAAATTTTTCAGTCGGCCATGTAAGGTCGCCTGGGAGCCGAATTCAGCCAGTGAAATCAGATCGCCTACCAACATTACTTGACCATGGTGCGCACTTAAAACAATCTTATTCAGCAAGCTTTCCTCGATGGCATCTACTTTCATGCCTGGGTTGATGTGATCTAGCACATCAATTAAATTGAGAAATCGAATATACGCCGGGTTCTTGAATTTGAAGGTAATAGCCATTTTGTATGTAACAAAGACACTCTAATTGAAGTTATTAAACAATTTTTACTTAGCGGCTAATTGTACCCCCCCACCGCTATATTTAGTGATCAATTAGTTACAATATTAACTATGAAATATATAAGTATTAAATCTGGTAGCACATCACCTTTTCTGACGGGCATCCTCATTAGTACGCTACCGTACAGTACCTTTTTTTCTCAATGACTGGGTCACTGAGGCTCTGAAATACGATTTGGGTGTGAGCTGGATTTACTTGCCAGCGGGCCTGCGCTTGTTTCTCATTTTAATCTTTGGTTTAGCAGGCGCCATTGGCATTGCAGTCGCCTCATTCACTATTTCTTATTTTGGGGTTTTCCCTCCTGATTTAGTAACCTGCATCGGCATTGGTCTCATATCTGGATTTGCGCCGCTGTTAGCGAGGTGGCTTGTTGTCTCGAACATCCCCATTAATAATGACCTCAGTAATTTAAGCTTGCAGAAAGTTATCTTCTGCGTCCTGGTGTATGCCCTTATGAGCGCCGGACTGCATCAGTGGTGGTTTGTATTGCGCGATTTAGAGTCAGGCAGCCTGAATCATTTTCTGGTGATGTTTCTTGGCGATATTGCGGGATCAATTCTGCTAATCGCCGTCATTAAATACGGCATTGATTTGGTAAGGCGCAGCAAGCCTAAGCAGGATTAGGCAAATAGCTCAGCCAGTGCCACGCCGGGGTCGGGCGCACGCATAAATACTTCACCCACCAGAAATGCATTGACGTGGTGCTCTCGCATGCGAAGAACATCAGCGCGCTCAAGGATGCCGGATTCAGTAACAATGATCTTGTCATCACCAATGCTGCTAAGTAGGTCGATGGTGGTATCCAAGGTAACCTCAAACGTCTTCAGGTTACGGTTATTGATACCCAGCAAGGGAGTTTTGAGCTGTAGTGCGGCCGTAAGCTCCTCTGCATTGTGTACTTCAACTAAGACATCCATACCGAGATCATGCGCGCATTGCTCGAGCTCACGCATGCGATCCAAATCCAGCGCCGCTGCAATCAGGAGGATGGCGTCTGCACCCATGGCGCGCGCCTCAACTACCTGGTAGGTGTGAATCATAAAATCTTTGCGCAGAACAGGCAGGGCGCAAGCAGCGCGCGCCGCTTTTAAGTACGCACTCGACCCCTTAAAGTACTGCACGTCCGTTAATACGGAGAGGCAAGCAGCGCCATGTTGCTCATAGCTTTTTGCAATCCATGCAGGCTCAAAATCAGCACGCAAGACGCCCTTGCTGGGGCTGGCTTTTTTGATTTCAGCGATGATGCCCGCATTGCCATTGGCTAACTTACGCTGAATGGCAGCCACGAATCCACGCGGCTTAAAAAGAGGGTCTTGGCGCTGTGATTCGATTTGGTCACGCAATGCCGTTAATGGCATGGTGTCCATGCCGTGCGCGACTTCAGTACGCTTAGTCGCAATAATGCGATCTAAGATATCGCTCATGATGTCACTTGCGTTGCCACAATGAACTGATCTAAGGTGCTGCGTGCAGCGCCGCTTGCGATGGCCGCTTTGGCAAGGGCAATGCCGGCAGCAATGTCGGGGACTAGATCGGCAACATAGAGTGTGGCACCGGCATTAAGGCAAACAATGTCACTAGCCGGGCTTATTTCACCATTCAGTACGCGCAACACAATTTGCTTCGACTCTTCTGCATTGGCTACCTGAAAGCGGCTTGTGGGCGCGGTGCTTAATCCAAAATCACTGGGGTGTATTTCATATTCACTCACCAGCCCATTTTTGAGTTCACCGATGAGTGTGGGCCCCTCAAGGGAAATTTCATCAAGGCCATCGCGGCCAAACACTACCATGGCATGGTCCATTCCAAGCGACTGCAACGCGCGTACTTGAATACCAACCAATTCTGTATTAAATACACCCATCAGAATATGTTTTGCATTAGCTGGGTTGGTGAGCGGACCCAAAATATTAAAAATGGTGCGAACCCCAAGCTCTCTGCGAATAGGAACCACATTCTTCATTGCGGGGTGGTGGTTGGGGGCAAACATGAAGCCCACACCAAGGGTTGAAATGCTTTCTGCAACACGCTCTGGACTGACGTTGAGATTGACGCCTAAGGCCTCTAACACATCAGCGCTGCCGGACTTGCTACTCACGCTGCGATTGCCATGCTTGGCAATTTTGGCGCCAGCGGCTGCTGCCACAAACATCGCCGCGGTCGAAATATTAAAGGTATGCGCTCCATCACCACCGGTACCAACAACGTCAACTAAATGACGTGTGTCGCTGACGTGGACCGGGGTAGCAAACTCGCGCATGACTTGTGCGGCAGCTGCGATTTCGCCAACGGTCTCTTTTTTAGTTCGTAGTGCGACTAAAAAAGCAGCAACCAGGGTCGGCGGAATATCGCCGCTCATGATGTGGCGCATCATCGCAGTCATATCCTCATGACTCAGTTCACAACCTTCAATACAGGATTGCAGGGCTTCGGATGGTGAAATCGGCATAGCTTAACGTACCTTTAATTGCAGGAAGTTCTTGAGTAGGGCATGGCCTTGCTCAGACAAAATCGATTCAGGGTGGAACTGGACGCCCTCGACCGGTAACTCACGGTGCCGTACGCCCATGATTTCACCATCGGCGGATTGGGCTGTAATTTCTAGGCATGCCGGGATGGTATTGCGATCAATCGCCAGCGAGTGGTATCGCGTTACCGTAAAAGGACTGGGGAGATCTTGAAATACGCCAACGCCAGTATGTTTAATCGCATCTGTTTTGCCATGCATCACCTTTTGCGCGCGAATAACATCGCCTCCAAATGCTTCACCAATGGCTTGGTGGCCAAGGCAGACACCTAAAATAGGTAGCTTTCCGGCAAAGTGCTTAATCACGTCAACTGAAATTCCGGCCTCATGTGGGCTGCAGGGCCCCGGTGAAATACAAATGCGATCCGGTTTAAGTGCCTCAATCTGTTCAAGGGTGATTTCATCATTGCGATACACATGAACATCCTCACCCAGTTCCGCAAAATACTGAACTAAGTTGTAAGTGAACGAATCGTAGTTATCAATCATGAGGAGCATCAAGACCTCCTTGTACTAAATCGGCAGCCATCAGAACAGCACGCGCCTTGGCTTCGGTTTCACGCCACTCAGCAGCTGGGTCAGAGTCAGCTACAACCCCGGCACCTGCTTGCGAATGCAGCATACCATCTCGAATAACGCCGGTACGAATCACGATTGCCACATCCATATCGCCAGAAAAAGACAGGTAACCGGCTGCACCACCATAGATGCCGCGCTTGGTAATCTCCATTTCATCGATGATTTCCATGGCACGTATCTTGGGCGCGCCCGATAAAGTACCTGCTGGAAAGGTTGCTCGCAGTACATTCATATTGCTCATATTATCGAGCAGCTCTCCTTCAACCGAGCTGACGATGTGCTGCACGTGGGAGTATTTTTCAATCACCATGGAGTCCGTGACCTTGACCGTACCCGTTTTTGCAATTCGACCCACATCATTGCGTGCTAAATCAATCAACATGACGTGCTCTGCAATTTCTTTTGGATCGGCGAGTAGTTCGGTAGCAAGGCGCGCATCCTCTTCTGGCGTAGTACCGCGGTGACGCGTTCCAGCTAGAGGGCGAATGGTCACAATCTTTTGTGATTCGCGCAGTTCTTGCCGTACTAAGATCTCCGGTGATGAACCAACCACCTGCAAGTCACCAAAATCATAGAAGTACATATATGGCGAAGGGTTTAATGAGCGCAGTGCGCGGTAGAGCGCCAACGGCGATTCAGTAAATGGCTTACTAATGCGTTGACCAATCACCACTTGCATGCAGTCACCTGCCAAAATGTACTCTTTGGTCCGCCGAATAGCGGCTTCATAATCAGCCGCATCAAATCGCCGAATTAACGCTGTTTTATTACTTGGTAGTGTTACTGGCATGGTGATCGATTGAGCGATGCACTGGCGTAGCTCATCTAATCTGGCTCGCGCCCGCTCAAAATCGTTTTCGATGTTGGGATCGGCATACACAATTAAGTAGATACGACCTTCTACATTATCAATTACTGCTAACTCTTCGGTGAGCATTAAATGAATGTCTGGCAGATTTAACTCGTCGGGTAAATTATGTTTTGCTAGACGTGACTCAATGTAGCGCACCGTGTCATACCCAAAATACCCTGCAAGGCCACCGCAAAAACGGGGTAGGCCATGCGGAACTGCTACCTTAAAGCGCTGAAAGTACGCATCGACAAAATCCAGCGGATTGTCATGATTGGTTTCGACAACCTTGCCGTCGGTTACTACTTCGGTAACGGGTGCTAGCGGAGTACCAATCGAGCGGAGGATGGTCTTTGCTGGAAGGCCAATAAATGAAAAACGTCCAAAACGCTCACCTCCTAAAACGGACTCTAACAAGTACGTATTTTTTTGACCCGTATTCTTCGTGAGCTTGAGGTACAGAGACAGGGGCGTCTCTAGGTCCGCTAGGCTTTCTTGTACAAGCGGAATGCGATTAAAACCCTGAGCAGCTAGGGCATCAAATTCAGTGCGTTGCATTAGGCTTTGCTCACTTCCATTCGCATAGTCGAAATGACCTCAGCATAATTTGGTTTACCAAAAATAGCGGATCCAGCAACAAAGGTGTCGGCACCCGCTTTAGCAATCGCAGCAATGTTATCAACCTTAATTCCGCCATCGACTTCGAGGCGAATGTGTTTGCCAGTCTCCCGCTCATGGCGATCCAAGCGTGCACGTAGCGTCGTAATTTTCTCTAGGGTGCTCGGAATAAAGGATTGCCCGCCAAAACCAGGGTTCACCGACATCAGCAAAACCAAATCAATTAAGTCCAAGGTGTGATCGAGGTGGTCCAGCGGCGTAGCTGGATTAAACACGAGGCCAGCGTAGCAGCCGTGATCGCGAATCAGATTTAGACTGCGGTGCACGTGGCCGCTTGCCTCGGGGTGAAAGCTAATTAAATTAGCCCCTGCCTTAGCAAAGTCGGGAATGATGCGGTCAACGGGCTCCACCATTAAATGGACATCGATCATGGCTGGTTTGCCATCCTTCACGGCATACGAGCGGATGGCATCGCAAACCAAAGGCCCAATGGTGAGATTGGGTACGTAATGGTTATCCATCACATCAAAGTGTACCCAGTCAGCCCCGGCAGACAAAACGCCAGTGACTTCCTCGCCCAGGCGAGCAAAGTCAGCGGACAAAATGGATGGAGCAATAAGATATTGCTTTGATCGACCTAGTTCTGGCTTTTGGCTCATATTGGCTTGAAAGAAAAGGGTTTTTGACGGTCCATACCTAGATTCTAGCTTGCAGTTGCCCTCAGGATGAAGCAGAATGCCTCCATGAATTCCCACGAAATCCGTATTTCCGTACGCTCCCAGTACTTGCCAGAGCAATCTGACCCCGATAATCGGCAATTTGCCTTTGCCTACACCGTCACGATTCGCAATGTCGGCACTACCCCGGTGCAGCTCATTGCACGCCACTGGCACATCACCGATGGGGACAATGCGGTGCAGGAGGTTCGTGGTTTAGGGATTGTGGGACAGCAACCCCTATTACGCGAAGGCGAGCAGTTTGAATACACCAGTTGGGCCACATTGCCCACGCCTGCCGGCACCATGCGCGGGGAGTACTTCTGCGTTACGGAGGATGCCCACTTTTTTCAGACGCCGATCGCTGAATTTGCCCTCGTGATGCCGCGCACCCTGCATTAAGGGTGTTGGGGCCTTAGTCCTTTTTTCTGCCCTTACTGGTCCAAAAAACAATGAATAAAAGCAGGCACAAGGCCAGTAGGCCCTCGAGTACAAAAAGCAGCATGGGGTATTGATCGAGTAAATTGGCAATCATGATGATGAATGGGCACCCTTTTTGTAAAAGCATGAAACAGCAAGCGCTGGACCGATACCATCTTATCGCGATGTTCGCTCTCATGCTGATCTTGCTGGTGGGGTGTGCTACGCCGCCCACACGAGCCCCAGGGCAACGAGCACCATCAATCGATAGTAGCGCTCCTGCAGCCAGCTTTACTAGCCCAATCGCCACTTTTAGTCCGGTAACCTGGCAACAAATACCAGGCTGGCAAGAAGATGATTTGAGCGCGGCCTGGCCTGCATGGCTTGAAAGCTGCAAGGCCATGGTAAAGCGCAATAGCACGCGTTCATGGAGCGGCGTTTGCGATCGCGCCAAAGCCGTAGCTGGCTCGAATCCACAAGCAGTGCGACGCTATTTTGAGGACGCATTTCAGGCATACGCCATTCGTAGCAATTCCACTGGCAGTGAAACAGGCTTAGTAACCGGCTATTACGAGCCGATCATGAATGGCTCACGTTTACGTACGTCGCGATACACCGTGCCGCTATATGGCTATCCCCCCGCATGGAGCCGCAATAAACCAAATCTAGGACCAAGCCGCGCCGAGTTAATGGAATCGAATCTCTTGAGGGGCTCAGAGCTAGTTTGGGTCGAAGACCCGGTTGCTGCAGCCTTCATGCAAATTCAGGGCTCGGGAAAAATTAAACTAGATGATGGCACGGTGTTGCGCTTTGGCTTTGCCGGCACGAATGAGCAGCCATTCAAATCGGTTGCCCAGTGGCTTTTAAATAAAGGCGAAATCACCCGCAGCCAAGCGACGATGCAGGGTATTCAGAGCTGGGCCAAGCGCAATCCCCGCCGCGTTGAAGAAATGCTCAATGCTAATCCGCGGTTTGTGTTCTTTAAAGAGTTACCGAGTAATGTCAGTCCAGATCTAGGTCCGATCGGCGCACTAGGCGTGCCATTAAGTGCAGAACGCAGCATTGCAGTTGATCTCAAAGCAATGCCACTGGGGGCGCCCGTTTTTATTGCAACGACACGCCCCTTGAGTAAGCAAGCCTTACGCCGCTTAGTCATGGCGCAAGATACGGGGACTGCTATTGTGGGCGGCGTTCGTGCCGATTACTATTGGGGTACCGGCGATGCTGCTGGAGAACTTGCTGGCAGGATGAAGCAAGATGGGCAGATGTGGTTACTATTACCGAAATAAATGCACGCAATCATGATCTGCAAAATCGCAACCGCTTAAAGGAAAAAATGCATTACGACACCATACTCTCCGCCGTCAATGGCAAAGTAGCAACGGTTACCTTAAATCGCCCACAAGTCCTCAATGCTTTAAACGATACGCTGATGGATGAATTGGGCGCAGCCTTATTGGCTTTTGATGCAGATGATCAAATAGGCTGCATCATTATTACCGGCAGTGAAAAAGCCTTCGCGGCGGGTGCAGACATTTCGAAGATGGCTCAGTATGAATTTCATGAGGTGTATCGGCAGGACTTCATTACCCGCAATTGGGAGACCATTCGAAAAATTCGCAAGCCAGTGATTGCAGCTGTGAATGGCTATGCGCTTGGCGGAGGTTGCGAGCTTGCCATGATGTGCGACATGATCATTGCGGGCGATGGCGCCAAGTTTGGTCAGCCCGAAGTGAAGTTAGGCATCCTGCCTGGCGGTGGCGGTACGCAGCGCTTGCCTAGGGCAGTCTCTAAATCCAAAGCAATGGACCTTTGCCTAACTGGGCGGATGATGGATGCACTAGAGGCCGAGCGCGCCGGTCTAGTGAGCCGGATTTTCCCTGCCGCAGAATTACTTGCTCAAGTGGGCGCGATTGCAAAAACCATTGCCGACATGCCGCTGTTAACCACCATGATGGTGAAAGAAAGCATCAATGCGGCGTATGAGATGCCTTTATCTGAAGGCATTCGCTTTGAGCGTCGCCTCTTTCATAGTTGCTTTGGAACGGACGATCAAAAAGAAGGAATGGCTGCATTCATTGAGAAGCGACCGCCACAATTTAAAAATTCGTAAGGGAATTGCCTGCCGAGCTTAGGATTTGGCTAAGAATTTTTGCGCCAATGCGACCCAGTAATTAACCCCGATGGGAATCAATGCGTCATTAAAGTCGTACGAGGGGTTGTGCAGGTGACACGGCCCCATGCCGTGACCGGTGCTGCGATGATCGCCATCGCCATTACCTAAAAATACGTAGCACCCAGGTTTTTCTTGCAACATAAACGCAAAGTCTTCTGCGCCCATGGTGGGGTCAACGCGCGGATTCACTTTATCTGCGCCGACTAGATCCCGCATAACACCGATTGCAAATTGCGTTTCATGCTCATGGTTAATGGTAGGCGGGTAGTTGCGCGTGAAGACAACATCGGCCTGGCAATCAAAACCTTTTGCAACATGTTTTGTCACTTCTTTTAATCGTTGCTCAATCAGGTCGAGCACCTCGTTTGTGAAGGTGCGAACCGTACCCCCAATAAGGGCGCTATCGGGAATCACATTGCTGGCCTCACCGGCATGAAACTGCGTGACCGACAGAACGGCGGCATCGACCGGGCGCTTATTACGGGTGATGATACTTTGCAGCGCTGTTACCACGTGTGCCCCTGCAAGAACTGGGTCAGCGCTGTTGTGCGGTAAGGCTGCATGACCGCCTTTGCCACGAATGGTGATCGTGAACTCATTACTGGAGGCCATCATGGGTCCGGGGGTCACTCCAAAATGACCTTCACCTAAACCTGGCCAATTGTGTAAGCCAAAAACGGCATCGCAAGGAAATTGCTTAAATAAACCATCTTTAATCATTTCGCGAGCGCCGCCGCCCCCTTCTTCTGCCGGCTGGAAAATAAATATGATGGAGCCAGCAAAGTTGCGGTGGCTTGAAAAGTAGTGTGCAGCGCCCAGCAAGATGGCTGTATGCCCATCGTGACCGCAGGCATGCATTTTTCCGGGATGTTGCGATGCATGCGTAAATGCATTTTTTTCTTGCAGGGGCAGCGCATCCATATCCGCCCGCAAACCAATCATTTTTCCTGGACCTGCTTCACCGTCAATGCGGCCGACCACGCCGGTCTTGCCCAGACCGCGCACGATCGGAATACCCCAGTTGGTGAGCGATTCCGCTACAAGCTCGGCCGTTCGGACTTCCTCAAAGCGCAACTCGGGATGTGCGTGGATGTCGCGTCGAATGGCTTGAATGGTTGCCGCTGAATCGACGATTTCAGGAAGTAATCGCATACCTTGATCTTATCTGAAAGGGAAATCACCTGCATATTGCACCGCAATACGGTATAAATCCAAAAAAATACGAATATTGCTAAAGTACTGAAACAATATCGTGGATCCTATGTCAAACACTACCCCATCCCACCCTTGGCTTAAGCAATACCCCTCTGGCGTGCCCGCGCAATTGGACTACAGCGCCTATAGCTCGGTGGTCGAGGTACTGGAAGATGCGTTCAGCCGCTATGCAGAGCGGACCGCTTTTTGGTGCATGGGCAAGGGTCTTGCCTATAGCGAACTAGACGCGGCATCGTTGCAATTTGCCAGCTACTTGCAAGGCATCGGATTAAGCAGGGGCGCACGCGTGGCGATTATGCTGCCCAACTTACCGCAATACCCCGTTGCCCTATACGGAATTATGCGAGCGGGGTATGTGGTGGTGAGCATCAATCCCCAGTACACCGCGCATGAATTGGAGTTTCAGTTGCGCGATAGCGGTGCTGAGGCCATTGTGTTTTTGGAACATTTTGGTAGCACCCTAGAGCAAGCGCTCCATATCAATCCAAAGCTGCCAATCAAACATGCGTTTGTCAGCAGCATTGGTGAGTTTTTGGGCTGGCGTGGCCCTTGGCTGGATCGCTTTATTCGTACATTTAAACGCAAGGTAGAACCCTATACCTTGCCAGCAAACCTCAATTGCTTGGAACTCAAGCCAGTGCTTGATCTGGGTAGGCGAGCGCAATACCAAAGGCCGCTCCTGAATGGGGATTCGATTGCCTTATTGCAATATACCGGCGGCACTACAGGTGTGAGTAAGGGCGCCATTTTGACGCACCGTAATTTACTCGCCAATCTATTGCAAGTGGAAACTTGGCTAAGGCCAATTGAACGGGTCAAGCCAATTAAGCAATGGAATTTTTTATGTGCACTACCGCTGTATCACATCTTTGCTTTTACTGGCTGCGGTCTGTTGGGGTTGCGCTTGGGCGCGAAAATTATTTTGGTTCCGAATGCCCGTGATATTCCAAATTTAGTTGGAATCTTGAAAGCGTTTCCAGAGATTAATTTTTTCCCAGGCGTAAATACCTTGTTTCAGGCTTTGCTCAATAATGCCGACTTTGCCAAGTTGGATTTCTCGCAGTGGGTTCTGACGATTGGCGGTGGCATGGCGGTGCAAAAATCCGTAGCGGACCGATGGAAAGCGCTAACCGGTATTGCGATTGCAGAGGGCTATGGCCTATCCGAAACTGCCCCCGTAGCCTGTTGCAATACTCCCTTGATCGACGCATTTACTGGTGGTATTGGCTATCCACTGCCCGATACGGAGTTGTCGATTCGGGATGAGTCGGGATCGCCCTTGCCAGCAGGAGAGGTGGGGGAAATTTACATCCGCGGTCCGCAGGTGATGCAGGGGTATTGGAATCAAGCGGAAGAAACAGCAAATGCCATCACGGCAGATGGATTCTTTAAGACGGGTGATATTGGTGTCATGGATTCGGCTGGGTTTTTTCGCATCGTCGATCGTAAAAAAGACATGATTACGGTTGCTGGATTTAAGGTGTATCCAAACGAAGTAGAGGATGTCGTTGCATCCATACCGGGTGTATTGGAATGCGCTGTCGTCGGTATCGAGTCAGTAGCGGGCGAGCTGGTCAAGTTGTTTGTTGTGTCAGATAATCCTGATTTGACTGCCGAGCGGATTATGGCGGTATGCGCAACTCAGCTCAGCCCATATAAGCGCCCAAGTGCGATCGAGTTTACGGAGAGCCTTCCTAAAAACAACGTCGGAAAGATATTGCGGCGCGTGCTACGCGATCAAGCTCGCAATACAGCCTGAGTCCAGTGCATCCGCAGCAAACTGCATTGCTGATAATGAGTAAGCATGATTGGTTTGGCGTCGACACTCTACCGGTAGTGCATTCACAATACCCAAGAGCGGCGCCTGAATACGCGCCCGCAGTGTGTCGATATTCTCGTGCAAGTAGGGCATATCAGCATCAATGGTGTTTGCCACCCATCCGCCAAGCGTAAGGCCGCGCTGGGCAATCGCCACAACGCTGAGCAAGGCATGATTAATGCAACCCAGGCGCAGACCCACTACCAGGATGACCGGCATTTGTAGTGCCTGTGCTAGATCTCCGAAATCCTGCTTTTCATTGATTGGTACCAAAAAGCCGCCCGCGCCTTCTACCACCATCCAGTCGGCTTGCGCTCTCATACCCTCATATGCCGATAGCATGGTGGCGAGCTCCAGTGTGACGCCCATGGATTTAGCTACCAAGTGAGGCGCGGCCGGGGTTGCTAATACATAAGGGCATAAATCACGCGCGTTTCCAGGGTAGCCGGATGCCAGCTTGAGTGATTCCAGGTCTTCGTTCACTGTAAGGCCAGCAGGCGATTGGCTTGTTCCGGCAACGACGGGTTTAAAACCCATGACCCTTTGATTAGGCGCAAGCAATTTAATTTTGATAATCAGTGCAGAAGCAATTAGCGTCTTACCGACTTCGGTATCAGTACCGGTAATAAAAATTCCGCGATTACTGGATTGACTCATACCGTTTTCGTTTCACTAGCGTTGTAAACGCAAGCTTCTATTTTCTTTAATTCCGAAATGAGTTCGCGCACTGCCAGGGTGCTGTGATTAGCCGAGAAAGTAATGCGCAGGCGCGCACTACCTTCTGGAACGGTCGGTGGACGTATAGCTGGAATCCAATAGCCTGCCTCGTCTAATTGTTTTGATGCTAGTAGTGCCGCCGCATTGCTACCCAATAGCAGCGGCTGAATCGGGGTCATCGACGAACTAACCTGCCAG
>CAWUTW010000018.1:0-7996 GCA_963925585.1 uncultured Polynucleobacter sp. | reverse complement strand
AGTATGCCCGCGGCGAATCCATTATTACGCTGGATGCGGACCTGCAAAATCCGCCTGAGGAAATCGCCTTACTTGCAGCAGAATTAATTAAAGGCCACGATTATGTGGGCACGATCCGCTCCAACCGCCAAGACAGTTGGTTTCGTAAAACAGCATCGCGCGCAATGAATCACTTGCGGCAGCGGATTACACGCATCACCATGACCGATCAAGGCTGCATGCTACGCGGTTATAGCCGCCGCATTATTAATTTGGTACGCCAATGCAATGAAAGCAATACCTTCATTCCGGCACTCGCCTATACCTTTGCAGCAAACCCAACGGAAATTCAGGTGAAACACGAAGAGCGTTTTGCTGGCGAATCCAAATACAGCCTGTACCAACTGATCCGCCTGAACTTTGACCTAGTCACTGGCTTTTCGGTGATGCCGCTACAGATCTTCTCAATCTTTGGCATGCTGCTTGCGCTGGGATCGGGAATCCTCTTCGCCCTTCTCTTGGTACGCCGCTTTGTTCTGGGCTCCGAGGTTGAAGGGGTATTCACCCTGTTTGCGCTTACCTTCTTCTTGATTGGTGTAATGCTCTTTGGTCTCGGTCTCCTGGGTGAATATATTGGTCGCATCTACCAGCAAGTACGTGAACGCCCGCGCTATGTGGTTCAAACTGTTTTAGAACGGCCTTAGCCATTGAATACACCGAAGGCACCAATTCGGGCGCTTGTATTTGCGTACCATAATGTTGGTGTTGGCTGCATCAAAGCTCTTTTAGATGCCGGCATTCAGATTGAGTTGGTGGTAACCCACGCCGATGATCCACGCGAAATCGTTTGGTTTGGCAGCGTCGCCGCATTATGTCAAGAGCAAGGAATCCCGTGCATTCAGCCGGATGCAAGCGATCTGTTGGATCTCCTGCCACAGTTTAAAAAAATAGCGCCGGATTATATTTTTTCGTTTTACTACCGCCACCTGATCGCTTCTGACATTCTCGCTGTTGCCCGCATCGCTGCGCTAAATATGCACGGCTCTTTACTGCCAAAATACCGTGGTCGTGCTCCCGTAAACTGGGCAATTCTGCATGGGGAAACTGAAACTGGGGCAAGCCTGCACATTATGGAAACCAAACCCGATGCCGGCGATATTGTTGGCCAGGTAGCAGTGCCTATTGACCCCGATGAAGATGCAACTGCCGTATTTGCCAAAGTGAGTAATGCTGCAATTGAGGTGATGCAGGCCGCCCTGCCCGAGCTTTTGCAAGGCCGAATCCCAAGAACTCCGAATGTACTCGCTAATGGCAGCTATTTTGGCGGCCGCAAACCCGAGGATGGCCGCATCCACTGGAATCAGCGCGCAAAACAAGTTCATGACCTAATTCGTGCGGTAGCGCCCCCTTATCCCGGCGCATTTACCGATTGGCAAGGCGCGCGGATGGTTATCGCTAAGTCCAAGCTCAATCCCCTGCTACCAAGCTCCCTTGATCTTGGCCAGCCTGGCATTCAGGTAGTTGATAATCGAATATTCGGTATTTGCGGGAATCGCCAGGCCATTGAAATCATGGCATGGCAGCCGGCAAGTTCCAACGCAAATTAATTGGCATGCATTTAAAACACGGGTAACTGGGCAGCTTTATGAAAAAAGTTCTGATTTTGGGTGTGAATGGATTTATTGGTCACCACCTCTCGAAACGCATTTTAGAAACCACTGACTGGCATGTCTATGGCATGGACATGCAAAACGATCGCCTCGGTGATTTAGTCGCGCATCCCCGCATGCATTTCTTTGAGGGTGATATAACGATTAATCGTGAGTGGGTTGAGTACCACATTCGCAAATGCGATGTGATCTTGCCGCTGGTCGCAATCGCGACACCCGCTACGTATGTGCAGCAACCCTTGCGTGTATTTGAGCTCGACTTCGAAGCCAATTTACCGATCGTTCGGTCTGCGGTTAAATATAAAAAGCATTTAGTCTTTCCATCGACCTCGGAAGTCTATGGTATGTGCGAAGACGCTGAGTTTGATCCAGCCCAGTCCAATATGGTCTATGGTCCGATCAATAAACCCCGCTGGATTTATGCCTGCTCCAAGCAATTAATGGATCGCGTTATTTGGGGTTACGGCATGGAGGGCTTGCGCTTTACTTTGTTTAGACCGTTTAACTGGATCGGCCCTGGCCTCGATAGCATCTACACGCCCAAAGAAGGCTCTTCCCGCGTGGTAACCCAGTTCTTGGGGCACATCGTGCGCGGCGAACCGATTAACTTAGTCGATGGTGGCGAACAAAAGCGTGCCTTTACCTACATCGATGATGGTATTGATGCACTCATGCGCATCATTGCCAACGAGGGCGATATTGCTAACGGAAAGATTTATAACATCGGCAACCCAGCCAACAACCACTCCGTGCGCGACCTTGCTAATCAAATGCTAGCGATTGCTCGGAGCATTCCGGAATACGCTAAGACTGCAGATCAGGTCAAGATTGTGGAGACAACCTCGGGTGCTTACTATGGCGTGGGCTATCAAGACGTGCAAAACCGCGTGCCTGCGATTGATAACACCATGAGCGAGCTGAGCTGGAAACCATCCACCACGATGGGTGATGCCTTAAAGAATATTTTTGAAGCGTATCGGAACGACGTTGAAAAAGCCCGTCACTTAATGGATCACGAGTAAAAGGGCATGGCTAAAATTGCCCTGAAGGTGGATGTCGACACCCTAAGAGGAACACGCGAAGGGACGCCTAATTTAGGTCGCACCTTTGATCGCCTTGGCATCAAGGCAACCTTTTTATTTAGTATGGGGCCAGATCATACTGGCTGGGCCTTAAAGCGGGTCTTTCGGCCCGGCTTTCTGAAAAAAGTCAGCAGGACGTCCGTAGTAGAGCATTACGGTATCAAAACCCTACTCTATGGCGTATTGCTGCCTGGGCCAGATATTGGACGAGAAGCAGCGAGCGAGATGCAAGCAATAGATCGCGCGGGACATGAGACAGGTATTCATACATGGGATCACGTTGACTGGCAAGACGGTGTTCGCCAACGCGATAGTGCTTGGACAAAAGCGCAAATGCAAAAGAGCATGGACCGCTTTATTGAGGTATTTGGTCATGCACCGATAACCTACGGCGCCGCCGGCTGGCAAATGAATAAGGCCGCTTTAGAGCAGCTGGATGCCTGGAATATTCAGTACTCCTCCGATGGCAGAGCCTTACCCAATCTTGTCCCCTACCGCATTGCGTTTGGCCATGGAAAAAGCAAGCACGTGCAATACCCCACTACCTTACCGACCTTCGATGAATTAATCGGTGTGGATGGCATGGATGCTTTAGATGCTGTCCGCCATATCCTGTCTCTAACGCAAAGCAACCCCAACGATCAAGTCTTTACCTTGCACGCGGAGCTAGAGGGGCAAAAACTCCTACCCGCTTTTGAATGCCTACTGGCTGGCTGGCTTGACCAAGACCATGACCTGGTTACGATGGGCGAGCTACACCGATCTTGGGCGGCCACCAAACAACTCGATAAAATAGCTGTATTACCGCTGACTTGGGGTGAAATACCCAATCGCAGCGGCGAGCTGATGATTCAGCCTGCGAACTGATTTAAAAAAGGAAAATCCATGTCAATTACTATTGGTCAACCGATTCCGCCGTGCGAAGTGCCGGCAACGTCCAAACTCACCTTTTCTCCCTTAGCGGCTCAAGGGAAAAAATTGGTCTTGTATTTTTATCCCAAGGACATGACGCCAGGCTGTACTGCTGAGTCCGGCGAGTTTCGTGATCGCATCGAAGCCTTTACAAAGGCCAACACCTTGGTGATCGGGGTCTCGCGCGACACCCTCAAATCCCATGATAATTTCCGGCAAAAATTAGAGCTTCCGTTTGAGCTGGTTGCCGATACCGAAGAAGTGCTCTGCCAACTATTCGGCGTCATGAAAATGAAGAATATGTATGGCAAGCAGGTTCGCGGCGTTGAGCGCAGCACTTTCTTATTCGATATCAATGGCAAACTCGCAAAAGAATGGCGCAGCATCAAGGTTACAGGCCATGTGGATGAGGTCTTGAAGGCAGTCCAAGCTTTGTAATAAATATGCCTTAATACTACCCAGCGCATTGCCCTCAAAAAAAGCCCCAATCTGGGGCTTTTTTTCGTTAAAGGCACTTGCTTTGATCCAAATTTACGGTAAAGTAAAGCATATGCAGCGTTGGCGACGAGACAGATTCTCGATCCGTGTCACTTCCCTGCTTGACCTCTTTACGGCAAGCATGATTAACGCCCTTCACCGCTTTTGCCATCCCCGCTGTGCCGATCTAAACCGCCGAATCCCCCATGGCGGTTTTTTAATTAGGAGAGTCTGAATGCCTTTGCCCCCAAGCCCAACCCAAATTGCTGATGAGGTTAAATTGGACCGCAAGGAGACGCCGGATTTAAAGAAACGGCCTGCACCCATGAAGGTGGTCGAGGTCGATAGCCTCATCAATGAAATTACCGCCGTTCCGAGCGAGACTGCCGAGTGGGCCGAAGAGGCACCGGCGGATTTGTCTGCGGCAGAAGTGGCGCTCGAGCGCATCAAGGCTGATCACCGTGCCAGGCAAGGCGATAAAAAGGCATTGCTTGAGCCCAAGGCAAAACGCATTACCCGCACCGGCCCGCCCTCACTCTTTGTGCTCGATACCAATGTATTAATGCACGATCCAGCCTCCCTCTTCCGCTTTGCAGAGCATGATCTGTATTTGCCGATGACGACCTTAGAGGAACTCGACAATCACAAAAAAGGCATGAGTGAAGTTGCGCGCAATGCCCGCACCGTGAGTCGCTCATTGGATCAATTGATTGCTGGAACCAGCGGTACTTTAGATGATGGCATCCCATTAGATAAACTGGGTCACCAGGATGTTTCTGGAAGATTGTATTTTCAAACTCACCTCACTACTGCCATCCTGCCCGAAGGACTGCCTGAGGGCAAAGGGGACAATCTCATCTTAGCGGTTGTGAGTGAGCTGCAACAAACGCATCCGGATAAAGAAGTGGTGTTGGTATCAAAAGACATCAATATGCGCATTAAGGCCAGGGCTTTAGGTCTGCCTGCCGAAGATTACTTTAATGACCAGGTCTTAGAAGACCGTGATTTGATGTATACCGGTGTCATGACATTGCCTGCTGATTTTTGGCCCAAGCACGGTAAATCCATGGAGAGCTGGGCCGACACTAAAAATGGCACGATGTTCTATCGGGTATCTGGTCCGCTTGTGCCCAGCATGCTTGTTAACCAGTTTGTTTACCAAGAAAACCCCGATGGCTCGACCCCGTTCTATGCACAAGTTCGCGAAATTAATGGCAAATCAGCTCTTCTGCAAACGCTACGTGATTTTTCACATCAAAAAAACAATATGTGGAGTGTTACCGCTCGGAATCGTGAGCAGAACTTTGCAATGAATCTGTTAATGAATCCAGAGGTCGATTTTGTTACCTTATTAGGCCAGGCGGGTACGGGAAAAACCCTCTTGGCATTGGCAGCAGGTCTTGAGCAGGTTCTTGATAGCAAGCGTTACAACGAAATTATTATCACGCGTGCGACCGTGCCAGTGGGCGAAGATATTGGCTTTTTGCCTGGTACCGAAGAAGAGAAAATGCAGCCGTGGATGGGTGCGTTTGATGACAACCTTGAGGTACTGCAGCGCAATGAAGATGGCGCTGGTGAATGGGGTCGCGCCGCTACGCAAGAATTGATTCGGTCACGCATTAAAGTCAAAAGCATGAACTTCATGCGTGGCAGAACCTTCGTCAGTAAGTTTGTCATTATTGATGAGGCACAGAACTTGACCCCCAAGCAAATGAAAACCTTAGTGACGCGTGCAGGCCCTGGAACCAAAATTGTTTGCCTAGGTAATATTGCGCAGATTGATACCCCTTACCTGACAGAGGGCTCATCTGGCCTCACCTACGTGGTGGATCGGTTCAAAGGCTGGCGCCATGGCGGCCACATTACTTTGGCACGCGGGGAGCGTTCGCGTTTAGCAGACCATGCGGCAGAAGCCCTCTAGTATTGACCCACATGGGTGCGCTTATGCAATATCAAGACGTGCCTATGTGACTGGCCTTGCGCTACTATTGCCTAGTCTGATTCTTGCTGGATGCAGTAGCCCCACTCGTAAACCAGCGCCTTCAAGCACGATTGCGGCATTCAAGGAAGATGCTAGCGTTGGTACAGAGGGAATTTCCATCGCAGCGATGGGCCTAGTAGGAGTGCCGTATCGCTTTGGCGGCAACACCCCCGCAGGTGGTTTTGATTGCAGCGGACTCATTGTCTATGTCTACAACAACGCTGCTGGAATTAAATTACCTCGCACAGTTCAGGAAATGAGCAGGGCTGGTCAAGCAATTCAAAATGCAGCTCCGGGTGATTTAGTTTTTTTCAATACAACCGGGGAACGTTATTCTCACGCCGGAATCTATGTAGGGCATAGTCGTTTTGTGCACGCCCCAAGCAAAGGTGGAACGGTCCGCTTAGAGAAAATGACGAGCCCGTATTGGGCAGCCCGCTACACCGAAGCGCGGCGCTTTGCCAACGCAAAGCCGCAATAAACTGCTAAGCACTAAAAGGCTAAATTAAAACGGCTCGTAACCGCCTGAAGAAAAGCCAGGCGAGCCCATCGCTAAGTTATCGAACTTCGTATAGGGGCCTTGCCAACTTAGTCGAATGGTTCCAATCGGACCATTACGTTGCTTGCCGATAATGATTTCGGCAATGCCTTTATCGGTAGTGGTATCGGCGTGATAGACCTCATCGCGATAGATGAACATGATTAAGTCGGCATCTTGCTCAATCGCGCCCGATTCCCGCAGGTCGGACATGATGGGGCGCTTATTGGGGCGCTGCTCAAGGCCACGGTTTAGCTGCGACAGCGCAACTACCGGGCACTGCAACTCTTTGGCAAGCGATTTTAATGAGCGTGAGATTTCGGAGATTTCAGTAGCGCGATTTTCAGAACTGGATCCGCCACTACCGCTCATGAGCTGCAAGTAATCAATCACAACTAAGCCCAGTGTGCCACCAAAATTACGGGCGATACGCCGTGCTCGTGCACGCAACTCTAAACTCGACAGTGATCCCGTCTCATCAATCAAAATTTGGGTATTACTTAGGCGTGCAATCGCATCCGTTACGCGCGGCCACTCATCATCATTGAGTTTGCCGGTACGCATTCTGGATTGATCAACGCGCCCGACGGAGCCTAATAAACGGGATGCCAATTGTGATCCGGACATTTCCATAGAGAACACCACTACTGGTAGACCCTCTACCAGGGCAACGTGCTCTGCAATGTTTAATGCCAGCGATGTTTTCCCCATTGAGGGTCTTCCAGCCACAATCACTAAGTCACCCTTTTGCAAACCACTGGTTTGCTTATCGAGATCAATAAAGCCGGTTGCAATACCAGTGACATCACTGCCACCTTGACGGTTGTATAACTCATCAATGCGTGCAACGACTTCGCGCAGTAAGGGTTCGATTTCCAGATAATCGGATTTACGATTACCCTCTTCACCGATTTGCAAAATACGAGATTCTGCCTCATCTAGAAGCGTTCGTACAGAACGCCCCTCGGGCACAAAAGCCGAGCTTGCAATGTTGTCTGATACTTCAATGAGGCGGCGCAAAATACTGCGGTCGCGCACAATTTCAGCATAGCCTTTGATGTTGGCCGCACTGGGGGTACTTTGTGCCAGCGAGTTGAGGTAATCAATGCCAACTAAATCACCGCCCTGCTCGGATTTAATGGCTTCATGAACGGTGATGACGTCCGCTGGGTGATTGTCGCCAACGAGGCGCTGAATGACTTTGTAAATTAATGCGTGCTCAGGACGATAAAAATCTTTGTCCGATAGCGCTGCGCCCAGGCGATCCCAGGCGGTGTTATCCAATAGCAGTCCGCCAAGCAGTGATTGCTCGGCCTCTACTGAATGAGGAGGAACTTTTAGGGCCTGCACGGCTGCA
>CAWUTW010000017.1:0-12191 GCA_963925585.1 uncultured Polynucleobacter sp. | reverse complement strand
CTTGTTTGCACTCACGACCAAAGGAAAAGGATGCTTTGCTAAAGCGCGCTTTAGTGAAAACGACTATTTTGTTTTTGGTTCAGAAACCAAAGGGATCAGTGATGAAGTACGCAATACCATCCCTCTACAAAACCGTCTTCGACTACCCATGCGGGAAAACAGCCGTAGCCTCAATTTATCCAACAGTGTCGCTATCTTGGTTTATGAGGCTTGGCGACAAAACGGTTTTGTGGGCGGCGCCTAAAGGCCTAATTTAATGTTCTGGTTTTGGCTCGCGACCCATCAGCTTTTGCACTGCCTGTTGCGCGGTAATGAGCCCCGAAAGAACGTCGCACATATTGCTGGTAATCGGCATATCGACATTGAGGCGCTTTGCTAAATCAGCTACTGCGGCTGCGCACAAAACACCCTCCGCAACATGGCCTAAATTATTCAGCACAGTTTGCAGCGACTGTCCTGCAGCCAGCAATAAACCGACGCGACGATTGCGTGATAAATCACCCGTTGCGGTCAAAATCAGATCGCCTGCCCCTGTCAATCCCATGCAGGTTTCCGGCTTTCCACCAGCGGCCTTAACCAGCCGCATCATTTCTGCGAGGCCACGAGTTAAAACTGCAGCTCGTGCATTTAGACCTAAGCCTAAGCCATCGCCGATACCAGCGGCAATTGCCATAATATTTTTTACGGCGCCGCCAAGCTCTATACCAATCAAATCATCGCTTGCATAAATGCGCATGTTGCCATGATGAAAAGCGGTCTGAACAACCTGACATAACGCTGCTGATTTACTGGCCACCGTTAAGGCGCAGGGCAAACCACGCGCTACCTCATTGGCAAAGCTAGGGCCTGAGACAACACCCACCGCATGGGCAATACCGCGGCTGTGTTTGGCTAGCTCTCGCTCTACGACTTGATGCGGCAGGAGTGCTGTAATCGGCTCTAAGCCCTTACACAGCCACACGATATTTAAGGGGCACACTGCTTGCTGTAAAACGCCGGCAATTGTTTCAGATAAGCCGGACATCGGCGTCGCAATAACAAGCAAATCACTTGGGCGCAAGAGCTCTAAGGTACGCTTTAAATCAGACTCCACCTGCAAGGCAGCTGGTAAGGCAATGTCTGGAAGGTAGCGCTGATTCTGATGCGCTGCCTGAATTTCCTTTGCTTGCTCAGGGCTGCGAGCCCAAAGCCTCACTGATCCTAGTGGCAAATGGTGGGCTGCTTGCGCAGCCATTGCGGTACCCCATGCACCCGCCCCCAGTAGTGTCACATTCATAGTAAGTGACTAGCCCAGCGTTTAGTTGGGCAAAATAATTTTACTTTCCTGGGTCGATTCATTGCCATCACCTCCGGCAGACCCTTGAGCCTGCAATAAGCGCTGCTGATACAGACTATGGAAATTAATTTCACTCAGGTGGATCGGTTGAAAGCCCGCACGACTCACGATGTCGGCCACATTGGAACGCAAATACGGGAACAAAATGGTTGGGCAGCTTACGCCGAGCATGGGATCAACCTGCTCTGGCGGTATCAGTATGAAGTGAAAAATACCGGCTTGCTTTGCTTCAATTAAGAATAGAACCTTTCCATCGACTCGCGCCGTCATTGTTGAAATCAACGCCACCTCAAAAATACCTTCAGCCAATCGATCAACGCTCACATCCATCTCCACCTGAATCTGCGGCTCTTCTTGCACCAACAAAATAGCAGGCACATTGGGTTGCTCTAGTGATAGGTCCTTCAGGTAAATCCGTTGAATATTAAAGCTCGGCTCTACTGCCTCGCTGGCTCCATCGTTTGGGGATACTGTTTGCTCGCTCATACAGGACTTTCTCGTTAAAAAATTAGATCGGGTCAGCCAATAAGGCATCCAACTTACCCGCACGATCAAGCGCAGCCAAGTCGTCATAGCCACCAACATGGTGATCGCCAATGTAAATTTGTGGGACAGTGCGACGCCCGGTTCGGGCCATCATGGCCTCGCGCTGTGCAGGATCGGCATCAATCAGAATTTTTTCTAATTGCGCTACGCCTTTTTTCTGCAACAGCTTTTCAGCCATCACGCAGTAAGGGCAAACTCGGGTGCTGTACATGAGAACAGAAGGCATGGCTTAACCTTTAGCCAATGGCAGGCCGGCTGCCGTCCAGGCTTGCACGCCGCCATCTAAGTTTTTAACCTCTGTAAATCCAGCAGACTGAAGCGCTTTAATCGAGCCACGCGCGGCAACATTGCTTTGGCAAACCACAATCACGGGTAACTTACGATCCAGTTTGAGTTTATCAATTCCAGAGGCAATTTGGTCCTCCGTAATTCGCTTTGCATTGGGTAAGTGACCCGCTTGAAAATCAGCCTCAAGACGCACATCTAAAATTTGTGCCTTTTTACGGTTGATCCAAGTGGTAGCCTCGGTTGGTGAGACTCCACCCCCCATAATTAGCGTTGATAATGTAGGCAGAAACAGCGCTACGCCCGTAACCAATACGAGCGCAATAAGCGCCATATTTTCGATTTGCATTAAAAAGTTCATCTTTAGATTATAGAATGGCTCCATGAAACAACTTGTCCTTATCCGCCATGGCGAATCTGTCTGGAACCTTGAAAACCGTTTCACCGGCTGGGCCGATGTCGATTTAACCCAAAAAGGCGTCGATCAGGCCATTGCCGCTGGCAAAAGCCTTAATAAAGCGGGGTATGAGTTTGATATTGCATACACCTCCGTTTTGCGCCGTGCCATCCGCACGCTTTGGTACGTTCAGGATGAAATGAACCTGATGTGGATTCCAGTGGTGCACAGTTGGCGCTTAAATGAGCGGCATTACGGCGCCCTGACCGGTTTAAATAAGGCAGAAACCGCAGCCAAATACGGCGAAGAGCAGGTGCATATTTGGCGCCGCTCCTTTGATATTCGCCCGCCCTTACTGGATCTGAGCGATGAGCGCAACAGCCACGGCGATTGCCGCTATACCAAGCTAGAGCAGGGCGATATACCCTTGGGTGAGTGCCTGAGAGATACGATTGATCGGGTGATGCCCCTTTGGAACGAGTCGATTGCGCCTGCGCTTAAGCTCGGCAAACGGGTTGTTTTGGTTGCGCACGGCAATAGCATCCGCTCGCTGATTAAATTCCTGGATGGGACCTCTGAAACCGACATCATGGAGGTCAATGTGCCCAACGGCAAACCCCTAGTGTATGAATTGGATGATGATTTGAAGCCGAAACAGCAATTTTACCTAGACTAGAGCAAAATAGGCGGCATACTTAATTCAGTAGTAAAAACACCCTATCGCCCACATGCGCCATTTATTTAAAAGCCTTGCTCTTGTTTCGGTTGGTCTGATCGCTGGCGTTGCCGCGACCATCCAATTTTCTGCCACAGCGCAACAAGGCACCACAACACTGCCGCTGGATGAGCTGCGCACACTATCCAATGTGTTTTCTCAAATCAAGCGGGAGTACGTTGAGCCAATCGAAGACAAACAATTGCTGACCGATGCCGTAAAAGGCATGGTGAGTAGTTTGGATCCGCATTCTTCGTATTTGGATAAAAAAGACTTTTCAGAAATGCAAGAGCAGACCGCGGGTAAGTTTGCTGGTCTTGGTATTGAAATTACATCCGAAGATGGCCTCGTAAAGGTACTAAATCCAATTGAAGACAGTCCTGCAGCGCGTGCTGGCCTTCAAGCAGGCGACTTAATTACTCGGCTGGATGATAAGCCGGTTCGTGGCATGACCCTGGATAAAGCGGTCCGCACCATGCGCGGTAAACCGGGAACGAAAATTACACTGACCATTTTTAGAAAAAGTGAAGAGCGTAGTTTTCCAGTCACAATCACCCGCGCTGAAATTAAAGTGCAGTCGATCAAGACCAAAATCGTAGATCAAGATATTGCATGGGTTCGGATCACCAGCTTTCAAGAACGTACCGTTCCCGATTTAGCAAAGAAGCTCAGTGAAATTGCCGAAAAAAATCCTAATTTAAAAGGTGTTATCTTAGATTTGCGTAACAACGGCGGCGGCCTACTACAAGGGGCTGTTGGGGTTGCGGCAGCCTTCCTGCCAGCCAATGCTGTGATTGTTTCAACCAAGGGTCAGGCGCCGGATTCCACCCAAATTTTCAATGCAACACCTTCGATGTATCGCCTCAGTGAAGCAGGTGATCCATTGGTGTCTGTTCCACCCTTGTTTAAGAAGGTCCCGATGGTCGTTCTCGTCAATGCCTTCTCCGCTTCCGCATCTGAGATCGTCGCTGGAGCACTGCAAGATTACAAGCGGGCTACCATTATCGGTAAGACCACTTTTGGCAAAGGCTCCGTGCAAACCGTTCGCCCACTCTCGAATGACTCTGCCCTTAAGATCACAACTGCTTACTACTACACACCAAAAGGGCGATCGATTCAAGCCTTCGGCATTAAGCCAGATATCGCGGTAGATCAAAACAAAGATGGCGACCCCGATGACGTTTTGATTACGCGTGAAATTGACAGTGAAAAACACTTGCGTAACAAACAGTCGCCGGAAGAAAAATTAATATTGGATCGTCAAAAACGCCGAATCGAAGAATTGCAGCGCATTGAAGAAAAGAATGCCAACAAAACTGTGGAAGAGCGTGAAAAAGACAAGTCCAAAAAACCCGTTGAGTTGGGCGGACCTGATGACTTCATGCTGCAACAAGCCGTTGCCTTCATCGATGGCAAAGAAGTACAGCGTTCGGCCTCCAAGCTCGAATAGGTTAAAACCATGAATGATGAGCAGTTATTGCGCTACTCCAGGCACTTACTGCTGGATGAAATTGACCTTGCGGGGCAAGAAAAACTGCTCAGATCACATGTCTTAGTGATTGGGGCTGGTGGATTGGGATCCGCTGCAGCGCCCTACTTGGCTGCAGCCGGTATTGGCACCATCACCCTGATGGATTTTGATGCAGTTGAGTTAACCAACCTGCAGCGCCAAATCATGCATACCCAAAATAGCGTGGGTAGTAGTAAAGTGGCTTCGGGTAAGCGTTTTCTTGAAGCGCTTAACCCAAGCATCCACGTGATCCCACTACAAGAGCGCGCCACTGCTAGCAACTTAGCTGCGATTTTGCCCTCTGTCGACGTGGTTTTAGATTGCACCGACAACTTCACTACTCGCCAGTTGATTAATGCAGCCTGCACCGTGCATCGGGTTACCTTAGTCTCTGGGTCGGCATTGCGTCTTGATGGTCAACTGAGTGTTTTTGATGTGAAGTACCCAAACTCGCCTTGCTATGCCTGCATCTTTTCGCCCGACGAAGCGGTAGAAGAAATCAATTGCGCCACCATGGGTGTTTTCTCGCCTTTAGTTGGCATCATCGGGACGATGCAAGCAGCGCAAGCACTGCAAGTGCTGATTGGTTTTGGCAGTCCTTTGATCGGACGCTTGTTGTTATGGAATGCGCGCAGCACCCAAATTGAAACAATTCAAATTAGCCGTAACCCAGATTGCTCAGTCTGCGGCCAACATCACCCTACATAAAAACGAATCACGCAATTAAGCTGAGGCGATTGCTGCCAGTGCATCCGCCTGCTCTGCTGGATCAATTGCACTCAATAAAGCAGCTGTTGGTGCCCTGAGTTTGCTGACATTGGCTTTGAGGATCTCACGCTTTACCAATAGCAGTTGACTGAAGTGCATCGAGAAATCCGTTAAGCCCATACCCAGCAAGAGCTTCGTTAAGGTTGGATCGCCAGCCATCTCGCCGCACACAGCAATCGGAATGCCTGCTTGATTCGCTTGCTTAATAATGTTTGCTAGTAGATTAAGGATCGCAGGATGGTATGGATCATACAAGTGGGCTACTGCATGATCTGCTCGATCAATCGCCAATGTGTACTGAATCAGATCATTCGTGCCAATCGATAAAAAATCAAAGTGCCGAATAAATAAAGGTAATACCAAGGCGGCAGCCGGGATCTCGATCATCGCCCCAATTTGAATATTAGGGTTAAACAATTGATCCCGCTGTTGCAGCTGGGCCTTGGCTTTTTCAAGCAAACGCAATGTCTCGCTAATTTCTTTTGCATGCGCCAGCATCGGAATCATAATCCGCGCTTGACCATGCGCAGAGGCCCGCAAAATCGCCCTTAACTGGGTCAAGAATATCTCTGGCTCGGTAAGTGACCAACGAATCGCTCGCAATCCCAGTGGGGACGTTCCCGTTTGCGACAAGTCGCTGCCCGAACCCAAGGCCTTATCCGCGCCGACATCAATGGTTCGAATATTGACCGGTAAACCGTGCATGGCATCGATGACGCGGCGGTATTCTAAATATTGCTGCTCTTCACCCGGAAGAGCCTCTTTGCGATTCATGAAGAGAAATTCCGAACGAAACAGGCCAACCCCTACAGCGCCAAACTCGACTGCCTGCTTTGCGTCTTCCGGTAATTCAATATTGGCTAAGAGTTCAATTTGAACGCCATCGCGCGTCTTGGTATCGGAATGTTTAATTTGCTGTAACTTCTGGGCCTCAGCAACCTCAGTTTGTTGTAAGGCGCGGTAATCTGCCAACAAACGATCGCTGGGAGAAACTACCACCACGCCACGGTCACCATCGAGCACCAACCAATCGCCGTGGCGAATAATCTCGCTAGCATGGCGCGCGCCCACAACTGCGGGAATTTCCATGCTGCGTGCCACAATCGCGGTGTGCGAGGTACGACCACCAAGGTCGGTCACAAAGCCTTTAAATGCATAGTCCTTGAAGCGCAACATGTCGTGTGGTGCAATGTCATGCGCCACAATAATGGCGTCGACTCCCGCGTCGGTCGGCGCCAAAAAATCGGGCTGGGATAGCCCATCCTTCTGTTGCGAGTGCAGTGCTTTTAAAACCCGCTCTGCCACTTGGCGAATGTCGTGGGCACGTTCTTTCAGGTAAGGATCTTCGATTTCTGCAAATTGCTCTAGCAAGTCGTTTAGCTCAGTCGTCAAAGCCCACGCCGCATTGAGTCGCTCCGTCCGTATCAACTTCAAGGGTTTTTCAGCCAAAGTAGGATCAGCCAAAATCATGCTGTGGACATCCAAAAACGCAGCCATTTCTTGTGGCGCATCTTTCGGCAATCCCCCGCGTAGGCTAGTTAATTCGGATTGAACCTGCTTGAAGGCTGCAAGCAGTCGTTTAGCTTCTGCTTCCTCTTGCCCAAGATCGATTAAGTGGTGACTGACTTCGAGAGCTGCCCTCGAGATCAGCACGGCTCGGCCAATGGCAATGCCCTTGGATACCGGAATGCCATGCAATGAAAAGGTCATGGTTTACTCGCCCTCACCGAAGCGATCATTAATCAATGCGGTGATGGCCTGCATGGCTTCTTCTGAATCCGTTCCGATTGTTTCCAGGGTCACGGTACTACCAATGCCTGCAGCCAGCATCATCACACCCATGATGCTCTTAGCATTAATTTGACGGCTGCCTTTACTTAGAAGCACTTCGCACTGGTATTGCGCAGCGAGTTGCGACAGCTTGGCCGATGCTCTAGCATGAAGCCCAAGTTTATTGTTGATGGTGATTTCAGCGACTGGCATGACTAATCCTGTACCTCGGTAGTTTGTACTTTGGCACTGCTACCTAAACGCAAGATACCATTTTGACCGCCCTGCAGTGTTTTTTGTGCCAACACATCTAATGCATCGTCTTTGTAAGACACGGCACGCATGAGCATAGGCAGATTAAGTCCAGCCAAAATTTGGACTTTTAATTTCATACCCGCACTGCTTTGCTGCGACATCAAGCGAGAGGCAACATTCGCTGGGGTTGCGCCCATCACGTCCGTCAAGACTAGTAACTCACCATGCATTTCAACCGCCTTGGCAGCGGCCAATACCCGCTCGTAACTGATTTTGGCATCCTCGTGCGCTGGGATATCGACAGCCTGAATGTGCCCTGGTATCGAGCCATACACATGCTCAGCAAAGCTCAGCATGGCACTCGCTATCGGGGTGTGGGCAATGATCAAAATTCCGGCCATATTAGTGCAAGGCTTTTTCTAAAGCGCACAGCCAAATAGAAGCGACATCGCAATCGGTCTGCTCCGTAATTTCCACAAAACACGTTGGGCTGGTCACATTAATTTCCGTTAAATAGCCACCAATTAAGTCCAAGCCTACCAAGAAAAGTCCTTTTTGCCAAAGTAGCGGTGCCAGGTATTGCGCTACCTTCATTTCCTGAGGGCTCAAAGGCATCGCCACACCCTTACCACCAGCCGCTAAGTTACCGCGAATCTCTGTGCCCTGGGGAATGCGCGCTAAAGCATAGGGAACCACTTCACCAGCGATGAGCAAAACGCGTTTATCGCCCTGTGCAATCTCCGGTAAATAGCGTTGCACCATCAAGGTACGGGCGCCATTCTCGCCGAGGGTTTCAACAATACTGGCTAAATTGAGGCCATCGCTTCCCACCCGAAATACCCCCATGCCGCCCATTCCATCAAGGGGTTTAATCACAATATCCGAATGCCTTGCATGAAATGTCTGCACCTCAGCAAGATCACGCGTTACTAAGGTGGGGGGAATCAAGTCAGGGTACTCGGTAATGGAGAGTTTCTCTGAGTGCTCCCGAATCGCGTCTGGCTGATTAAACACCCGCGCCCCCTGACGAACAGCAGCGGAGAGAAGCCAGGTGGTGTTGAGGTACTCGATATCAAAAGGTGGGTCTTTACGCATCAACACCGCAGAAAAATCGGCTACTGGGCGCGACTCGATCGGCCCAACTTCAAACCAAGATGTACTACTTGGCTTAATTGCTAGTGGCTTGCAGTCGGCAACTACGCTATTGTCTTTCCAAACAATGCCGCGCGTTTCCACAAACCACAGGCGATACCCGGCAGTTTGGGCAGCGCGCATCATTGCAAGCGTTGAGTCCTTCTGTATCGCGAAGGAATCCAAGGGGTCGGCAATGAATAAAAAATCCAAAGGAATATCTCAGTAGATTTACTTACGCCACTTCTGCGTTAGGGTCGGTGCGCTCTAACTCGAGTGATGACGCCAACAAAGCAAGGCGCGCTACTACGCCATATAAATAAAATCGATTGGGAGCGGCGCTGCCTGGTTTTGCGTGGTAATCGGGCATGGCATTTTGCTCGAATGCCAAGGGTACAAAATGCATACCGGGTGCATTGAGGTTCTCATCAGGGCCACGGTCCGTATGGACACGGTAAAAGCCACCAACGACGTAGCGATCAATCATATAGACAACAGGCTCAGCAACCGCTTCATTGACTTTCTCGAAGGTATATACCCCCTCCTGAATAATCACATCACTGACCTCAAGGCCCTCTTTGACAATACTCATCTTATTGCGCTCACGGCGATTGAGGTTTTTGAGCTGGCTTGCATCATTCACCACCATCACCCCCATGCCATAGGTTCCAGCATCGGCTTTGACGACGACATACGGCTTTTCTTTTATGCCATATTCACGGTATTTTTTAGCGGTCTTTTTTAATACTTGCTCTACTGCTACTTGTAATTCTTCTTCGCCCTGACGCTCATGGAAGTTCACATTGCTACAGCTGGTGAAGTACGGATTAATCATCCATGGGTCAATGTTAACGAGCTTGGCAAACTTCTTAGCCACCTCATCGTAAGCCTCAAAGTGATTGGACTTGCGACGAATATGCCAGCCAGCATGCAATCCCGGCAATAAGTATTGCTCGTAGATGTTTTCTAGTATGGGCGGAATGCCTGCAGATAAATCGTTATTGAGCAAAATGGAGCAAGGATCAAAATCCTTAATACCAAGGCGTTGCTTTTTAAGACCTAGGCGTGCCAGTGGCTCAAGCAGTAAGCGATTGCCATCTGGTAAATCAATCCAAGTTGGTTTCTTAATATCTTCAGACAAACTGCCAAGGCGAACATTGAGTCCAGATTGACGCAGAATCGAAGATAGGCGAGCGATGTTCTGCAGGTAAAACGTATTCCGAGTATGGCGCTCTGGGATCAACAGCAAATTTTTTGCTTCGGGGCAAATCTTCTCAATCGCAGCCATCGCCGCTTGCACTGCAAGGGGCAACATTTCTGGGGAGAGGTTATTAAAACCGCCTGGAAATAAATTGGTATCAACTGGTGCTAGCTTAAAGCCCGAATTCCGTAAATCGACGGAGCAATAAAAAGGAGGTGTGTGCTCTTGCCATTCCAAGCGAAACCAACGCTCGATAGTAGGAGTTGCTTCAATTACCTTGGTCTCGAGATCGAGCAAGGGGCCACTAAGGGCAGTAATGAGATGTGGGACCATCTCACTATTGTAAGTTTTTTTATAAAAAAGGCATTGGATCGACCGAACCCAATAAAAAAGCTAAATAGGCCGCTAGGGCCTATTTAGCTTCAACAACCGCCTAATTAGGATTCGTAGGCTGTTTCACCGTGGGAAGTAATGTCCAAGCCTTCGCGCTCATCCTCTTCCTTCACACGCAATCCAATCACGATATCGACCAGTTTGAACGCAACGACCGAGACTACACCAGACCAAATGATGGTAGTGATGACTCCCTGGGCTTGTAGCCATACCTGGGTACCCATGGAATACTCGGCTGCTGCAGCGTTCGCAACGTAATCCCAGATTCCGGAGCCGCCCAATGCGGGATCAGCAAACACGCCAGTCAAAATCGCACCAATGATGCCGCCAACGCCATGGACCCCAAACACGTCCAGGCTATCGTCTGCACCCAGCATGCGCTTCAGGCCCGATACGCCCCATAGGCAAATTACGCCAGCAATAAAGCCAATCGCGATCGCGCCCATTGGACCAACAAAGCCAGCTGCAGGCGTAATGGCAACTAAACCTGCAACGCAACCCGATGCACCGCCGAGCATGGAAGGCTTGCCTTTGGTAATCCACTCAGCCAGTGTCCAACCCAGTACAGCAGCAGCAGTTGCTACTAAGGTGTTGAAGAAAGCTAAAGCAGCAGTTCCGTTTGCTTCCAGTGCCGAACCCGCATTGAATCCAAACCAACCAAACCACAAGAGCGCAGCGCCGATCATGGTGTAAACCAAGTTGTGGGGCTTCATTGCCTCTTTACCATACCCAATCCGCTTGCCAACCATGTAAGAGCCAACTAAACCAGCAACGGCTGCATTGATGTGCACTACCGTACCGCCAGCAAAGTCAAGAACACCCTTTTGCCATAACCAACCTGCTTTTGCAGTAATGGCTTCAAGCGATGCCGCATCTTTGATCTCGTCCGGACCAGGCCAGAACCACACCATGTGGGCTATTGGTAAGTAAGCAAAGGTAAACCAAAGAACCATAAACACCAGGATTGCAGAAAACTTGGCACGTTCTGCGAAGGCGCCGACGATTAAGCAGCAGGTAATGGTTGCAAAAGCAGCCTGAAATCCAATGAACGTAAATTCAGGGATCACAATGCCCTTGCTAAAGGTTGCTGCCACACTGTCTGGCGTCACGCCGCCCAAGAACAATCGATCCAATCCACCAATGAATGGGCTGCCCTCTGTAAATGCAAAGCTATAACCATAAATGGTCCACAACACTGCAACTAGTGAGAACACCACCATGCACTGCACTAAGATCGACAGTACGTTTTTACTCCGTGTTAAGCCACCATAAAACAAGGCAAGGCCCGGTAATGTCATCAGCACAACCATTGCTGTACACACCAAAATCCAGGCCGTATCGCCTTTGTTTGGAACTGCTGCAACAGCAGCTGCAGCTGCGGGCGCTGCAGCAGCTACATCTGCCGCGTAGGCTGGTGCTACCGCCATCATGCCAGTTACGCCTAAGGCCAAAGCCACAGCGCCACCTGCGACGAGTCGTTTCATCCAAGTAAACATGTTAAACCTCTCTTTAAAGTGCTGCCGCACCGGTTTCACCGGTACGGATACGTATGACATGTTCAACTGATGAGACAAATATTTTGCCGTCACCAATCTTGCCCGTGCGCGCTGATTTTTCAATTGCCTCAATCGCACGCTCCAAAATACCGTCGTCTACAGCAGCTTCTATTTTTACCTTGGGTAAAAAATCGACCACATACTCTGCACCACGGTACAACTCGGTATGGCCCTTTTGTCGTCCAAAGCCCTTCACTTCTGTCACGGTAATGCCCGAGACCCCCACTTCTGAGAGCGCCTCGCGCACTTCGTCAAGCTTGAAGGGCTTGATGATTGCGGTTATTAATTTCATACGTTTCTCCGTTAGGAAGGGTTATTAGAAAGTCTT
>CAWUTW010000016.1:0-6470 GCA_963925585.1 uncultured Polynucleobacter sp. | reverse complement strand
CTGCCTCGGCCAGTGCAATTGTGCTGCTATAGAACGCGTACGGCACATTTTTAGCGCCAGGCCCTGTGTAGGCAATCGTGACCCCAAATGCCTCAAGGCGCTTGGCCAAGTCCTGACCAATGCGCCCTAAACCCACAATCCCAACTGTTTTGCCCGCTAAGGTCGTTGTAATGGGAAAGGCTTGCTCTTTCCATGCACCAGAACGGGCAAATAGATCGGCTGCCGGCAAGCGACGCAACAAAGCAAAGAGGAGTCCGATGCCTAGCTCACACACTGCATCATTGAGAACGCCGGGGGTAGTACTAGCCTGAATGCCATGGGCTTTTAGGTAATCTAACGGGAGATTGTCGTAGCCAACTCCGCAGCATGCAATTACTTTCAGGTTCGGAATTTGGCGGAGTAAGCTTTCTGGAATCGGGGTGTTGGAGCGCGTCAGGATCGCCTCAAAGGAGCCGGCGGGAACCGGTTCATGGGGATTGGTTAAATGCACTGTTTTCAGGTTTCGGTTGATTTCCGCTTGCATAATTTCTGGAAACGAACCAACCTGCAACACCGAATTGACGGGGATCATGTCTCACTACTATTTTTATTGAAATAATGCGCTATTGTAAGTGGATTTAACAAATTCACCACTTTCTCAGACCGATATCAATAGGAAAACCCCTTTGAGCAATTCAGCGAACTCCAATGACAATCCAAGCGGCATGCGAAAGGGTTTAACCCGTTACGGCGATGCTGATTTCTCATTATTTATGCGAAAAGCATTCATTAAAGCCATGGGTTTTAGTGATAGCGCGCTCGATCGACCGGTTATTGGTATTACCAATACCTTCAGCGATTTCAATCCATGCCATGGCAACGTGCCGCAAATGATCGAGGCTGCAAAGCGTGGTGTAATGCAAGCTGGCGGCATGCCGATGGTTTTTCCGACTATCTCGGTGCATGAGTCCTTTGCTTTTCCAACCAGCATGTATTTGCGTAATTTGATGGCGCTCGATACCGAAGAAATGATGCGCGCTCAACCCGTTGATGCCGTCATTTTGATTGGCGGTTGCGATAAGACCATACCAGCGCAACTCATGGGCGCGGCCAGTGTTGATGTGCCCGTGATCTCAATTCCAACCGGGCCGATGTTGACCACAACCTACCAAGGCGATCGTTTGGGTGCCTGCACCGACTGCCGCCGCTATTGGGCCAAGTTCCGTGCCAAGGAAATCGATCAAACGGAGATCGATGCAGTAAATGAAAAGCTAGCCCCCACTACCGGCACCTGCATGGTGATGGGCACTGCCAGTACTATTGCTTGCATGGTGGAGGCAGCCGGCATGAGCCTGCCTGGAACAGCAGCAGTGCCTGCCGTGATGGCTGAACGCTTTCGCTTGGCTGAGTTAACCGGGCGTCGGGCAGTTGAATTGGCGCAGATGCCACACGAGCAGGCGTTAACGCCAGCGCGTATCCTGACTTTGGAGTCGCTCACGAATGCTTTGACAGTACTGCATGCGATTGGCGGATCAACCAATGCCTTAATTCATTTCACAGCAATTGCTGCTCGCTTGGGCGTCAAAATTGACCTCGATGCATTTGATCGTTTAGGCCGTAATGTACCGGTACTAGTGGATTTAAAACCCAGTGGCATGCATTACATGGAGCACCTCAATGAGGATGGCGGACTCATGGCGGTATTGCGCGAGCTTAAGCCCTTGCTGTATTTGGATAGCATGACGGTCAGCGGCAGAACCTTGGGCGAAGAGATCGAGGCTGCTCCCGTGACACGCAATCGCAAAGTCATACGGATTGCGCAAGAGCCGATTTTCCCGGTTGGCGGTTTGGCTGTATTAAAAGGCAATTTAGCGCCCCGTGGTGCCGTGATTAAACACTCTGCTGCATCGCCTGTGCTGCTCAAGCACCGCGGCCGAGCCGTAGTGTTTAGTTCGCTAGAAGATTTAGCGCTGCGCATTGATCGGGATGATTTGGACGTCACTGCGGACGACGTCTTGGTCTTGCAAAACGCGGGCCCGAAAGGAGCACCTGGTATGCCAGAGGCGGGCTATTTGCCGATACCAAAAAAATTGGCTCAGGCCGGAGTGAAAGACATGGTGCGGATATCGGATGCGCGCATGAGTGGTACCGCATTTGGAACGATCGTACTGCACATTACCCCCGAGTCGGCAGAAAATGGCCCGCTAGCGATTGTGCGTAATGGCGACGTGATTGAGCTTGATGTGGATGCGCGCCGCATTGAATTGTTAGTGGATGATGCAGAAATTGCCCGCCGCCTTGCTGAGCTAGCAGCCCCAGCAGTGCGCTTGAATATTCCTGCAACAGGTTATCGGCGCCTCTACCAAACCACCGTTACCCAAGCTGATATTGGGTGTGATTTTGATTTTATGGTGCCAGCAGCAACGCGTTCTGCACCATTACTTAAAGGAAAATGAAATGTTATTCACCCCAGCGGAAACCAAGGTCGTTATTATCGGTGGCGGCACCATGGGCGCGGATGTTGCGGCTGTATGCGCGCGTGGCGGCTGCGCCACGCAAGTAGTGGAGTTGACAACCGAGCGCCGTGCGCACCTACCCAATTACTTTGCAAATGCTATGACCGAATTGGGTTATGAAAACCGCATTCATTTATTGACTGTGGCCGGCTCACTCAACGAAGTCGATTGGGCCGATGTGGATTTGGTGATTGAGTGCATACCCGAGCGCCTTGACTTGAAGCAATCGCTTTTTGCTGAGCTGGAAAAGAGGTCTAAGCCCGAAACGGTATTGGCTAGCAATAGCTCAAGCTTTCCGATTAGCGAAATTGCAGCTGGCCTCAAAACGACAGCCCGTATGATTGGCTTGCATTTCTTTATGCCTGCGCATATCGTGCCGTGTGTTGAAGTTGTTTGTGGCGAGAAGACCGCCAAGATGGTGGCGGAGAGTTTGTCCCGCCTCATGACTGCATGCGGTATGGTGCCGGTGATGGTTAAAAAAGATTTGCATGGATTTTTGGCAAATCGCTTGCAGCATGCACTTTCGCGCGAGGCGTTTTATCTGATCGACGAAGGGATTGCTACACCAGAGGACATCGATAAAGCCGTCCGCTTTGGTTTTGGTTTCCGCTACCTTGCAGCTGGCCCAGTAATGCAGCGGGATCATGCAGGCTTAGAGATTCATGCAGCAGCAGGGGCGAGCATTTATCCTTCACTGAATAACTCACCCAACATCGCAAAAAGTTTAGGTGATCGGGTTAAAAGCGGCAAGCTGGGTATGAAGACTGGTGAAGGCTTTTTTGAATGGAATCCGGAAACCATTCGTGCCGAGCGCGCCCGCTACGAGTCTATTTTGCGTGAAGGTTTAAAGATCATCCAAAAAGAGTTACCTAAGATCGATTAAGGAATCGCATCATCAGTCCAATGGCTAGCATTGGCTGTGGGATTGCTTTATTCTTTTCATTATGAAAAGAACCCTGCGTATTTGGGATTTACCAACCAGGCTGTTTCATTGGCTTCTGGTCATCTGCATTACGGGCGCAGTGATCTGCGTCAATATCGGCGGTAACCTAATGCAGTGGCATGCCTATTTTGGCTATGCTGCATTGAGCTTAGTTTTATTTCGGGTGCTGTGGGGATTTATTGGCGCAGTACACTCGCGTTTCACCACCTTTGTTCCAAGCCCGCAGCGCCTCATTGCTTTCCTTGGCGGCAAGGAAGGTAGCGGCCTGGGTCACAATCCCTTAGGCAGCCTATCGGTTATTGCCTTATTGCTGGTGGTTGGTATTCAAGCCAGTACTGGTTTGTTTACGGACGATGACATTGCATTTCAAGGTCCGCTTGCCAAGTATGTGCCCAACGCTACCGTCAGCTTGCTCAGCAGCATTCATGCGCTTAACTCTAATATTCTGTTTGGATTAATTGGCTTGCATCTTTTAGCCATTACCTATTACCAATGGGTCAAGCGCGAATCGATTGTGTTGCCCATGATTCAGGGCGATAAAAAGGTGGATGTAGAGCATGTTGGCAATGGCCTACCGGCTTCAGTTCTCATTGCCTCCAAAGACGGTGCACTACAGCGACTCACTGCATTAGTATCGCTGTGTGCAATTGCCGTATTGCTACTCTATGCCTTAGGAATTATTTCTTTCTAAAGTCATCATGGCAGGCTTTGCAGGTTTGTCCTGTTGCACTAAATGCCTTTTTGATGTTCTCTAGATTACCTGACTGTGCTGCCTGATTGAGTTCGGCGACTGCAGTCTGCATTTTCTCTGATCCTACTTTAAATTTATTGCCTTCGGTCCAAATTGCAGGTTGTGCTTTACCACCTTCGGTGCCAGCACCAAAGGCTTGCCATGGCAAGGTGGATAGCATTGCAACGATGGCTGTATTTTTAGCAACATCATCTTTGTTGTAAGGTACCTCTCCTTTGACAACCGCGCCAATCCGCCCGAAGTGGGTTCCCATTACGCTGTATGCGCTTTGACGGTATTTAATGGCATCCTCTGCTTTTTGAAACTGCGCAAAAGCGGGGCCAGCTGTAATCATGATGATAGATGCTGCCAACATCCGCAGGCTAGTGCTGGTGACAAGTGAATTCGTAGACATGAGCGCTCCTTGTAAATAGAAAAGGGGATATGCCACGTCAGCATAACCCACTTCGCCGCCCTTTAAGCGACCTAAACTACTTTTTTACAGCAAGTGCTGCAGGGGCCACATTAGGAAACGAATGATTGATAAAAAGAAGCCGCTGAGGGGTTGCATCCACCATTCGCTTACCAATCCGCTGATGGCTAGGCCCAAGACAATAAAAAAGCCCCAAGGCTCAATTCGGCTAAAAGACACCGCTTGGCGGAAAGGTAGGAGACCGGTTAGAACTCGCCCGCCGTCCATTGGCGGAATCGGTAACAGATTAAATACCAGTAGGCTGATGTTCCACATCACCCCCGCTTTAGCAACTGCGCCCAAATAGGGTTCATCGATACCCAGCAGCTGTGGCATAAACCAGAGGATGGCCCATGCAATCGCCTGAATGAAGTTAGACCCAGGTCCTGCTAAGGCAACCCAAATCATGTCGATTTTGGGGTTTTTAAGGCGGTCAAACCGAACGGGGACTGGTTTGGCATACCCAATTAAAAAGCCTGAATTCAGCAGAATTAAGGCTAGGGGAATCACCAAGGTACCGACTAAATCAACATGTTTAAAGGGGTTTAAGGTGACCCTTCCAAGTAGGAAGGCGGTATTGTCCCCGAGTCGTTTTGCAACATAACCGTGCGCTGCCTCATGAATGGTGATGGCCAAAATCAGGGGAATCGCATTGATGGCTATTGCTTCTATCGAAAAGGCACTTATCATGACAACATGATATCCACAGGAGCCCATCGTGACTGAAGAAAAAAAACCCGCTGCGAAGACCCCAGCCCGCCCCGTTATCGCTAAACCGCCTGTTCGTCCTCCTGCCGGCAAAGGTCCCCAGGGTGCTGGCGGCAAGCCGCCCAGTGGCTTTGGCGGCGGTAAAGGCATGATGCGCAAAGCCGGTCGCGGCCGTTAAATAGCCCGGCAATAGGACTACTGGATAGCCGGATGGTGGATAATTGCACAATTGCAATTTGCACTTGAATACGCACTGCTAAAGGATGAGTTATGAATGAGTGGCATAAAGAAAGTAAAGAAGAGATCAATAAAAAGATCATCACCTTGATCGTGATGTTGGCGGTCGCAACAAGCTTGGCAATTTTGTTTGCGTTGGTCGCTGCTCATGTCGGTTACGTATTTGCTTAATTGCCACAGTACAGCTCAATACCCATCCTTTAGTTTTCAGCTGATGCCTGCTGCCCGCTAAACATGAGCAAACACCGCCAGCCCACGGTTTTTATTGGGCATGGCAGTCCGATGTACGCCTTAGAGCCCAACCGCCATACGGCAGCGTGGGCATCCCTCGGTAAGCGTCTTCATAAACCCGATGCAATCCTTCTGATCTCGGCCCATTGGCTGACGCGGGGCATTTGGCTTACCGCGATGCAGCAGCCTAAAACCATTCATGATTTTGGCGGCTTTCCAGAGGCATTATTTGAAATTCAATACCCGGCACCAGGCAGCCCAGCACTCGCGCAGCGTGTCCAGTCCTTACTAACGCAAGCCGTGGTTTTGGAAGAGCATGAATGGGGAATTGATCATGGGGCATGGTCGGTATTGCGCTACCTGTATCCGCATGCCGATGTGCCGGTAGTGCAACTCAGTTTAGATGGATCGCTTCGTGCCGAGGAGCACTACACGCTAGCCAAACAATTAGCACCCTTGCGTGATGACAACATCCTGATTCTGGGTAGCGGAAACATTGTCCATAATTTGCGCTTAATTGATTGGGACTCTGATGCAGCACCGCTGCCATGGGCAACCGAGTTCAACCAATTCTTTAAGAGTCAGATTTTGGCTAATCAGCATCCTTCTTTACTTGACTGGCAAGGAGCAGGTGATGCGGCTCGGCTGTCGATC
>CAWUTW010000015.1:0-4359 GCA_963925585.1 uncultured Polynucleobacter sp. | reverse complement strand
TTTTCTCTTAGACTAGCGAGTTATGGATATTACCTTGACCGACACCGAAAAAGCGCATAGCGCACGCTTAAGCGCAGAAATTACCCTAGAAGTGTCATCGCACCGGGGTTTCTTGCCTTTTTCGCGCTACATGGAAATGGCCTTGTACCAGGCCGGCGGTGGCTATTACAGCGCTGGCGCGCATAAATTAGGAAGCGGCGGGGACTTCACTACCGCTCCAGAGATTAGTCCTTTTTTCGGTATGGCACTGACCAATGCCATCCTGCCCGTCTTAGAGGCATTTCGGTCCCAAGGCAAAGCAACCCGTATCCTTGAATTTGGCGCTGGAACAGGAAAGTTGGCCGCATCCATCCTGCATCGTTTGAGGGAACTCGATTTTCCCTTAGACCACTATGGCATTCTCGAAATCGCTCCCGATTTAGCACAGCGTCAGCGCACCCTCTTGCAAGAGACTAAAAATAATCTGCAATGTTCCACCGCAATTGACTGGCTCAGCGCGCTGCCAAGCAAGTTTGAAGGGGTCATCATTGCGAATGAAGTGCTCGATGCAATACCGTGCGAACGCATTGTTTATCAAAATGGAACATGGTATTTACAAGGTGTAGTTATTAAGAATGGCGCCTTCGCCCTAGAGAGCGGTCCAGCTGTCGACCCGCAATTATTGCCAGACTACCTCCTTACCCACTCCTTCGCCGAGGACTACACCACCGAAATCCATCCGCAAAGTGTGGCGTGGATTAGGGCTGTAACTCAGGCGCTGACGAGTGGTCTTTTTATTACACTGGATTATGGATTTCCGGCGAGCGAGTTTTTTCACCCGCAGCGTGAGCAAGGGACATTGATGGCCCACCACCGCCACCATACCATTACAGATCCACTCTATCTGCCGGGCCTGTGCGATCTAACCAGCCATGTGGAGTGGTCTTCGATTTCGAGTGCAGCTTTTGCTGCCGGAGCGGACGAAATCTATTTCAACAATCAAGGTAACTTCTTATTAGAAGCCGGGATTGGTGATTTGGTTTTGGAAAAAATGGATCCAGCCAATGTAACTGCTTTTTTACCGGTATCCAACGCCTTGCAAAAATTATTATCAGAGGCGGAGATGGGCGAGTTGTTTAAAGTTTTTGCATTTACCAAAGGCATGAATTTGCCATCCTTGGATTCGCTTCCAGGGCTAGGTGGCCGTAATCGATTCCACAGCCTGTAATCGTGCAGCATCGATTGCGGAGCGAATGCATTCGCCCTGCTGCTGCTCTGCTACCGAAAGACCTTGAATAACGGCTTGACTATCTATGGCCTGTGCCGCTGCTAGGGCGGAGCTGATCTGCTTTACCTGAAAATGTAAAACACTGGCCAGTGCGATTAGTTTTTCTGCGCGCTCGGGCTTACGCCAAACATCAGCGCGGTTAAACCAAGCCAGAATCTCAACTGCGCCATAGCCCTGCTGTATCACTCGTTTTTTTAGCGCCGAAAACAGTTCTGCAAAATCACGGGTGCCGTGCGGCATGCGGATTGCTTCGGACCATTGCCGAACCGCATCTTCACTCAAATCAGCCAACAACACTGCACAAACTAAATCGACGTCTGCTATTTTTTTCGCTGCCAACAAGTCGAGGTTAGTAGCCAGCTGTATTTTAAGTTGCTGATCCCTGCAAACCGCAATCAACTGCTGCGGTAAGAATTGGTCTGCAGCGCCAGTCTCTAAAAGTACCTCAACCATGCGCAGCGGATCTGCTGAACGCAAGCCACGATCGAGTTCTTGCCATACACGCTCCGGCGATAGTGCCGACAACTCACCCGACTGCACAATAGCCTGCAGCGCCTCTTGTGTTTCGGATGCAATGGTGAATGTTGGAAAGCGCGCAGCAAACCGAGCAATGCGCAATAAACGCAAGGGGTCTTCTGCAAAAGCAGCCGAAACATGGCGAAATAGATTGGCTCGAATATCGTTTTGCCCGCCATAGGGATCGATGATGGGGCCCACGCGTGCGCCGGCGTCATCAATACGCTGAGCCATCGCATTGATGGTGAGGTCGCGCCGTTGTAAATCTTGCTCTAAGGTGACCGAAGGGTCGGCATAAAAATGAAACCCCTGGTAACCGATCCCTGTTTTTCGTTCGGTCCGAGCCAAGGCGTATTCGGCATGGGTTTGGGGATGTAAAAAGACCGGGAAGTCCTTGCCAACCGGCTGGTAGCCCAGCGCAATCATCTCTTCAGCGCTACTTCCGACCACCACATAATCAATGTCATTCACCGGGATACCCATAACAGCATCCCGTATTGCTCCGCCAACGGCGTATATGTTCAAGCCAACAGACTCCGAATGGATTGGCGTGATATGCCGAAGGTCGTGATCAGATCATCTGCTGCCGTCGGGGGCAATACATTGGGTAACTGCATGGATGCAATATTGTCGCGCGACATCAAGGTGGGTACGGGCAAAAATTCGAACAGCAATGCTTGTAGGTAACCTACGAAGGCTGGCATTGGAATAACACGCGTCGTAGTTTCCGCCTTTACGGCCGCAAAACGAACCAGCTCTGCCATGCTAAGTACTTCAGGGCCCACTAAAGAATACGTTTGGTGAATGGTTTGCTTCATCGTAATCGCAGCGACAAATGCAGCAGCCACATCATTGACGCTCACTGGCTGAAACAGTGCCTGCGAATTTGCCAAGGGAATCACTGGAAACACTTTTGCTAAGTTGGCAAACAGATTAATGAATTGATCGTCTTGCCCGAAAATGACGGAAGGCCTAAAAATAGTCCAATCCAATCCGCTGGCTCGAACTGCCGCCTCACCATCGCCTTTGCTGCGTTGATACATTGATGGTCCGTGCGAGTCTGCGCCCAAAGCGCTCATGTGCAAATAGCGCTTAATGCCATTGGCTTTCATCGCAGCGATGCAGTGGGTTGGTAACATTACGTGGGCACGCTCAAATACTTTGCCATAGGGCTTTGCTGGTCGATCGTGCAAAATACCGACCAAATTAATGACCGTACCGCCTGGCTTAACCTGACTACATAGACTATTTAAAGTGGCTTGATCATTGACATCGGCTTGAACTAAGTGAACGCTTGGCAGCAAACGAAAATCCCGCGCTGCCGCCAAATGGCGTGTCGGTAATAACACCGAATAGCCCTCACGTTGCAGTCTGCGCACCAGCACGCTGCCTACAAACCCATTACCGCCAATTACTAGTACATCATATTTCATGGCAACTCACTTTGAATTGCAGCCTTGGGAGTAATGATTCCAAGGCGCTGTTTTAAAGAAATGGTTTGACCCGTCATCACACCCGAGTAATAGCTGGCATTGGACAATACATTTTTAACGTAGGTTCTGGTTTCATGAAAGGGTATTGTCTCTGCAAAAATCGCACCCTCCACTGGGGCATTTAAGCGTTCACGCCATAACTTAGAGCGGGATGGGCCGGCATTGTAAGCGGCCGACGCTAACACCCATGATCCATCTAAATCCACCAGTACCATATTAAGGTAATTGCTTCCCAGAGTTAAGTTGGTATTGGTGTCTTTCAATTTTTCCTGCGTATACGAGGTCATACCAATTTTCTTGGCAACGTATTTTGCCGTATTGGGCATGACTTGCATCAAACCCGATGCGCCCACCGAAGAGGTGGCATTCATGATAAAACGCGACTCCTGTCGAATTAAGCCGTAAGCCCACGCTAAATTAAGGTCAATTTGACGGGCGATGGGAGTGAGTTCATCGCGGTAGGGCGTTGGAAAGCGCAAGGTGAAATCATGTTCTGCTTTGGTTCGATCTGCCGTATTGACGGTCCGATCGTAAAGCTGAATGCGTTTTGCGTATTCGGCTGCTGCTAGGAGCTCTTTATCGCTCATGCCGCGCAACTCCCAATTCCATTCACGGTTGCCCTCAAAGCGCAAATTCATGGCATAAAAACGCTCGCTACGAATAAAGCCTTTGCGCTCAGCCATGGGCTTGATCTCTTGATCCGTTACCCGAACTCGAACTGGAATTTGGGTTTTTTTGCCAAGCTCTTCACGCGCCAATTGGCCATAAAAATTAAATTGCTCATGTATCAACTCGTATTGTTCTTTTCCTTTGGCGCTTTGACCTGTAGCCTCGAGCGATCGGCCGTACCAATAGGCCCATGCAGGATCTTTTGACCGAACTGCAGGATTCATGGTCTCAATAGCATCCCGGGCCAACGGCCAATCCTGGACGCGCAGTGCCGCTCGCACTTTCCATTCCTGACTCTCCGTCGACAGCAATTCACTAAAGCCCAAGTCGTGCTGCATTCGATAGACGTCATCTGCCCTGAGGTCTTGGCGCTTAGCTAAAAACTGGCCGATTACGCCCCACCCTGCTGCTTGG
>CAWUTW010000014.1:0-19348 GCA_963925585.1 uncultured Polynucleobacter sp. | reverse complement strand
ACCATCAAGCAGTGGTTAAAAGAGTAAAGCCGATTTAGTGCAAGGTGCGCGGATTATTTTTTCCTGTACCTGCAGCCGCATCAATTAACTGGTCTAAATCAACATCGTCCTCATCGTCGTTTGGCATACCAAAGGTAATGGCGTCAACGCCTTCTGGATGGCGATTCTGAATTTCTTCTTCAGTGGCAGAGCGGATGTCGGTTACTAGCAAAGTAAAACGCAGGGCCATGCCGGCAAGGGGATGATTGCCATCAAGTACGACCTGGCTGTCAGCGACGTCCGTAACGGTATAGATTAAAGGCTGTAAATCATCGTCGTCTTCTGCATCATCGTCGCTGGCAACGATTTCGCCTTGCTCATCTAAGGCCTCGGGTATCCCTTCGAACTGCATACCAATTTCAATTGGCTCTGGAAATCGCATACGAGGCTCAATTTTTAATAATTCGGGATCGTATTCCCCAAATGCATCCCCTGGTTCAAGTTGCACTGTGGTTTCAAAACCCAGTTCATGCCCATCCAATAACGCTTCTATTTTTGGAAAAGTGCCGTCATAACCACCGTGGAGGTATACCATCGGGGAATCAGGCTCTTCGATGAGGTTGTTTTGCGCATCGGTTAATTTATAACGAAGCGACACGACGGTATTTTTTTCGATCTTCATACGCGTTGGTTGAAAAGCCTATGGTCAAATTAATTGTGAACTGCAAATGAAATCATTTTACTTGAGCACGCCTTACGAGCCACCAACACCACCATACCCCTTACCAATAAAGGCCCCTTGGGCTCTATTGGGTGGGATCAGCCCTGCGCAATTTATGCAGCAGTACTGGCATAAAAAGCCCTTATTGGTGCGCGCTGCCATTCCCGCATTTGCGCTTGCAAAGGCGGCTGGAGAGCCACTCGAAAGCCCTATTTCCGCGGCTGAATTGGCTGTACTGGCAAGTCATCCCGATAGTGAATCCCGTTTGATTCAAAGTAAACCTTGGAAAATCGTCCGCGGCCCCTTCTCCAAGAAATCAATTCCACCCATCAGCCAAGCAAATTGGACACTATTACTGCAGGGCGCAGATACCCTTCACCCGGCAGCGAAAACCGTTTTATCTTGGTTTCGATTTATCCCTGATGTTCGGCTCGACGACCTCATGATTAGCGTAGCCGGCCCCGGCGGTGGTGTTGGCCCCCATGTGGATTCCTACGATGTGTTTTTGATTCAGATGTCAGGCCGTCGGCATTGGAAAATATCAACGCAAAATAACTTAAGCCTAAAGCCCAATTTACCACTCAAGATTTTGGCGCAGTTTGAACCAACCCAAGACTGGGTTTTGGAGCCAGGCGACATGCTCTATCTACCGCCGCATGTGGCGCACGAAGGCGTTTCACTCGATGCGGGCTGCCAAACTTGGTCTGTTGGATTTCGGGCGGCCTCCTACCGCGAATTACTTCAAGAGGGTGTGTGGCGATTAGCAGAGTCATTGGATGCCCTACCCCTACTTGATAAGCGCTACCAAGATCCCCAGCAAACTGCAACCGATCAGCCAGACACCTTACCGCCAGAGCTGCTTAAACAGTTACGTACGCACGTAAAGAGCCTGAAGCTCGAATCCGTCGATACCATGCTGCCAGGGATTGCATCGTACTTAAGTGAGCCCAAGCCGCATGCCTTTTTTAGTTGCCCAGATCAGCCCCTATCCGCCAAGGCATTTGCGCAATATCTAAAACAAAATCCGCTTCGCCCACACCCGCATACACGGCTTATGCGACTAGATAAGACCATCTTTTGCAATGGCGAAAATCAAACGGAAGGCGAATCCTTGGCCGTGAAACTCTGCTGGAATGTGCTTTCTGAACGGCATTCTTTACCGCCGCTCGGCGTAGAAAATAGTGCCTATTTAGCTAATATGGCTGCTGGCAATAACTCCCTTTACGATGCCTACTGCTCGGGATGGTTATTAATCACAGGAAAAAACGAAGGGTCGCTATAATGAAAGCTGAATATTGTGCGGGGAAGCCCGCACTTTTTTCGACCTATATTTAGGCTAAGGCCTCCAGTCATTCATTATTAAAGGATCAATCAAATGAAAAAATCGCTCTCCCTCGTACTCGCCGCCCTCTTCGCAGTTACTTTAGCCGCATGTGGCAAAAAAGAGGAAGCTAAGCCAGCTCCAGCTCCCGCAGCTGCCCCAGCACCTGCAGCTGCTCCTGCTGATGCAGCACCCGCTGCTGCTCCAGCTGCCCCTGCTACTGGTGCTGCCCCTGCTACTGGTGCCGCTCCTGCTGCAGCTCCAACACCTGCACCAGCCGGTAAGTAATTCCCTGTTGAAAAGAAAAAAGCCGCTGCAAAGCGGCTTTTTTTATACCTTTATCCTAACTTACTTAATTAGCTGCTCATCCAGCAAGGTCAGCAGCCGATATCCAGCAGGCGTATTTTCTGGCTTGCCTACATCGTCTTGAACATAAACCTGAGTTAAGTTATCGCCACTCGATTTCAAAACTACTCGGTAGCGCTTTGCTTTCAGGCTCGAGTCATCGCTACTACTAAAGAGTTTTGAAAAGAATCCTTTAGATTCGCCCACCTCTTTGGGATTGACATAACGAACAAAGTAAATTCCTTTGGAACGATCGCGGTCTTCTACTGTGAAATTGGAGCGGTCTAGCGCGAGACCAACATCACGCCAGGCACGGTCAAAGCTGGAGCTCATATCAATGCGCCCCGTATTATTTGCCTCTTGAACAAACTTCGCTTTTGGTGTTTTTGCTGGAGCAAGGGTGGCAGCTGCAACTTGGGCGCGCGCTGATTCTTGAGAGACGCCCAAGCGCTCCATTAAGCGCGCCAGAAAAACAGCTTCAAGCTGGGGATCGTTGGGCCGAGGCGTCCAGACTGTGGAGTTGCATGTCCCCGCACTATCGGTAACGCATTTCTCCAATGCGCCGCGCTGGGTAATATAAACCTCGGTCTCCCCAAGCCTAGGCACCTCGAGGCGGGTTTTATATTTGTCGCGCTCACCTGTATCGTAAAGTGAATCAAGCACTTTACCTAAGGTACTGCGAATAAAATCCTGCGGAATTTTGGAGCGATTTTCGGCCCAATCGGTTTCCATAATGCCGGTGGAAGGTGAATCGACTACCAAGAGAAATCCATTCTCTTGCCAAAAATCCTTAATTAGGGGGTACAGCTCTGGCGCTGGCCGTTCGACAACTAGCCAACGCTTTTCACCATCCCGCGCAATCCGCATACCGGGAATTCCGGTGAGTACGTTTTGACGGGTCTGGCTGATTTTTTTAGACGCAGCATTGAACTCTGACATAGTTGCGGCGCCATCTTGCACAATATAACGACGGTCAGCCTGAGCCGTAATCAAATCCGGCGGCAGGGTTAAGTTGGGTCCGCGGACTGCGCCCGCCGCTTTATAGTCAACCGTATCGTTTTTTGTAACTGAAGTACAGGCAAGAAGGCTAGCAATACTTACAACAATTAAAGTACGGCGCGTAAAAAGAAATGCGTTTTTCATAATAGTCCAGCGTGGATGAGTGCTTTTTTGAGCGGATCACGCAATGCGGGACTGAGTGAAGTTAATGGCAAGCGGATGCCTGCGGTAATTTTGCCCATTTCATATAGGGCCCATTTAACTGGAATTGGATTAGCCTCGGTAAACATGGCTTTGTGTACCCCGAGTAGCTGATATTGAATTGCCCTCGCCTTTGCAACATCGTCGGCCATCGCTGCGGCACAGAGCTCATGCATCAAACGCGGGGCCACGTTGGCAGTCACTGAAATATTTCCTTTGCCGCCCATGAACATCAGCAATAGGGCGCTCAAATCATCGCCGGACAACACCGCAAAATCGGCGTGCCCCGCGGCCTTTAATTCAGCAAGCAGCACACTGCCGCGCTCTAAATTACCGGTGGCATCTTTAATACCGATAATGCCTGGAACTCCAGCTAAGCGTACAGTAGTCTCACCAGCCAAATCCGCTACCGTGCGGCCAGGTACGTTATACAGAATGACGGGTAAATCCACTTTTTCAGCAATCGTTTTGAAGTGCTGGTACATGCCCTCTTGCGTTGGCTTGTTATAGTAAGGAACGACTTGAAGGCTGGCATCGGCTCCCACTTTTTTAGCAAACTCAGTGAGCTCGATTGCCTCAAGAGTAGAGTTGCCGCCTGTTCCAGCAATAACGGGAATGCGGCCGTGAATATGATCGACTGTGACTCGAATGAGTTCACAATGCTCTTCGACCGAAACCGTGGGCGACTCTCCACTGGTACCTACAATCACGATACCATCCGTTCCTTCGGTAACATGCCAGTCGAGTAGATTTTTTAAGCCGGGGTAATCGAGACTTCCATCCTCCAACATGGGAGTGACAATGGCCACCATGCTGCCGTGCATCGGCTTCGATTTAGGCATTGGAGAACCTCGCATAATGGGCTTGGGATTGCACTGTAGTCATCCCTGAAATTGTAACGGATGGCGCTCTTTTAGCACCCCCTTTACGGCACATAGGCTCTGCACCATGGCCGGCTTGGGCTGTGCCTGATATAAATCACTGTACGCAAGAACATGAAGGCCGTGGCGCGCTGCAAAATCAAGCAATTCCCCTGTCTGCAGTAGGAAATCCGGGTTGCTGGGCTTGCCAAAAGCGGCATTGCCATGTGCAAACGTCTCGTAAATAAGTACCCCACCCTCAGCCAGCAGATCAGGTAGCAGATCTAAATAAGGTCGGTAGAGGTAGTTGGCCACCACCACGGCATCAAAAAACCCCGATCGATCCACCAAGGGCCATGTCGATCCTTCGAGATCTAAGTGCTCAATTTGAATCGCCAGGCCCGACTTTGATTGCGTAAGCGCCTCCAGCGCTACAGCATCCCGATCTACTGCCAATACCGAAAATCCCAGCTTCGCCAGATGCAGACTATGGCGCCCTGAGCCTGCAGCTAAATCCAGCACCCTTCCGCCCGCAGCGATCAAAGGGCAAAAACGCGTTACCCAGTCGGATGGATTAGTAATGCTAGCGTGCATTGGTACCGCGCCTAGCAATTCAGAGGCCGTCACGTTGTTTAGGTATACGCAAGGCCCATGGCCTCGCGAACATCCCGCATGGTTTCTTGTGCAACGGCGCGGGCCTTATCCCCGCCATCGGCAATAATCGCACGCAGCAGGCTCGGGTCATCCAGGTATTGCTGGGCCCGTTCAAACATCGGCTGCTGCTCACGCAAGATGCTATCGATGACGGGTTGCTTGCACTCTAAGCAGCCAATGCCCGCTGATTTGCAGCCTTTTTCAACCCACTCTTGCGTTGGCTTATCGGAGTAAACCAAATGCAGCTGCCACAGGGGGCAGCGCGCTGGGTCGCCCGCATCGGTTCTGCGGATGCGTGCAGGATCGGTGGGCATGGTTTTGATGGAGCGCTCAACTACGGCAGGCTCTTCGCGAATGCCAATGGTATTGCCATACGACTTGGACATCTTTTGCCCATCCAAACCCGGCATACGCGATGCAGCCGTAAGCAAGGCGTGCGGCTCGGGCAGAATTACTTTGCGGGATCCCTCAAGGTAACCAAAGAGGCGCTCCCGATCCGTATTGGAAATACTTTGGGCTTGCTGAAGCAATTCTCTGGCCCGCTCAAGCGCATCGACCTCGCCCCGCTCTTGATATGCAATGCGGCACTCTGTATAGAGCTTGGCTGCTTTGCCACCCAGTTTTTGGATCGATTCCTGGGCTTTGGCTTCAAAGCCAGGCTCGCGGCCGTATAAATTGTTAAAACGGCGCGCCACTTCACGGGTCATCTCCACGTGCGGGACTTGATCCTCTCCAACCGGAACGTGTTGTGCGCGGTAAATCAAAATATCAGCTGATTGCAGTAAGGGGTAACCTAAAAAACCGTAGGTCTGGAGATCCTTTTCTTTCAGCTTTTCAATCTGGTCTTTGTAGGTTGGAACACGCTCCAGCCATCCGAGCGGCGTTCCCATGGATAACAACAAAAACAGTTCAGCATGCTCGGGTACGCGGCTCTGAATAAAAAGCGTGGCTTGTTTTGGATCGACGCCTGCAGCCAACCAGTCAATCACCATCTCCCACACCGATGCCTCGATCACCTCTGGGGTTTCGTAATGGGTGGTGAGTGCGTGCCAATCAGCCACAAAGAAAAAACAGGGATACTGGGATTGCAACTGGACCCAGTTTTTTAACACACCATGGTAGTGGCCTAAATGCAAATGACCCGTTGGCCTCATTCCAGAAAGTACGCGCTGAGCAAACATAATTAAGTGGCCTTCTTCGGCATTTTAGTAAATACAGAGTCTAATGGAACACTGACCATACAGGGGTTAAGTGCTCCGGCAAATGCGGCAATTTACCCAAGTCAATGTAACTCTCCTGCGGATCATGAAAATCAGAGCCGCGCGATGCCATGAAGCCATAGTGCTCGGCAGCCTTTGAGTAAATCTGATACTGCGCGGGGCTATGGCTTCCAGTAACCACCTCAATGGCGAGGCCGCCCAACTCTTTGAAGTGCTTAAAAAGCGCATCGAGCTGCATAGCCGTTAATTTATAACGCCCCGGATGCGCAATCACTGCAACACCCCCTGCCGCTTTGATCCATGCAACTGCGTCATCTAAGCTGGCCCATTGATGCGGAACATAGCCGGGCTTGTGCTCAACCAAATAGTTCTTAAAGACCTGATCGGTATCGCGGCATACGCCCTGCTCGACTAAAAAGCGTGCAAAGTGGGTACGCGAGATCAGTTCGGGGTTACCGGCATACTGGAGTGCCCCCTCAAAGCTACCCACAATGCCCGCTTTGGCCAATTGCTCAGCCATCATCTTGGCACGATTCTGCCGGCCGTCCCGAGTACGGCGTAAGCCTTCCAAAATCCCAATGTGCTGAGCATCAATGCCAAGACCCACAATGTGAATCGTATGACCCATCCAAGTAACCGAAATCTCAACGCCAGAGAGGTAATCCATGCCTAAGTCACGCGCTGCTTTTTGAGCCCGCACTTGCCCACCCAACTCATCATGATCAGTTAAGGCCCACAAATGAACCCCGTTTTCAAATGCGCGCAGTGCCAGCGTTTCTGGCGTCAAGGTGCCATCCGAAACCACGGAATGGCAGTGCAGATCGGCATTCAGAATAAAAGGGCTTGTCATACCCCTATTCTAGGTCAAGCCGGCGTGGACCACACGGCGCGGCGCATCCAAATAGTCACGAGACTGCATTTCAACCAGCCTAGACACGGTTCGCGCAAACTCACCCACAATCTGCCCTTCGGTATAAAGCTGGTCTGGTGGCAGTTCAGCGCTCATAATGAGTTTGATTTTATGGTCATACAGCACATCAATCAGCCAGATAAAGCGCCGTGCCTCATTGGTCATGCGGGGCGGCATATAGGGCACCCCGGATAAAAAAACAGTATGAAAGAGATTGGCGATCTCTAAATAATCGTTCTGTGAGCGTGGCCCCATGCACAGGGTTTTAAAATCAAACCACACCGCACCGGCAGCGCGATGCATCGGCCTGATTTCACGTGACTCAATCCGTAAGACGGGATTCTTTTCTTCGGGTTCTTTACCTAATACTGAGCGAAAGGTCTGCATCATAAGCACATCGTTCACCGAACTTAATGGCTGGTAGTAGGCTTGCACTTGCGCCATCTGCATTTGTCGATAGTCGGTACCTGCATCCACGTTGAGCACATCCAACTTACCCTCAAGCAAGGCAATCGCAGGCAATAAGCGATCCCGATGCAAGCCATTCGGATAAAGCTGATCCGGCTTGTAATTGGAGGTCATGATGAACTGCACCCGATCCTCAAATAGCGCACTCAATAGCCGATACAAAATCATGGCATCGGCAATATCGTTAATGTGAAACTCATCAAAGCAAATTAAACGATAACGCTGGGTAATGCGCTTAGATAACTCATCTAAGGGATCGGCCATGCCGGATAGCTCATGCAATTCACGATGCACCTCGCGCATGAATTCATGAAAATGAATGCGGATCTTTTTTTCGAGGGGTGAGGCAGCAAAAAAACAATCCATTAAGAAGGATTTGCCGCGACCTACCCCGCCCCACAAATACACTCCCATTGGAAGCGCTGGGTGAAATAATTTTTTGGTGAGCGCATTACTACGGACGTCTTTGTACGCAACCCACTCATCCTCACAGCGCTGCAATCGCTCCACTGCGCGCTCCTGCGCGGGGTCGGAATGAAACCCGCGCGCCTCCAGCTCTTTTCGGTAAAACGCGAGTGTGCTCAACTTACATATTTAATGCGCGTTGATCCGTTGCTAATGCGGCTTCACGCATTACCTCCGAGAGACTAGGATGTGGATGGCAAATACGTGCAATGTCTTCTGTAGCCGCCTTAAATTCCATCGCAACCGCAGCCTCTGCAATCAGATCCGATGCATTTGGCCCAATAATGTGTACGCCGAGAATTTCGTCGGTCTTCGCATCGGCTAAAAACTTCACAAATCCATCAGCGCGGGCCATGCCGAGGGCGCGGCCATTCGCAGCAAATGGGAATTGACCTGATTTGTATGCAATACCAGCGGCTTTCAACTGCTGCTCGGTTTTGCCCACCCATGCAATCTCGGGGTCGGTGTAAATCACCCACGGAATGCAGTTGTAGTCGATGTGGGGTTTTTGACCTGCAATGATTTCGGCAACCAAAACGCCCTCATCTTCCGCCTTGTGGGCCAACATCGGTCCACGCACGACATCGCCAACGGCATAGACTCCAGGGGCCGCAGTAGAACAAGTATGGTCATCGATGGGAATGAAACCACGCTCATCGACTTTAAGGCCAATGGACTCTAAGTTGAGTTTGTCGGTATTGGGCACACGACCTACGGAAACAATCAAACGATCGCATTCGAGCTTTTGGGATTTACCCTCCGCGTCTTGGTACTGAACCACAACGCCTTTTTTATCTGCTTTGACTTCACCAATCGTGACCCCCATATTGATCTTGAGGCCCTGCTTTACAAAAATTTTATGGGCCTCTTTCGCAATGCCTTCATCGCATGCGCCCAAGAACGTAGGCAAGCCCTCTAAGACGGTGACTTCGGAACCAACCCGGCGCCATACCGATCCCAGTTCCAGCCCAATGACACCAGCGCCAATAACACCCAAACGCTTGGGAATGGAATCAAACTTCAGTCCGCCAATATTGTCACAAACTAAAACGTTATCCACTGGAATATTCGGTAGATGGCGCGCTTTTGATCCGGTTGCAATAATCACATTCTTGGCAGTCACCGTGCCGGAATCTTTGTCATCGATCTGAATCTGATATCCATCTGCCGTTTTTCCAATAAAAGAGGCATGGCCTTTGAGGGTTGTAATCTTATTCTTGCGGAACAGAAATTGAATACCCGCAGTCATCTTCGTCACAATCGCATCTTTGCGCGCCAGCATTTTGTTGGAGTCGAGCTTAACCGAACCCACTGTAATGCCATGATCAGCGACATGGTGGCTGATCTTTTCGAACTCCTCTGACGAAGCAAGTAAGGCCTTGGAAGGAATGCATCCTACATTCAAACAGGTGCCGCCTAAGCGTGGCTCGCCCTTTGGATCATCGTAGGCATTGGATTCTGCGCAGGCCACTTTAAAACCCAGCTGAGCAGCCCGAATCGCTGCAATATAACCACCAGGACCGGCGCCGATAACAACTACATCAAACACTTGACTCATGTGTTTGCCCCTTACAGATCAAGCAGGAGGCGTGAAGGATCTTCTAATGCTTCCTTCATGGCAACCAAACCAAGTACCGCTTCACGACCATCAATAATGCGGTGGTCATACGATAAGGCCAAGTAATTAATGGGGCGGATCACAATTTGCCCATCTTCGACCACAGCACGCTCCTTGGTTGCATGAATACCTAAGATTGCTGACTGCGGTGGGTTGATGATTGGCGTCGACAGCATTGATCCAAACACACCACCGTTTGAAATGGAGAAGGTACCGCCAGTTAATTCCTCAATCGACAGCTTACCGTCACGGGCTTTAGCGCCATACTCAGCAATCTGCTTTTCGATATCGGCTAAGTTCATTTGGTCAACATCACGCAAAATAGGCACCACCAAACCGCGTGGTGAGCTAACCGCGATACCGATATCAAAGTAGCCATGATACACAATGTCATTGCCATCCACGGATGCGTTGAGCAGGGGAAATTTCTTTAAGGCATGCGTTGCTGCTTTGACAAAAAAGGACATGAAACCCAGCTTGACACCATGGGTCTTTTCAAATACGTCCTTGTACTTGTTACGCATCGCAATCACTGGGCCCATATTGACTTCATTGAAGGTCGTCAGAATGGCATTGTTCGCTTGTGACTCTAGCAAGCGTTCAGCAATCCGCGCGCGCAAACGACTCATCGGTACGCGCTCTTCTGGACGATCACCCATGGGCACTGCAACTCCCGGTAAAGCAGGCGAAGATACTTTTACAGGCTTAGATCCGCCAGTAGCTGCGCCAATCACATCGCCTTTAGTAATACGGCCATCGCGTCCTGTACCAGCAACCTGCGCTGCGCTTATATTCTTTTCTGCCATCATTTTGGCGGCGGAGGGTGCAGCACTCGCAATGGGAGCAGCTGCAGGTTTCGTGGCAGGCGCTGCGCTACTAGAAGCAGCGGGTGCGACTGCAATTGCCGGCGCTGCGGTGGCGGAGGCCGTAGCCGTACTATCAATCTTCGCGATCACTTGGTCCGCAAATACGGTGCCACCATCACCAACCACCAAATCAACCAGCACACCAGCAGAGGGGGATGGAACCTCTAAAACCACCTTATCGGTTTCAATCTCAATCAGGATTTCATCCTGAGCAACGGCTTGGCCCACCTTTTTCTTCCACTGCAATAGGGTTGCCTCAGCAACCGACTCCGACAACTGGGGAACTTTAACTTCAAAAATAGCCATGATTCTTCCTAATAAATAATGTGATGGGAATTTGCCTGTACTTATTTAGTAACGACGTATCCCTTGAGTTTGGCAAAGGCCACATTGATCAGCGACTTTTGTTGTTCTTGATGGAGGTGGGCATAACCAACCGCTGGCGAGGCTGAGGCCGGACGACCGGCATACGCCATTCGCATTCCCTCACCCATGTTTTCCAAAATGTTATGCTGAATAAAGAACCAAGCGCCTTGGTTCTGCGGCTCATCCTGACACCACACTACCTCTTCAACTGCAGGGTATTTTTTCATTTCAGCAGAGATTGCTTTATGTGGAAATGGATAAAGCTGCTCGATGCGAATAATCGCAACATCGCTAATGGACTTATCGGCACGCGCTTTGACTAGGTCGTAATAGACTTTGCCAGAACACATAATAATCCGGGTAACCTTTTTAGGATCAATGGATTCATCGCGCTCAGGCAGTACCGTGTGGAACACCCCTTTTGTAAATTCGATTAAGGGAGACGCCGCTTCTTTATTGCGCAGCAAGGACTTGGGCGTCATCAAAATAAGAGGCTTACGGAACTGGCGAATCATTTGGCGGCGCAGGACATGGAAAATCTGCGCTGCAGTGGTTGGCTGAATGACCTGCATATTGGTATCTGCGCACAACTGCATAAAACGCTCGAGTCGTGCCGAAGAGTGCTCTGGCCCTTGACCTTCGTAACCGTGCGGCAACATCATGACAAGACCATTCACCCTGCCCCACTTCACTTCACCCGAGGCAATAAACTGGTCAATCACCACTTGCGCACCGTTGGCAAAGTCGCCAAACTGCGCTTCCCAAATGGTTAAGGTATTGGGCTCGGCCGCAGCATAGCCGTATTCAAAACCCAATACGGCCTCTTCAGATAGGATGGAGTCGATTATGGTGAATGGGGCTTGGTCTTTTGCTACGTGCTGTAGCGGAACATAGGTGCCGGTATCCCATTTTTCGCGGTTTTGATTGTGCAGCACCGCGTGGCGGTGTGTAAACGTACCACGTCCACTGTCTTCTCCAGATAGGCGCACGGGATAGCCGCTGGCAACTAAAGAGGCGAATGCCATGTGCTCGCCCATGCCCCAGTCAACATTGATTTCTCCTCGGCCCATTGCAGCGCGGTCAAGCAAAACCTTTTCAACCAAGGGATGTACTTTCAGATCGGCTGGAATGGTGCTAATTTTTTCTGCCAAACGCTTCCACTCGGTCAGCGGAATTGCGGTATCGGCACTATCAGTCCACTTCTTATTCAAGAAGGGCGACCAATCCACCGCAAACTTGCCTTTGAAGTTGCTCAGCACAGGGTCGGATGTTTGCACACCTGCATCCATAGCGGTGCGGTACTCTTTGACCATCAAGTCACCCGTACCAGCCGGGACTACGCCCTGTGCTTCTAGTTTTTCTGCATACAATTTGCGCGTGCCGGGATGCGCACTGATGATTTTGTACATCAAAGGCTGGGTCATGGCTGGCGAATCTTGTTCGTTATGCCCTAATTTACGAAAACAAACGATGTCGATTGCGACGTCTTTCTTAAATTGACTCCGAAACTCGACGGCCAACTGCGTAGCCAAAACAACCGCCTCTGGATCATCGCCATTCACGTGCAATACCGGAGCATCAATCACTTTCATGATGTCGGTGCAATAGAGACTGGAGCGCAAGTCACGTGGATCAGACGTTGTAAATCCAATCTGGTTATTAATCACAATGTGGATGGTGCCACCAGTGGAATAGCCACGCACCTCCGCCATGGCGAGGGTTTCTTGCATTACGCCCTGACCTGCAATCGCAGCATCACCATGCACTAAAACAGGCAATACTTGGCTACCGGTTAGATCGCCGCGGCGTTCCATCCGCGCGCGTGCAGAGCCTTCCACAACCGGGTTGACGATTTCCAAATGGGAGGGGTTAAAAGCCAGGGACAAATGCACTGGGCCGCCTGGCGTTGAAATATCACTCGAGAAACCTTGATGGTATTTCACATCGCCTGCCGGAAGATCTTCAGGGGCTTTGTGCTCAAATTCTGCAAACAAATCCTTTGGCATTTTTCCAAGCACATTCACAAGGACATTCAATCGACCGCGATGGGCCATTCCAATCACGATTTCTTGGACTCCGCGGCTGCCCGAATCGCGGATCAACTCATCCATACAGGCGATAAAGCTCTCGCCGCCCTCAAGCGAAAAGCGTTTCTGTCCAACGTACTTCGCCGAGAGGTAGCGCTCAAGGCCTTCTGCCGCAGTCACGCGATCCAGAATTTGGCGCTTTTCTTCGACATTGAAATTCGGCGCTGAACGAATCGACTCTAATTTTTCTTGCCACCATTTTTTGATGGTTTGATCGGCAATGAACATGTACTCGGCGCCCATGGTGCCGCAATAGGTTTCGCGCAATGCTTGTAGCAAATCCCGCAATGACATATTGCTTTTGCCAAAGAAGGTGTTGCTGGTGTTAAAAACGATGTCCATATCGGCATCGGTAAAGCCATAAAAGGCGGGATTGAGTTCGGGAATATCAGGACGCTCGGTACGCTTCAATGGGTCAATATTGGCCCAGCGATTACCCACGTTGCGATAGGCTGCGATCAGCTGTTGAACGGCAACGCGTTTGCGCCCCATCTCAGAATCTGCCGAATCCGTAACGGTACGAATTGGGCCTTGCTTCGCGCGCTCTGCAAAAGAGGCAACAATCGGCGCATGGGCAATATCTGGACCGCTGGAACCGTCGACTGCAGGTACTTGATTGACGTTATCAAAGTAGTCGCGCCAGTGATCGGCAACGGACGTTGGGTCCAACAAATAGGATTCGTATAGTTCTTCTACATAGGGAGCGTTTCCGCCAAATAGGTACGAACTTCCCCTAGAGGATTGAATCATGATGCTCACCTTTCATCGGGTTTCCCGAAAAAAACTGTGGATTAAACCGTCTGCTCAAGGGCTTCACCCTCTGCAGATAGATCATTACGTATGCAAATACACGGTCAATTTAACACGAATACCGCAGTCCTCCAAATGGCCCTCTGTATTTCCTTGCTGAATTATGGAATTTCCTGACCATCAAATAGGACGTTTCCTACATTTATTTCATCCGATCCTGATAGATCGAAGTTGAAATGCTTTTTATGCTTTGAATCTCCTACAACATTAGCAAATTAAGGAAAAATGAAAGCCATAACCCCTGACTTGGAATACCTCAGCACCCGTCAAAGCGCCAAAGTACTTAATGTATCCCTGGGCACCGTTCAAAAAATGGTGGAACTCGGGGAGTTAATTGCCTGGAAAACGCGAGGCGGGCATCGCCGCATCTTGGCTAGCTCTCTTCAGCAGCAATTGCAGCGGCGGCAACGCAGCATGCGTCAAAAGGCAAGTACGCATTGTGTATTAATGGGCATCTTTCGCCGCACTGAAAATAGCCTTGAATTAGCCAACGCCATGCTCGATTGGCAACTCAAAGTAGATATGGAGATATCCATGGACAGCCTAGAGGGTTTAATGCAGGCCGTTTCCATTGCTCCCGATCTGATTTACCTCGATGCATTAATCCCGCCAGTGGAGCAAGTCCACTTAATCCATTATTTAAGCAAAAACAGCCGTACGCGGCGCATCCCTATATTGGTCGACGAGGGGTTTATCCAGCTACATCCGGGTGTATTACAGTTGGCAGGTGAAAACGCAGGGGTTCTGAAGCCAGCCCCCAGCGAAAAGGAGGCCTTGGAGGCGGAAGAAATGGTGATTACCGAGAACCCGCTGATATTAGGTTATCCCGCAACTAGCGTCGATTCAGGATTAAGCAATCCAAACCCAAACCGATTTGCTCTACTGGAATCCGTCTTTTTAGAAGGAATGGGCCGTAAATGCGAATGGGGTCAGCATGCGATGACTTAATCCAAAACATTGAAAGCGATAAAAAGGCCGTCAAAGACGGCCTTTTTATCGAATAAAAGTAAAATAAATCAGTTAGATAGCGTATGAACTTCGATTTTTACCTTCAATCCATTTAGGCGCTTTACCTCGGCCCGTCCAGGTATCTCCGGTGGAGGGATCGCGGTATTTTGGAGCCACCTTACCGCTGGGTCCGCGGCTACTGCCAGCTTTACGACTAAACAAATCGGACGCATTTAAGCCGTATTGCTCAATAATTACCTTCGCCTTGGCTATACCATCGGCTTTTTCCCGCTGAACTGCTTCTTTAATTTGCTTGTCCAGCTGTTCCCGCTGGGCTAATAATTCCTGATAGGAAGGCATGGTCTGAATATCTCCGGCAATGGTTAGTAATTAATAAGCCATATCAATAATGGCCTTTTAATTATATACATATTATTAAACAAAAGAAGATATTCAGTAATTCCCTTATCACCAACTGAACAATTAAAAATACTATTTATGTAATTATTATTTATTAATGAAAGAATTTAAAGAATAATCATTATAAATATTAATATTTATTTCAGATTATGAGGAATAATTAACGGCGCATCATAAAACTGCCCAAAGCCTTTGCAGTAACCACACCTGACTCATTAATAACCTCACCCTCGCAGTAATTGATGTTTTTGCCTGCCTTGAGGAGCTTGCCCTCAATGATCAGCTTGCCAGTCGATGGGCGCATAAAACTGACGGTCATGTCGATCGTCACCATGCCTTTAGCATCGGGGTGAACGCTCCGAGCAGCCGCAGCCATGGCAAAGTCAAGCAAGGTCATACTAAGGCCCCCATGACCCACCTGAAAGCTATTCAGATGCTCTGGTCGCAAGTCTAAGCAAATGCGGGACTTGCCGTTCTCAGCAAAGTCTGGAACCACGCCAATGAAGTCGAGGAAGGGAATGGTGAGCCCAAAATACGATGTGGGCTGGGTTTGGGAGAGGCTCATGAGTGTGCTCGCTAAAGGGCGAATGAAGAAATTCGATGGTCGGGGCGAGAGGATTTGAACCTCCGACCACATGCACCCCATAAGGGTATTTTATTGTCTCACACCCTCTTTTAGGCTATCACGTGTGTAGGATATACACACGTAAGTAATTGATTTTATTGATATAAATATATTGTATTCAATCAATTTGTCGCATAGAATGTCATATCATCTCATGTAAAAGTGTCACCAAAAGTGTCACCAATATCAATAAAGGAAGCTAAAAGATGCCCTTAACCGATAGGCAAATACAGAATGCCAAAGCAACTGAAAAAGATCTATTTCTTAATGACGATCATGGGCTTTATCTACGCGCCAGGCCTAGCGGCAATAAGACTTGGCTATACAGATATAAGCTGGATAACAAGCAGAAATGGCTAGAACTAGGCATCTACCCTACGCTTTCCCTATCAAGCGCAAGGCTCGAAGCTCAAAAGGCTAAAGCAGAGCGCAAGGCAGGCGAAGATCCAGCTAGCACAAAAAAACAGTTAAAGGTCTCACGGATTGCAGAGAATGCCAGACTTAAAGCTCGAATCTCGGTAATCGAGCTTTTTGATCGCTGGGAAAAGCTTGAGCTTTGTAATCACAAAAATAAGGGGGTAGAGATAAGGCGCATGTTTGAGAAGGATGTACTTCCTTCGATTGGAGCCATACCAGTAGAGGATGTGAAAAAGGCAAATATTTCAAAGATTGTTGATGCTATTTTGGAGAGGGGCGTAGATAGGACTGCCAAAATGATTCTTGCGTTGATGCGCCAAATGTTTCGGTTTGCTCAGGATCGCGACATTATTGAAGTTGACCCAACAGCCACAATCCGCAAATCAAAAATTGGTAAGCCCGATATGCCGCGCGATCGTTACTTATCTGAAGCCGAAATTAAAGAGCTACATAAAAAGATTCCCGATGCCAACCTCAATATCTCTACCGAAGCAGCTATATATATAGCGTTATCTACAGGCTGTCGAATCGGAGAGCTACTGAAGGCCCAATGGAAAGAAGTAGATCTGGAGACTAATACCTGGCTAATACCTGCTGAAAACAGCAAAAATGGACTTGCCATGACTATTTTCCTGTCCGATTTTGCATCGAAGCAATTCAAACTACTTCAGTCCTTATGTCAGAGCACCCTCTGGTGCTACCCAAATAGAAATCTAGACTCACATGTTTGCGAAAAAACAATTGCTAAGCAAGTCTACGACCGCCAACTTCAGGATGATCGCAAGCCCATGAAGAATAGAAGCAGGCATGCAAAGACCCTCATCCTTTCTGGCGGTAAGTGGACTCCGCATGATTTGCGAAGGACCGCGGCCACGTTGATGACTGCACTTGGGGTCACACCCGATATCGCCGATAAATGTCTTAACCACAAAGACCAGAAGCGGATGCAGCGTGTTTACCAACTACATAACTATGACATAGAAAAGAAGATGGCTTGGGAATTAATTGGCGAGAGATTAGATCTCTTGACCAGGGCCCATGAAGAGAATGTTGTAGTCGGTGAATTTGGGATCGCAGCATGAATTTATACAGACGCGTAATAACTAAAAACCCATCCGAAAGTCCAACCCCCAAACGAGGGCGACCTGCTGATAAAGGTTTTACCCCTTCCGACGCAGTAAGTTCATTCATTGAGAGAAATCGAAGAGAGTTTATTGCAAGTGGCTTTAAAAAAAATGCCCTACAGAAGGCGAAAGATTTGGCCAAAGAGGCGTTTGTAGATGTAGCTGGGCTCGCCGATCCCGATCGAACTATAGATCGAGATTGGAAGTTTGGCAAAAAACAAGCGCAAGCACTTAGCTCTTGTGATCTCGAGAAAATACTTCAACCAAATAGGCGCAAATGATTTATTGCCACCTGACTTAAGCAACTAATTACCACATCATGATCTCTATTGAACTATCAGGAGGGATTCATGAAAAACGAAGCAAAGTTATTTACACAAGCAATCAAAATATCTCAAGTATGCGAAATGCTGAGTTGCTCACCAGCAACGGCTTGGCGAAGACTGAAAACTGATTCTGCATTTCCGAGGCCCTATAAGAATGGGCGCTCTACCTTATGGGACTATCAGGAGGTAATTAATTGGATTGAGAAACTTAAGGATGCAAGGCCTGCCCCTGATATGGGGGTTTGATGGATACGCTGACATTCTTTCAGACCACACTGCCGCCAACAGGTATCTACTACCTCGCAACAATTAGTAAGCCTAAAAAAGGTATTAAAAAGCCCTCGCAAACTATTCACTATGCATATTCTTCCCTAGAAGAGCTTGTGCAGGGTGTAGAGAAGCATAGTGCTAATACTTCAGTTAATTTGTTCCATGCTTGTGGGTCATACCTATATGAATCAGTAATGGTCGATGGTAACAAGGCTTACCGTAAACAAGAGAACTGGTCAGAGGCTAAGGCTCTATGGGTTGACCTTGACTGTGGCCAAGAGAAGTTTGATGGTGGCGCAGGTTATATAGATCAAGATGCAGCCCGTGAGGGGATATTAGAGTTCTGTACTATCGCTAACTTCCCCACCCCCATTATTGTGAATTCAGGTAATGGGATACATTGTTATTGGTCATTTACAAGTTCCATCCCTGCAGCTAAGTGGGTGGCTTTGGCTAGACTATTTAAGCAAGTCCTTGCCCATCACAACGTATTGGCTGATGATTCGTGTACAGCTGACTTCGCGCGTATCTTACGTCCAGTAGGTTCATTCAATAATAAGAGTGATACACCCAAACCTGTCACTTGTGAACTTGAAGCTGAACTCATTAGGCCAAGCCTTATCTTGGAAAGACTTAAAGCACTTGCTTTAGAAGCAGATCTAAAGCCTGAAGTAATTCGCAGCTATTCACCAAGTATTAATAGTGATCTTATGGTTCCCATAGTTCAGATACCAACTTCTGCTGAAGAGGTCGCTAAGCACTGTAATCAAATAAAAAGGGTAGCTGAGACACAAGGCGATGTCAGTCGTCCCATATGGTTTGCTGCCATGGGTCTTACTACATTCTGCGAAGAAGGTATGAATATTGCAGAGAAGTGGACTGAAAAGCGTGGCGAGACTGGACATGCTGATACTGACTATCAAATTAGATTTACTTCATGGGGAGGTGGCCCTCCCCTGTGCGCTAAGTTTGAGACAGATAACCCTAAGGGGTGTGAAGGATGTCTCCACAGAGGAAAGATCAATACGCCGCTTGTACTGGGACGCGCCGCTAAAGCAGTGCAAATAACTACAGGGACCAAACAAAGCTTAGAAGCCGTAGAAAGACCGCCGCTCTTCTTGCCAGATAAGAATGGGAATGGAAGACCTTTCGGCACAACAGCAAATGTCAAAGCTGTATTGGAGCATGAGGGCGTCACGGCCCGATATAACCAAATGACTAAGGAGTTAGAGATCATAGTTCCAGACGTAAGTTCTGTACCTGATGAATCCAGTAATTCCAATCAAACTGCTGCACTAGATTTACTAACAACATATGGGGTGCCATAC
>CAWUTW010000013.1:0-4160 GCA_963925585.1 uncultured Polynucleobacter sp. | reverse complement strand
TTAGACCTAAAATCTCACCACCGTAAGGCTCCAAGATAACATCTTGCATGCTAAATGCAATCGTTCCCAAACCCAACATGATGACGAAACGCTTGACGTGTGGCATCGCGATAAATGCCTTCCACGACTCTGCAAATGCGGGCCGCTCAATACTGGGGTGGGTTTTGTGGGGCTGGCGCACCTCTTGCTTCCACAAGGCAACTAAGTTCAGTAGTAAGGTGACCGAAGCCGCCCCTTGAATCACTTGAACCAATTGCACTTGTGTAAATGGCTTTAGCAGCAAACTAAATACAATACCGCTCACCACCATACCAACTAGCAGCATCACATACATCATGGCCACGACGCGTGGGCGATTTTTTGGCTCCGCTAAGTCGGTTGCCAAAGCTAATCCGGCAGTTTGGGTTGTCTGCATGCCGGCGCCAACCAGCAAGAAGGCTACTGCGCTAGCGATGTAGCTAAACCAAATTGGCCAGTGCGTATCGCCCGAGAGCAAAATCAGGGCAAATGGCATGATGGCCAAGCCACCGAATTGCAACCAAGTGCCAATCCAAATATAAGGTACGCGCTTCCAACCCAAAATGGAGCGGTGCGTATCCGAGTGATAGCCAATCAGCGCCCGAAACGGCGCAAAGATCAACGGTAAGGCAACCATTAAGGCGACCATCCAAGCACTCATGCCCATCTCAACAATCATCACACGGTTTAAGGTGCCAATTAGTAAAGTCGCAGCCATGCCTACCGTCACTTGGAATAAAGACAGACGCAATAAACGGCTGAGCGGTAAGTCGGCTGTAGCGACATCCGCAAAGGGCAAGAAGCGTGGATTAATCCGCGTCCATGCTTTAGCCGTTTTGAAAAATTGCATCATGAGAAACGTCGAAGCTCCATGATTTGCGATTGATAAAAGCCACTGGATATGCGTAAGGTAAAGCTCACTCGCCAACTGTGAAGCAGTTTGGACTGACCCACCAAATCACGTAGTTTTTGCTCACTTACAGGCTCAATGAACGGCGCGCGATCTTTGCGTGGGAACAGACGTCCTATACGAATCATGATTTCCAGCAAAGCGGAACTCGGTGCAAAGGTAAAAATGATCTTCTGGTGGGTGCGCTCAGCCAAACGCTCCAGCACGTTGACCATGTCATCTGACTGGTAATGAATCATTGAATCCATGCCCACCACATAGTCAAACTCACCGAACGATTCATCGAGCATGTCGCCGGAGTGAAAGGCAATATTCTGGCGCTCCTCGGCTGGTATGCGCTCCTGTGCTAACTCGACCAACTTGGGTGATAAATCGACTGCAACCACGTTTGCACCGCGCTTTGCCATTTCCAATGCCAAGGCACCGGTACCGCAACCGGCATCCAAAATACGTTTACCCGTTAAGTCTTCGGGCAAGCGGTTCAAAATGCGCTGACGGGTTTGGTCTCTACCTGCGCGGACCGTCGCCCGAATACCGCTAACCGGTGCATCCGAGGTGAGCTTGGCCCACGCATCGACTGCGGTCCGATCAAAGTAGTTCTTCAACTTGCTACGGCGATCTTGGTAGGACATTTCAGCCATAATTAATCAAAGCCCAATAAGTCAAAAATTTCACGATCTTTTAATGCCTCTGACAATATCGGATCATCGTCTTCCAATAAGCTAGCAGCTAAGCGTAAGTACTCCGCCTTCACTGCTTCAATTTCAGGAGTCGATTCCATTTCAAAAATAGTGCATTTTTTGAGGCGACTACGGCGAATAGCATCAAGATCTGGAAAGTGCGCCATGGTCTTGAGACCAACCCGTGTATTGAACTTATCGATTTGATCAGTATCTTTACTGCGGTTGGCAATCACACCGCCTAGACGAACGTTGTAATTTTTTGCTTTTGCGCTGATCGCTTGCACAATGCGATTCATTGCAAAGATGGAGTCAAAATCATTCGCAGCGACAATCAGTGCACGATCAGCATGCTGCAATGGGGCAGCAAAACCACCGCACACCACATCGCCCAAGACATCAAAAATAACGATGTCAGTATCTTCGAGAAGGTGATGCTCTTTGAGTAACTTGACCGTTTGGCCAACCACGTAGCCACCGCAACCAGTTCCGGCTGGTGGGCCACCTGCCTCAACGCACATCACGCCATTAAAGCCCTCGTAGACAAAGTCCTCAACCTTTAATTCTTCTGAGTGAAAGTCCACAGTCTCCAAAATGTCAATCACGGTGGGTACTAGCTTCCCAGTCAATGTGAAGGTTGAATCATGCTTGGGATCGCAACCGATTTGAATCACCTTTTTGCCCAGCATCGAGAACGCTGCCGATAGGTTTGAGGAGGTTGTACTTTTGCCAATACCACCCTTACCATAAATTGCAAATACCTTGGCATTGCCAATTTTTTCAAGTGGATCCAGATGTACTTGCACGCTACCATCACCATCAGGTGGTTTACGCGTTGTAATTTCAGAGATCGGTACGCTAACGGTATTCATTAAATTGCTACTCCTTCGTAAACACCTTCTAATCTATCTTCGAAATCTTGTGCAACACGGCGCAAGGTTTCTAGAACAGATGGTTCGGGTTTCCAATATTGCCTTTCAGAGGCTTCTAAAAGGCGGTTTGCTACTTTGACTGAGGATGCTGGATTAAGGCGCATTAAGCGCTCGCGCATATCGGCATCCAAAATAAAGGTTTGGGTGAGTTGCTGGTAAACCCAAGGTTCGACTTGACCGGTGGTGGCAGACCAACCAATGGTGTTGGTCAGATGCGATTCAATTTGACGCACCCCTTCGTAACCATGCTTGAGCATGCCCTCGTACCACTTTGGATTGAGCATGCGTGACCGGGTTTCCAAAGCAACCTGCTCGTTTAAGGTACGAACCACGCTCTCACCCTTAGTTTGATCGCCAATGTAAACCGGTGGCGCTTTGCCGCCCTTAGCGCGCTTTACAGCACGACTAATGCCGCCCAGGGTATCAAAGTAGGTATCGATGGTAGTAACGCCTAACTCGATTGAGTCGAGGTTTTGGTAGGTCAACTCGACATCAGCCAAAATGCGCTGGAGCAATTCTTTTTGTGCTTGGGGACGACCGTTGCGACCATACGCAAAGCTCTTACGGCTCGTATAAGTCTCAGCTAATTCGTCTTCGTCTTCCCACAAGCCATTATCGACCATCATATTGACGTTAGCACCGTATGCACTCTCTGCATTGCCGTAGACGCGCAGGGCTGCGGTCTCTAAATCGCAACCGGTTTTCGCTTGGTAATCCAGTGCATGCTTGCGAACGAAATTCTGATCTAGTGGCTCATCCGCAGCAGCGGCCAAATACGCTGCCTCAGCCAATACCTTGATTTGCAACGGCATTAAATCTCTAAAAATTCCGGAGATCGATACCATCACGTCAATGCGGGGACGTCCCAGCTCTTCTAATGGAATCAACGTTGCGCCGGCTACTCTACCAAAACTATCAAAGCGTGGCAGTGTGCCCATCAAGGCCAAAATTTGGGCAATGGGGCCACCTTCGGTCTTGAGGTTATCGGTACCCCACAATACGAGGGCAATCGATTCTGGCAAGGCATTACCATCCGCCTGATAGCGCTCGAGTAATTTATTAGCCTGCATTTGCCCGTCACGCACAGCAAATTTGCTGGGGATGCGGAATGGATCAAAGCCATGCACATTGCGGCCGGTTGGCAGTACATCCGGGTTACGCAGCACATCGCCACCAGGTGCGGGTCTGATATAGCGACCATCCAAGGCCCGGTAGATGCCTTGCAGTTCACTGTCTTCTTGCATCAGGCGATCCATCTTGACAAGGCCATCTAACTGCTCACGCATATCATCGCCAAGCGACAGGTGATTTTCAGTGATGGCGTGATCAACTGTCGTACCATCCACTAATTCTGCAATGATGGCGCGATCCAGTGTCTTCGCTGGGCCATCGCCTGCTTGCGCTGAGCTCATCAACATATCAATCCGCTCTTCTTTGCTCAGCGCATTGCCAAGCACATGGAGCCCATGGGGAATCAAGGCGTATTCCATTTCCAGAATTTGCTCGTTCAATTTATTTAGGCTAGCGAGAACAATATGACGATCTACCATTTTCCAATTTGGCTCTAAATCCACTAAATTAAGTTCAGCGGCTTGAACCTGAATCATCTCGATCAAATCC
>CAWUTW010000012.1:0-8868 GCA_963925585.1 uncultured Polynucleobacter sp. | reverse complement strand
CCACTCCATCGGTATAGCAGGTCTGTCAATCCCTGCTGCAATCCCATCAGCCGTCTCAGTGGAGAATTCTATTACTTGGCCTGCCCAGCACGATTCGAACGTGCGACCTACGCCTTAGAAGGGCGTTGCTCTATCCAGCTGAGCTATGGGCAGTATGCGTTTATAGGCCCTATTCTAATGGACAATTTTTACGCTTTTGGGCCTTTTTTAGGGCTATTAAATGATTTAATTTATGATCATGGGGTTATTTCATTTAACCCATTACATGCCATTAAGCCCACTATGAAGAACGTACAACGACTCCTTTTTGCCCTTTCCATGATATTTGCTGTTAGTGCTAGTGCACAAAGCATGACCGAAGGCGGTGACGATAAATACAAACCCAGTGTTGGCCAAGAGGGCAAAGATGTGATCTGGGTCCCTACCGGCGATGAATTAGTGACCAATATGCTCAAGATTGCCAAAGTCGGCCCATCGGATTTGGTCTTTGACTTGGGTGCTGGTGATGGCAAGATTGCGATTGCAGCAGCAAAGCAATTTGGCGCAACTGCAGTCGGCATTGAATTTAATCCAGAAATGGCAGCGCTCGGTCAGCGTAATGCGGAGCGTGCTGGCGTATCAAAGCAAGTCAAAATCATTCAGGGCGATATCTTTAAAGAAGATTTCTCCAAGGCAACGGTTGTCACCATGTACCTCCTGCCTGAGCTCAATTTGAAGCTACGCCCTACTATCCTCAAGATGAAGCCTGGTACACGGGTTGTATCGCATGCGTTCACGATGGGTGATTGGGAAGCCGATGCCGAAGTGGATAGCCCCGCTAGAGCGTATTTCTGGGTTGTCCCTGCCAATGTGGCTGGCGAATGGACTTTGACGAACTTTGATTCCCAAGGCCCAGCTACCTTAAGTCTTTCACAACACTACCAGCGCATTGGTGGCAGCGTACTAATTGATCGCAGAAGCCAGCCTTTGCTCAATGCAAAACTGACTGGCACAAAAATGGAATTTAGCTACAAAGACCGCAATGGTAATTTCCGTACAGCGCAAGTAACAGTAAATGGCAACACCTTAAAAGGTGATGATAAGGGCGGCTACGTTCAAAATGAATTTACTGGCGTGCGCCGTTAAGCACTGCCCAGCGTTTTTCAGCCCACTAATCTAGTGCATGAATAATCCCGCCAATACGGTGCCGGAGCGCTTGCTCTCGCGCACCGGCGCAATTGCCATCATTGTTGGTATTGTGATTGGCGCGGGCATATTTAAGACCCCATCGATGGTCGCCGGTATTACCGGCGACATCGGCTGGATGATGAGCGTTTGGATCATTGGCTCAGTAATTTCCATGGCAGGTGCCCTTTGCTATGCCGAGCTGGCAACCACCTATCCGCATGCCGGCGGTGATTACCACTTCTTATTTAAAGCCTATGGCAAGAACGCTTCGTTTCTCTATGGCTGGGCCAAAGCCACAGTCATTAATACCGGATCGATTGCCTTACTCGCCTTTGTGTTTGGCGACTACATGACGAAAGTCTTGCCCCTAGGCGACTACTCGGCCGTTATTTGGGCGCTGCTTATTGTCATTGGTTTGACCTTGGTTAACCTGATCGGCATTCATGCATCGGCAAACGTGCAAACCATACTCACGGTTTTTGAAGTGGCAGGCCTGCTTGCCATTATTGTGGCTGGCTTTGGTCTAATGGGCGCACCCCTGCCTCCTGTAGAGCATGCGGCCTTTTTCTCGAGCACACCACCGCTGGGATTGCTTGGCCTAGCCATGGTGTTTGTGCTGCTCACCTTTGGTGGCTGGAATGAATCCGCTTACATTTCGGCTGAGGTAAAGGGTGGCAGCAAGACCGTAGTCTATGTCATTGTGTTTAGCTTATTGCTCATCACCGTGGTTTACCTGCTAGTCAACTGGGCCCTGATCAGCGGCTTGGGTATGCAGCAACTCGCCAGCAGTAAAGCGGCTCCCGCCGATTTACTCGGCCTAGCCTTTGGGCCGATTGGTGAAAAGCTCCTCGGCCTTTTTGTAGCGGTTGCTGCGCTCACCAGCATTAATGCCACCATGATTGTGGGGGCGCGCACCAACTTTGCCATGGGCGAAGATTGGTATGGCCTGCGTTTTATGGGTCGCTGGGAAGCCAAGCGCGGTTCACCTAGCTTGGCCTACATCGTTCAGGGAAGCATTTGCGTTGCGCTGGTGTGTTTTGGCGCGCTGCAGTCCGATGGTTTTGAGGCCATGGTGGAATTTACGGCCCCGGTTTTTTGGAGCTTCCTGTTCCTCGTTGGTATCTCTGTATTTATTCTGCGCTTTAAGCACCCCAATACCAAACGGGAGTTTAGTGTCCCGCTCTACCCGCTAACGCCGGTAGTGTTTTGTGCGTCCTGCGCCTATTTAACCTACTCTAGCTTTGCGTATGCGCACAGCAAAGGGGCGGTAACGATTTCGCTCTATGTGATGCTCGTGGGTGTGGTGGCATTGCTGTTCTTGCGGGCAAAAAAAGCAGCGCAGTAACCAGGTATTGAAGGGCCTAAGATGCAAGGTCGTATGGGAAGGAAAAGTGGTCGGAGTACAAGGATTCGAACCTTGGACCCCCTGCTCCCAAAGCAGGTGCGCTACCAGGCTGCGCTACACTCCGACGGAATTGCTATTTTACACAGTATTGGATGCTCTAGCCATTTCCTGTACCATCAAAGCCTATGAAGGCGTATTTATTGACATCAATCCAGCGGCCTACCCGGGCCTGTTTAGCGATTACCTTCCTTGTTTTTAGTCTGCTTGGTAGCCATTGGCTTGGCTATGCCCACAGCATTGCCCACCCCCATGCTGGGCAAACGCAACTCTCCGGGTTTAGCTATTCACCTGAATTAGCCAGCCACGACGACTGCAATGCGGACCGCCCTGCCATGGCTATACCGGCATCGCCTGGCGATCACATCAGTGCCAATTGCTTGCTGTTTGATGCGCTTACCTTAGCCGGTTTTGTTGGCAGTAGCAGTATTGCTGTATCCGCAGTGCAAGCACTGGCCAGCGAACCAATTGTTTATAGCGCTACATTCAATGCTCAGGCTGTATTAAGTCACTACCAATCGCGCGCTCCGCCGCAATCACTCCAGTTGTAAACCCCTAAGCGGCACCGCTATTGCGTGCCATTTATTTTTCCACCCGTGTTATGTAAGGGTGCAATTGGAGCTTTAAATGAAACCATATTACCGATCGCTAATTGCGAAGCGTCATGTGTTTGACTTATTCAAATCAGTCAGCCTCACCGCTACACTATCTGTTTCTTTCTCGGTGATTGCCTATGCCCAAAGCAGCGCAAATTCGAGCCTGCAGATTGAAGCAACTGGCTCACAAGAAAGTAACCTTAGTATTCTGACGCCCACTAAAATTTTGCAAGGCAATGAACTGCTCGACAAACTGGGTACCACCCTAGGAGCAACCTTAGGCAACGAGCTTGGGGTCTCGGCAACCGGTTATGGAGTTGGCTCTTCCCGCCCAGTAATTCGCGGCCTTGAGGGTGCGCGCGTGCAGATTTTGCAAAACGGTCTGTCGGTGGGCGATGTATCCAGCATCTCGGCCGATCATGCCGTGGCAACGCCATTACAAAATGCCCAACAAATTGAAATCTTACGAGGCGCCGCGGCCCTAAAGTATGGTTCGGGATCGAGTGGTGGCCTAGTCAACGTGGTAAATGAACGCATTCACAAAACCCTGCCAGAGCAAGTGTCGGGTGTAGCCAACGCCAGTTATGAAACCGTCAACAATGGCAGAGCCGCATCGGGATTAATTGAGGGTGCCTTTGGCTCGGTTGCCCTGCACCTCGATACCGCAATCAATAATGCGCAAAACTACCGCTTTCCGGGGAGCTCAATCCAATCGCAAGGGCAGCCCGCAGGAGGCTGGACCGTTCCGCCGGAAGGTGGCGCAGCCACGAACTACACCGGCAAATTACCGAACTCCTTTAACAATCAAAATAATCTGGGCTTGGGCGCTTCCTATATAGGTAAGTCAGGCTATACCGGCATATCAATTGAGCGCTTAAATAATAACTACGGCATCCCGACCCCCGAGGGCGGCGCGATTAACCAATCGCAAAATCGCTATGACTTCCAACATGAAACGCGCGACCCGTTTGGTAACTTCTCTGCACTCAAGTTCAGTGCGGCCAATAGCAATTACAACCATACTGAATTCGGGCCCGATGGCATTGCTGCTGCGCTGTGGAAAAACATCGCCAATGAAGCGCGCCTGGAATTGTCGCATAAGAATTTCTTGGGATGGAAAGGCAGTATCGGCGCGCAAGTCACTCGCGCATCGCTCGAAGCCACCGATTTAGCAAGCGGGAGCTATGCGATTGTTCCATCGACCAAAACCAACTCCAATGCCCTCTTCTGGATTGAGGAGGGCCGCTGGGGCCCACTGCAAGCGAACGTAGGTCTTCGCTATGACAACGTGAGTCAAAACCCCAATACAGCAACGCAATACCCAAGCTCTGCTGATGTCATCATTGGGCCAACCATTAATAATCCCGCGCCAGAGAATCGCAATTTCAATTTGATGTCCTACTCTGCTGGCGGTTTGTGGAATTTTGTGAAAGGTTATGGCTTGGGTGCAGCCTATACCGTTTCACAACGAGCCCCCAGTGCTCAAGAACTCTATGCTTACGGTATTCATGAATCGACCGCAACCTTTATGGTGGGTAACTCCAATTTATCCAAAGAGACCTCCCATAATATGGAAGTAACGGCACAAAAGGTATTGGGCAAAGTGCGTGGTAAAGCCAGCGTGTACCTGAATAAGTTCAATAACTACATTTATGGTGATTACATCAATGGTGCAGTATCTACAGATGAAGCGTTCAGCGTGGTTGTGGCACAGCAGGCTGCAGCAACGATCAAAGGTGCAGAAGCAGAATTGACCTACAACTGGAATCAATCTGGTAGCGGTGCCCGTTTATTTGCGGATGCATCGCAAGGGACCTTTGATGCGGGCGGCAACTTACCGTTGCAACCAGCACCTCGGGTGGGCTTGCAGCTTGCCCAGCAAAAAGAGAGGTGGCTAGCCAATGCCAGCTACACCTACAGCTTTGAACAGAATCGTTTAGCTTCTTGGGAAGTGGGTCCTTCGCCAAGCTATAACTTACTGAACGCCGGTTTGTCTTATACCGAGAAGGTCAATCGCGTTAGTTGGACGGCCTACCTTAATTTACGTAATTTGCTTAATGAGCAAATCCGTTTTGCCACTACCCCGATGGCAGTGCGTTTGTATGCACCCCAACCCGGTCGCAGCCTCATGGTGGGGGTTCGCGCCGCCTTCTAACGAGTATCGCGCAATTGCCCTGCAATCAGGCTCTGGCTCAATTCGGCCAGGGCCTTTCTGTCATTCAGGAGGGGTAGTTTTACAGAAATACGAATCTCAGCACAAATGGGTGGGCTACAAATGAGTTTCCACATCGAGTCTAGTAAGCCCATGTCGCCAATAAAAGCCGGGGCCATCGTTTTTTTACCTGTCTGCAACTCAAAGTACTGTATTGCAAGGGTGTACACCGGTGCGCTGGCAACAATAGCCGCCTCAAATAAATTCGGCTTAAACGGCGCTACTTGCCAGCCATCAGTTGACGTGCCTTCCGGAAAAATGCAAATGGCTTTTTGATGCAGTTGCGCAGCTACTTCCTGCACCATTTTGCGAATGCTACTGGCTTTGCCCCGCTCAATAAATAAGGTGCCCAATTGTTTTGCCATCCATCCAAAAATGGGCCAGTTAGCGACTTCCGCTTTGGCGACAAAATAATGGGGCTTAAATGCATTGATCACATGAATATCAATCCACGAAATGTGATTGGCTGCCATTAAGTAGTGGGCTTCTTCCAGCTGCTCTTCCCCAATAACACTCAGGCGCATTTGAAAGATGCCGAGCAACTGCTTGCACCATTTACGAATAGAGTGATGCCGCTGCCCTGTCTTAAGCCAGGGAAACACGAGCAACAAAATGAAGCAGCCCTTGAGGACATGCGCGATGATCCGCAGTATGGTTAGGAAGCGGCTAAAGGTCATATTTAATAAGCGCAATGCAACTGGGTTAATGAATTTGGAATACCTTCAGAATACTAATCTAGTAAGTCATAAAAATGACATGAAATTGTCATGAAGGATACACATAGCAATGGCTTAATACCTCTCAATGACGCACTACCGAGCCATCTGGATTTCAGACGTGCACCTGGGTACTACAGGCTGCCAGGCAAACTACCTCCTCGATTTTCTGAAGCACAACGAAGCCGATACCTTTTACTTGGTTGGCGACATTATTGACGGCTGGCGCCTCAAGAAATCGTTCTATTGGCCACAAACACACAATGACGTAGTGCAAAAATTACTGCGCAAAGCCCGTAAAGGGGCGAATGTCTATTTTATTCCAGGCAACCACGATGAAAGTGCGCGCCAATACATCGGGATGTCCTTTGGCGATATTCAGGTGGTTGAAGAAATTATTCACACCACGAAGGCTGGCAAAAGGCTCTGGGTTACCCACGGCGACCTGTTTGATGGTGTGATGCAATACGCCAAATGGCTTGCGTACGTCGGCGATAACCTGTATTCCCTGATTCTTTACATCAACCGCTACTTTAATTTAGTGCGCATCAAAATGGGGCTGCAGTATTGGTCTCTTTCCCAATTTTTAAAGCACCAAGTCAAAAATGCCGTGAGCTACATTGCCGATTTTGAACATATCATGGCGCGCGAAGCCCGCATGCGTAATTGCGATGGCGTCGTTTGTGGGCATATTCACAAAGCCGAAATTCGGGAAATCGATGGCCTAATTTATTGCAACGATGGCGATTGGGTTGAAAGCCTGAGCGCTCTCGTTGAAACCACTGAGGGCGAACTCAAATTGGTGTTTTGGAACACCATTCTTGGCGACCCTAGCCCAAGCATTGCCAACACAGAAGAGCTCCATATGGATACCGCTATTAGTCAATCACGTGAAGAGGCCTTAGCATGAAGATAATAATCGTAACGGACGCATGGGAACCCCAAGTCAATGGGGTTGTTCGCACTTTAAAGCAAACCTGCCATGAACTGCGCTTAATGGGCCATGAGATCGAGATGATCACGCCCAATCAGTTCAAAACTATTCCCTGCCCCACCTATCCCGATATTTCCTTATCGTTGTTTCCGGGGAAAGGCGTGGCACGCAAAATCAAGGATTTTGAGCCCGATGCGATTCACATTGCAACCGAAGGCCCCCTAGGCTTATCCGCCAGGGCATATGCTGTACGCAATCGCCTGCCCTTCTCTACGGCTTACCATACCCGCTTTCCAGAATACGTACACGCCAGAACGGGTATCCCTATTTCATGGACATACGCTTTTTTACGCTGGTTTCATGGACCATCGATGGCCGTCATGGCCCCAACCATTGTGGTGAAAGACGATCTGGAAAAATTTGGTTTTACTAATGTCGTTTTATGGTCGCGTGGCGTCGATACCGACGTATTTAAAATGCAGGAATCCAAAACCCTCAATTCAGCGCACCCCATCTTCTTGTACGTGGGTCGTGTTGCGGTTGAAAAGAACATCAATGCATTTCTAGAGATCGATTTGCCGGGATCAAAGTGGGTGGTGGGCGATGGTCCTGCCATGGCGAAAATCAAGCAGCAGTATCCGAACGTCAATTACTTAGGGGTTTTAAACCAGCCCGAATTAGCCAAAGTGTATGCGGCAGCCGATGTCTTTGTATTTCCGAGTAAGACAGATACGTTTGGCTTAGTCTTGCTTGAGGCAATGGCCTGCGGCACCCCAGTGGCAGCCTACCCCGTTACAGGGCCGATTGATGTGCTGGGCGACTCCCCCGCCGGCGCAATGCACGCGGATTTACGCACTGCCTGCCTGGCTGCCCTCAAGATCCCCCGAGAAGTGGCTAGAGCGCATGCTGAGCGCTTTTCCTGGCGCGCCTCGACCGAACAGTTTGCACGGCATTTAAAGCCCGTACCTAGCCCTGCGGTACACCGCACTGCCCTGGCTTAAAAAACCCGAGTTATTAATGAAAGATACGTATCACATTGACCAAAATCCGCACAAAGGCAATCGCGGATTGGTACGTGCATGGCATGCTGCGAAAAACTCATGGCGCGGGCTGGTGTTTGCGTTCAAAGAAGAGAGTGCGTTTCGGCAAGAGCTAACGTTGTTTATCGTGCTAACTCCAATTGCTGTTGTATTACCTGTATCGCTGTTCGAAAAGGCCGTCTTAATTTGCTCTCTTGTACTGGTGATGGCGATTGAGCTACTTAATTCCAGTGTTGAGGCAGCCATTGATCGCATCTCCTTTGAGCACCACGATTTATCCAAACGCGCCAAGGATTTTGGGTCTGCGGCCGTCATGTTGGCACTGCTAATTTCCTTCATTTTATGGGTCTGCGTTTCTATTCCTTTATTCATGAAACTGTCATAAATGCAATTTACAGTTAGGTTTACTTTATAAGGTTTTCTATGTCAGACATGCCCAACCCATTCGCTCCATTCGATGTGTTCTTTAAAAGTACGACGACCGTAGAGCGCAAGAAAAAACTGCATCCAATCAAGAAATTGCTTTCCAAAAAAATGGCAAAGCGTTTATTTGGTAAGGCGTTTGCCCAGCGTACCCGAGCTGAATTGCAATCTGTCCCCGAAGTAGCCCGTCCCGTTATCAAATCTAAGCGCCCTGCGCTGAAGGTATCGTGGGCTAAAGATGCCGGAGAAATTCAAGAGGCGCAGCGCTTGCGTTTTAAAGTATTTGCAGAAGAGATGGGCGCCAATTTAGCAAGCCATGCTGAAGGTTTGGACATTGATGAATTCGATGCCTATTGCGACCACCTGATTATTCGCGAT
>CAWUTW010000011.1:0-6667 GCA_963925585.1 uncultured Polynucleobacter sp. | reverse complement strand
CGAGATCTTTCGTCGCCACGGTAAGCGCATACGCTCACTCACTGAGCCAGGTAAACGGATTCTGCTCTCTGTTGAACGAATCTTAGATGAGGTCGAAACCTTGAAACGGGTTGGGCAGGACTTTGCGACCCAGGACCAAGGGAGTTTTGTAATTGCGACCACTCATACGCAAGCCCGCTATGCCCTACCCAAAGTGTTAACGGAATTTACCAAACGCTTTCCGAAGGTCCGCGTCAGCATTGCTCAAGGCAGTCCTTCGCAGATCGCCGATATGCTCTTGCACGATGCAGCGGACATTGCGATTGCAACGGAAGGCATAGCTAATTGCGAAGGTGTGATTGCATTACCAGGCTACCAATGGCAGCACCTCCTGATCGTCCCAATTAATCACCCCTTGCTCAGTTCGCGCTCGATTACGATCGAAGACCTCGGCAAGTACCCATTAATTACTTATGACAAAGCATTTGCAGGGCGCAACAAAATTGATGCTGCATTTGCTCAGCGCAATGTGCAAGCGGACATCATTCTGGAGGCCATCGATGCAGATGTGATTAAGACCTATGTTGAAGTGGGCATGGGTATTGGTATTGTTGCTGGGGTTGCTTTTGATGCAGAGCGCGATCGCAATCTGCGCGCCATTCCTGTGGGTCATTTGTTTGGCAATAACGTCACCCACTTGGGAGTGAAACAAGGCGCCTACTTGCGCTCTTTTGTCTTTACCTTCATTGAATTATTCTCACCCACCTTGACGAAAAAGATCGTTGAGCAGGCGATGTCAAATACGCCAGAGAATTATCAGATCTAAAAAGGACAGCGCATGTACGCGCTGTGGTGCCTCGGGTCGGACTCGAACCGACACGCCTTGCGGCACCGGATTTTGAGTCCGGCACGTCTACCAATTCCATCACCGAGGCAGGTGAACTCAGCGGTACAAAACCGCTGAGAGGTGTGAGTGTAACAAATACTGCTCTGCTATCCAATTAAGGCAACAGAATGGTCGATCCGGTGGTTTTACGGCCTTCTAGATCCCGGTGCGCCTGCACTGCATCTTTCAAGGCATAGCGCTGCTTGATCTCAATCTTGACCTTACCCGAACTGACCTTATCGAATAAATCGGCGGCCATTGGCTCGAGCAAGCTGCGATTGAGTACATAAGTGCTTACGGTAGGTCTGGTTACTTTGAGCGAGCCCTTGCTAGCAAGGATGCCCAGATCAAGTAAGGGGGGCGAGCCTGAAGCGCCTCCAAAGGAAACAGCCATACCGCGGGGCGAGACGCAATCCAAGGTTTGCATAAAGGTATCTTTGCCCACCGCGTCATAGGCCACTGGAACACCTTTGCCATTGGTAATGTCCTTGACGCGTTTTACAAAGTCTTCCTCGCGGTACAAGATCACGTGGTCGCAACCATAGGCTTTCGCAATCTCGGCTTTTTCGGGGCTGCCAACCGTACCAATCACGGTAGCGCCAATCGCTTTGAGCCACTGGCATGCAATAAGGCCAACACCACCAGCAATAGCATGAAACAAAACAGTATCGCCCTTTTGCACCTTGTAGCTGTCGGTCAAAAGGTATTGCACAGTTAAACCCTGCAACATCATGGCCGCGCCTTGTTCAAAGGAGATCGAATCGGGCAATTTGACCAAGATATCGGCGGGCATGATGCGGGCCTCTGCATAAGCACCGGTAGGCCGGCCAGCATATGCCACCCGATCACCCACTTTGACGTGGGTAACATCAGGTCCGACTTTTTCAATCACGCCGGCGCCTTCCATGCCAATCCCACCCGGCAGTGGCTGGGCATAGTAACCCGAGCGAAAGTACACATCAATGTAGTTCAGGCCACATGCATGGTGACGGATCAATACCTCACCTGGACTAGGTTCGCCGAGCTCCACATCGACCCATTTCATGACCTCGGGGGCGCCTGTTTCGGTAATGCGGATTGCTTTGACGATTTCCTGACTCATATTGATTCCTAATAGTGTGTGTTGTCTGGGTGGTTCATTGCCCCATTGCGTGAGGTCATTTTTTTCGTTCTACAGCGTTTACTGGGCTTGCAACGCTAAATCCATAAAATTAATTACACTTTTTGGCTTTAGACCCCGTATTTTGCCTAAAATTGGGGACTGTAGGCAAAATTACTCAAAAAGGATCAATCCGCATGGCCGGTCACTCAAAATGGGCCAATATTCAGCATCGCAAGGGTCGTCAGGACGAAAAGCGCGGCAAGATTTGGACCAAGCTCATTAAGGAAATCACCGTAGCAGCTAAATTGGGTGGTGGCGATTTGGCCACCAATCCCCGCTTGCGCTTAGCGATTGATAAGGCCAAAGACTCGAATATGCCAAACGACAACGTGCAACGGGCTATCCAGCGCGGCACTGGCTCGCTTGAAGGCGTGAACTACGAAGAGATTCGCTACGAGGGCTACGGCATCAATGGTGCCGCGGTCATTGTGGATTGCATGACCGATAACCGCACGCGCACCGTTGCCGAAGTGCGCCACGCTTTTACGAAATACGGTGGCAATATGGGCACCGAAGGATCGGTGGCATTTTTGTTTCAGCACTGCGGTCAGTTGCTATTTGCCCCTGGAACCAATGAAGATCAATTAATGGAACGTGCTCTCGATGCAGGAGCGATTGACGTCATCACCCATGACGATGGCGCAATTGAAGTGCTGACGACAGTGCCTGATTTTTCAAAAGTACAAGATGCCTTGCGTGCAGCAGGCTTTCAGGCTGAACTGGCCACCGTCACAATGCGACCTGAGACCGACATTAGCCTCGAAGGCGATCAAGCCGAAGGCATGCAAAAACTCTTGGATGTCTTAGAAAATCTGGACGACGTCCAAGATGTATTTACGAATGCTTCCATCCAATAAACACTCGTACTCCATTTAGAAAATAATCCTATGAAGATTCTCCTTATTGGTTCTGGCGGCCGTGAACATGCCCTGGCATGGAAGATGGCCAAGTCCCCGCAAGTTCAAAAAGTTTTTGTCGCGCCGGGCAATGGCGGTACCGCTAACGCAAAGCAAACCCATGCTGGCATTGAAAATCTTCCCATTACTGATTTGCAAGGGCTTGCTGATTTTGCTAAGCGCGAACAGATTCATTTGACGGTGGTAGGACCCGAAGCGCCGCTGGCTGCAGGAATTGTGGATGTCTTTCGTAATGCCGGCTTACGCATTTTTGGACCCACTCAGTTAGCAGCGCAACTGGAATCCTCGAAGGACTTTTCGAAAGCCTTCATGAGACGCCATAGTATTCCGACTGCGGATTACCAAACCTTTTCCAATGCCCAAGAAGCGCACGCCTATATTGATTTGAAGGGTGCGCCGATTGTGATTAAAGCCGATGGCCTCGCTGCTGGTAAGGGCGTAGTAGTAGCAATGGACTTAACGGAGGCACACGCAGGCGTCGATATGATGCTGGCCGACAATAAGCTCGGCAATGCTGGGGCACGCGTTGTGATTGAAGAATTTTTAACGGGAGAAGAGGCGAGTTTCATTGTGCTGGTCGATGGAAAAAATGCCTTAGCGCTCGCCACGAGTCAAGATCACAAACGTTTACTTGATGGCGACCAAGGCCCCAATACGGGCGGCATGGGTGCCTATTCCCCGGCGCCAGTAGTCACCCCTGAAATCCATGCCAAAGCCATGCGCGAAGTCATCATGCCGACTATTCAGGGCATGAAAGCCGATGGCATTCCATACACTGGCTTTTTGTATGCCGGCTTAATGATTAGCCCCGACGGCCAGATCAAGACCTTGGAGTTCAACTGCCGCATGGGCGATCCAGAGACCCAGCCGATCATGGCGCGCCTGCGCAGTGACTTGGTTCATGCCTTAGATAAAGCAGTCGATGGCAAGCTCAATGAAGTGGAACTGGAATGGGATCGCCAAACTGCCCTTGGGGTTGTGCTGGCAGCACACCAATACCCCGATGCACCACGCAAAGGCGATGCCATTACCGGCATTCCCGAAGATACCGCTAGTGCCATTACCTTTCATGCGGGCACCACCATGACCAACGGCGCATTAAGTACCAACGGGGGCCGCGTGCTCTGCGTCGTTGGCCTTGCCGATACAGTGCGGGGAGCCCAAAAAGAGGCTTACCAAACAATCGAGCAAATCCATTTTGATGGCATGCAGTATCGGCAGGATATTGGCCACCGCGCTCTAAAATAAGCTTGGCATCTATTTACCGACCAGTGAGCCCAATTTGCAAATCGACATACAAGTACTAAAAGACTACTTCCTAGGCCTACAGGACCGTATCGTTTCTGCTGCCAGCCTACTTGATGGCAAGGCATTTGTTGCGGATAGCTGGCAAAAACCAGAAGACAGCCCATTGCGTGGATCAGGGCGAACCTGCATTTTAGAAAATGGCAACATCCTTGAAAAAGGGGGTGTTGGCTTCTCGCATGTCCGGGGTGACAAAATGCCAAGCACTGCCACCCAAAATCGCCCTGAGATGGCAGGTCGTAGTTTTGAGGCTATGGGTGTCTCATTGGTGTTTCATCCACGCAATCCAAAAGCACCTACTGCCCATATGAATGTGCGCTGTTTTATTGCGCAAGCTCCAGATAAAGAGCCAGTATGGTGGTTTGGCGGCGGCTTTGATCTCACTCCTTACTATGGTGTTGACGAGGACTGTAAACACTTTCACCAAACCGCAAAGAATGCGCTTGATCCCTTTGGTAGTGATCTGCATCCCCGATTTAAAAAATGGTGTGACGAGTATTTTTATTTAAAGCACCGTAATGAACCACGGGGCATTGGCGGCGTTTTTTTTGATGACTTTAATGAGTTGGGTTTTGACAAAAGCTTTGCCATGACTCGCGCTGTAGGCGATGCATTCATTGAAGCCTATTTACCGATCTTAGAGCGTCGCTACCAAGATCCGTACACCCAAGCCGAGCGAGATTTTCAGGAATACCGCCGTGGCCGTTATGTTGAATACAACCTCATTTTTGACCGTGGCACGATTTTTGGCCTGCAGTCGGGTGGCCGATCGGAATCCATTCTGATGTCCATGCCACCGGTGGTCACTTGGCGTTACAACTGGACGCCTGAGCCCAACACCCCAGAAGCAAAACTCTACGATTACTACCTAAAGCCCCGCGACTGGTTAGCCTAATTGACTACACCAGAAAAAATCGGCATTTTAGGCGGCACCTTTGATCCACCCCATTGGGCGCATTTGCGGGTTGCAGCGCATTTTGTAAGGTTATTTCAGCTCGATCGCTTACTGCTTATCCCCAGCGGCAACCCTTGGCAAAAATCTGCTTTTATTACCCCGCCGGAAACACGTTATCAATTAACGCAAGCGGCAGCCATTGCCTTAAACCGATTATTGGGCGATGAGGGCATTCAGATTCCAATTGAAGTGGATCGTATTGAACTTGACCGCCAAGGGCCAAGCTACACCATCGATACAGCGATTGCCCTGCGGAAGCGTTATGGCAAAGCAACCCACCTCATTTGGCTGATGGGGGCTGATAGTTTGATGCAAATCGATACCTGGCAAGACTGGCAGCATTTGCTCAAAGAAGTCCACTTAGCTGTGGCAAGGCGGCCTGAGTTTGCTTTAACAATTGACCCCCAATCGGAGTTAGGTCGCTTTATCCAAACTCACCAGACCAGCGACGCCAAGCAACTGGATCAATCGCCCTGCGGCTTAATCTACTTAGACCAGAAGCTAGACATGTACCTCTCATCGATTGCCATCCGCAAGCAATTGGCTGCTGGCGGCATTAATCCAAACACCCCTTTGGCTGAGCAAATCCCCAGTGAAGTCTTGGATCTGGTTGAGAAGTTAGGTCTTTATTCCCAATCGAGATAAGATCTCCCTCTATTTATTAAAAGAAGCTATGGACCTACGTAAACTGCAACGCACCATTATTGATGCACTGGAAGATGTCAAGGCACAAGACATCCGCGTCTATGACACCACCAAACTCAGTGAGTTATTCGACCGCGTCATTATCGCAACCGGCTCGAGCAACCGCCAAACCCGCTCGCTGGCAATGTCGGTGAAGGAAGAAGTCAATAGCAAAGGTGGTGAGGTGATTTCCATCGAAGGGCTAGAGACGGGTGAATGGGTTTTGGTTGATTGCGGCGACATCGTTGTGCATATTTTGCAGCCCATGTTACGTTCCTACTACCAGCTGGAAGGCATGTGGGGCGCTAAGCCAGTCCGCGTTAAATTAGCCAGCGCCAAAGGACTCGCTAAAGCCAGTGAATTTTCCGATGAGGATGAGGACTAAGTCAGTACGTCTGGCTGCATAGCCGTCCTCTAGCCAAGCATGCGACTCATCATCATTGCAGTGGGCCATAAGATGCCAGACTGGGTATCAAGCGCTTGCAACGACTACCTCAAGCGCATGCCCTCCGATTGCAGCATCGAACTCAAAGAAATCAAGCCCGATCTTTCTCCTGCCAAAGAAGCGATTAAGATCACCGCCGCCATTCCCAAAGGGGTTCGAATCATTGCACTCGATGAGCGCGGCAAAGACCTCAGCACCCAAACCCTTGCGAATCAATTGGCGCAATGGCGCCAAGATGGGGGTGATGTCGCTTTTGTAATTGGTGGCGCGGATGGTTTAGATGCCAGCATCAAACAAAAGGCCGATGCCATTTGGCGTTTATCCAGCCTCACCT
>CAWUTW010000010.1:0-6820 GCA_963925585.1 uncultured Polynucleobacter sp. | reverse complement strand
ACCGCCTTATTTATCTTAAGTCTTTGTTTATATTAAATATTTAAGAATAAAGTGGGGGTAAATTACCTATTTTTTAGGCAGAAGTGCACCACTATGGCGCATCAGGTCATTTCAGCGGCACTAAAGAGTTGCTTGGTGTAGGACTGCTTGGGGTGCGCAATCAAGGCTTCGGTTTCGCCAAACTCCACTACTTTGCCCTCTTTTAAAACCATAATTTGGTGTGACATCGCCCGAATCACCGCCAAATCATGACTGATCATGACGTAAGCCAGGTTGTACTTTTTCTGCAACTCAGTCAGCAAAATTAGTACCTGCTTCTGAATCGATACATCTAAGGCCGAGGTAGGCTCATCCAAGATTAAAATTTGGGGGCGCAATACCAGTGCGCGCGCAATCGCAATCCGTTGGCGTTGCCCTCCAGAAAATTCATGGGGGTAACGCTGCAAAGCCGACCGATCCAAACCAACCTCTTTCAGCATATCCAATACACGGCCCTCGCGCTCCGTCGCCGATAAATTTGGAAAATGGACATCCAGTCCCTCAGACACAATTTGCAGAACGGTCATGCGCGGTGAGAGCGATCCAAATGGATCTTGAAAAATGACCTGCAAGCTCGAACGAAAATTACGTCTGGCGGCAGAGTCTAGCCCTTGCCAATCGCTGCCCAGCACATTGACCATACCACCAACCTCTGCAGCAGAATCGCCCAGCAAACCCAAAATCGCCATACCTAAGGTCGTTTTGCCGGATCCGGATTCCCCAATTACCCCTATCGTCTGTCCTTGCCGTAATTCAAACTGCACTTTTTTCAGCACGGTATGGCGCTGCGGTTTTTTAAAGAAGGATAAAAGCTGCAAAGGATTCCCCGATTTCGATCCGGGATACGTTACGTGGAGGTTTTCGGTACTGAGTAATACTGGGGCTAGGGGCATTACGGGCAAGAGCTCACGCACCGGCTTGCTGTTAACTAAGGCTTCGGTATACGTATTTTCAGGATGCTCAAAAACTTGCTGGGTAGCGCCGCACTCCATCAATTTGCCTTGATTTAAAACCGCGACGCGCTCAGCAAAATGGCGTACTAAATTCAGGTCGTGGGTAATCAGCAAGATGCTCATACCCTGATCGCCCTTCGCCTCGGCTTGCAGCTCAATGAGGAGTTCTAATATTTGCATCCGCAAACTGACATCGAGTGCCGTGGTTGGCTCATCGGCAATTAACAAGCGGGGTTGACATGCTAAAGCCATCGCAATCATGGCGCGCTGACGCTGTCCACCCGACAGTTGGTGCGGATACGAATAAAAACGGTGCTCTGGTTCAGGAATACCGGTCTTACGCAAAAGCGCAATCGCTGTTTCGATGCACTCCGCCTTTGATGTGAGAGGGGCATGCACTAAGACCGCTTCGACGATTTGATTGCCAATCGTAAACAGCGGATTTAAAGCCGTCATCGGCTCCTGAAAAATCATGGCAATGTCGCGTCCCCGAATTTGTCGAATGGCGGGCTCTGAGAGTGCGAGTAGATCAATCGATTGCGGCGAAGATGGTGGCTCTAGTTGGGCTTGCTTTGCACTAACGGGGGTCCAAATTAACTTTCCTTCTACTTTGGCACCCTCCGGTAACAGGCGCAGCGGAGCCAAAGCAGAGAGGGTTTTTCCAGAACCCGATTCACCGACCAGTGCCACGCGCTCGCCAACGCCAACATGCAAGTTCAGATTTTTGACAGCAAACTTTTCACGTCGCCCGGATCCAAATGAAATCGAGAGATTGTCGTATCGCAGTAAAGGGGTAGCTAATGCCAATTGATCACTCATCAGCGTGCCCCCAATACTGCGCCACTCTTACGGGAATCAAATGCATCACGCAATGCTTCGCCCATAAACGTGAGTAACAGCAGGGTTGAGACTAATACAACAAAGGTGGATAAGGAGATCCACCACGCATCTAAATTACCTTTTCCTTGAGCTAAAAGCTCACCCAAACTCGGCGTGCCTGGAGGGACACCAAGACCGAGAAAGTCAAGACTAGTTAAGGATAGAATCGCAGCGCTCATGCGAAATGGCAAAAAAGTAATGACGGGCGTTAAGCTGTTGGGCAGAATGTGGCGCCGCATGATTTGCATATTCGTTAAACCCAAGGCACGCGCTGCGCGTACGTATTCTAAAGCGCGATTACGGAAAAATTCAGCGCGGAGGTAATCAGACAAACCCATCCAACTAAATGCGGCTAATAAAACTACCAAGAGCCAAATGCTCGGTGTAAAAATCGAAGCAAAGATAATCAGTAAATACAATTCCGGCATCGCAGACCAAATCTCGATGGCGCGCTGGGTAATTAAATCAAACTTGCCGCCAAAAAATCCCATCAGGGCGCCCGTAATAATCCCGACCGTAACGCCCACGAAAGTCAAAGCAAGGCCAAACAGAATGGATAAACGAAAGCCGTAAATTAACCGCGCCAACACATCGCGCCCACGGTCATCCGTGCCGAGCCAGTTATCCATAGACGGTGCCGCTGGATTGGGCGACTTCGCAAAGTAATTGAGGGTTTCAAAACTATAGGGAATCGGTGGATACACTGCCCAGTTCCCTTTGCTTGTGATGCTGCGCCGAATATCCGGATCCAAGAAATCCGTTGGCGTGGCAAAGTCACCACCAAAAACGGTTTCTGCTTGGCTCTGCAGGATAGGGAAATAAAACTGACCTTGATAGCGCACGACCAGCGGTTTGTCATTGGCGATCAACTCAGCGCATAGGCTAAGACCGAATAGAATCAGAAAGATCCACAAACTGGTGTAACCCAGGCGATTGGCTTTGAAGCGCTGCCACCGATTCATGAGTCGCCTCCTGCGCCAAACTGAATACGTGGATCAACCAAGACATAGCAAATATCAGAAATGAGTTTGGTAAAAAGCCCAATTAAGGTAAAGAGGTACAGAGTGCCAAAGACCACCGGGTAATCCCGCCGCATCACCGACTCATAGGCTAACAAGCCAAGACCATCGAGTGTGAATAGGGTTTCGATCAGCAGTGAACCGGTAAAAAAAGCGCCCACAAAAGCGGCCGGAAAACCCGTCACCAAGGGCAATAAGGCGTTACGGAAAACGTGTTTCCAGAGCACCTGTTTTTCACTTAAGCCTTTTGCGCGCGCTGTCAGCACATATTGCTTGCGAATCTCCTCCAAAAAGGAATTTTTAGTCAGCATCGTAATCACTGCAAAACTACCGAGTACCGATGCCGTAATCGGCAGCACTAAATGCCAGAGGTAATCGAGGACCTTGCCCATCATGGTGAGGTCATTCCAGTTGTCGGAGGTCAATCCCCGCAATGGAAAGATTTGCAAAAAGCTACCGCCACCAAAAATAACAAGAAGCAAAACACCCAATACAAATCCCGGAATGGCGTAACCCACCAAGATCATGGTGCTGGTGACTGCATCAAAGCGACTACCCTCGCGCACCGCTTTGGCAATGCCTAGAGGAATGGAGATTAGGTAACTAATAAAAAAAGTCCACAGACCAATGCTGATCGAGACCGGAAGCTTCGATACGATCAACTGCCAGACACTTTGGTGCTGGTAGTAGCTCTGCCCTAAATCAAACTGGGCAAAGCGTTTGAGCATGGCAAAGTAACGCTCCAATGGCGGCTTATCAAAACCGTACAAGGCCTTTACTTCGGCCAGACGCTCGGCATCGATGCCTTGACGGCCGCGGTAATTACTACCACCACCTGACGACTCCGCGCCGCTTACGGCAGCATCGCCCTTGCCTTTGAGTTCGAGCATTAACTGTTCTACTGGACCACCTGGAACAAACTGCACCACGGCAAACGTCAAGGTGAGGACACCAAGCAAAGTTGGAATCATCAGCAAAATGCGTTTAATAATATAGGAGAGCAGTTGACCGTTCATTGGGATTTATCTACCTTCCACCAGTTCAATAAAATCCAGGATTCGGCGGTGTAATACAGCGGTGGTTCAGGGTAACGCATCTCTTTCCGAAAGGCTACACGGTGCGTTGGGTTGTACCACTGCGGAATCACGTAGTAACTATTCCACAACACCCGATCGAGTGCACGCGTCACCGTTTGCAGTTGTGTGCGCGTTTCTGCGCGAACAATGACATCAATCAAGGCATCAACTGCCGGCGAGCGAACGCCAATGACGTTATCCGATCCTTTTTCTTCAGCGGCTTTACTACCAAAGCGATCGTACAACTCGTTGCCGGGGCTTTGCGTATCCGGGAAGCGAATCGTGGTCATATCAAAGTCGTATTCATTCATGCGCTTTTGATGCAAAGCGAAATCACTGGTGCGCACGTCTACTTTGATACCTAATTTTTCTAAATTACGCACATACGATGAGATCACCCGCAAAAAGAAGGGGCCATCTTCAACCATCTCAAAGCGAAATGGTTCGCCTTTGGCATTGCGCAGGGCGCCATCGCGGTAAGTCCAGCCAGCTTGCGCCAACAGGTCACGCGCTTTGAGTAAATTTTGTCGCAGGCTACTCGGCTCTACTGTTGTAGGGGGCGGCGGCATTGGCATAAACACCGCATCGGGGACTGCTTGTGGGAACTGCGCTTTGAGTTTTTGCAATAGCTTTAATTCATCCCCTTCGGGTTTGGCTGGCCCATCAAAATTAGCGCTGAGGTCGCTATTCATAAAGTAACTGCTGATGCGGCCATATTGATCGTAAAACAGCTGGCGATTGAGCCACTGAAAATCCAGCGCATAACCTAGCGCCTGACGTACGCGCTCATCCTGAAATAAGGGTCTGCGCATATTGACAGCAAAGCCTTGCATGCCAGCGCCATTGTGATTGATAAAGACTTTTTTTAATAAGGTGCCATTATTGAATTTAGGCCCAACATAACTCTTGGCCCAATTTTTAGCGCGGTACTCAACCAAAGCATCAAACTCACCCGCCTTGAATGCCTCTAGGCGCACTGCATCGTCAGCATACAGTTTGTAATGAATGCGATCAAAGTTGAAAAAGCCCACCCGAACATTAACGGTTTTGCCATCGCGATAACCCCAATAATTGGGATTGCGCTTAAACACCATGGTCTTGCCAGCACGATAGGACTCAATCACATAAGGACCGCTACCAATCGGATGTTCAAATGCCAACTTATCAAACGGGGTGATCGTGCCATCGGGTTTTTTTCCCCATGCACGTGAGAAGATCGGCAATCCACCCACCATCACCGGTAGCTCGCTATTGGGCTCTTTAAAGTCAAATCGAATGACCCGCTCTGACACCACGACGGCTTGCTTTACATCGGCATAAACCGTTCTAAATTGTGGATTAGCCAATTTACTCATCAAGGTGTCAAAGCTGTGCTTGACGTCTGCAGCCAAAATAGGCGTGTCATCGGAAAAACGGGCCTCAGGCCGAATCCGAAAGACGACCGACATCTTGTCGGCTGCAACGGCAATATCCTCCGCAATCAAACCATAGGCGCTCGATACCTCATCAGCACTTCCCACTGCTAAGGACTCAAACATCAACTGGGAAACGCCAGGGGCCGTCACACCCCGCAAGGTAAATGGGTTGAACTTATCAAAACTGGTACGGCGATCCGGATTGGGCAGGGTTAAAGTGCCGCCCCGGGGTGCATTGGGATTGACGTAATCAAAATGGGCAAAGCCATCGGCGTACTTGGGCTTGCCGTATTGGGCTATGCCTTGGGCAGCGAATGCATTGCCTACGGAGCCAATTACCGCTAGGGCTAACAGGGCCGCAATCCAGCCAGAATATGTTCTAGCAAAAGGCATGAGTAAGGGCGGGTAGCGATCCATATGCCACAATTGTAGATAGCAAATCACATTTGAAGCAAAGGATCACATCATGGGCTTTTTATCGGGCAAACGGATTTTAATCACCGGCCTCCTCTCAAACCGCTCCATTGCCTATGGCATCGCCAAGGCCTGCCACCGTGAGGGGGCTGAATTAGCCTTTACTTATGTCGGCGATCGCTTCAAGGAGCGTACGGTCGACTTTGCCAATGAATTCAATTCCAAGCTGATTTTTGACTGTGACGTCGGCAGCGATGAGCAAATTGCGGCCCTATTTACCGATCTAGCGAAAACCTGGCCCCAGTTTGATGGCTTTGTGCATGCGATTGGCTTTGCCCCGCGTGAAGCCATTGCTGGCGACTTTTTAGACGGCCTTAGTCGCGAAGGCTTCAAGATTGCCCACGATATCTCTGCCTATAGCTTTCCAGCAATGGCAAAAGCGGCATTACCCATGCTCAAGGCCAATGGCGCACTACTGACATTGACCTATTTAGGCTCGATGCGCAATGTGCCTAACTACAACACCATGGGCCTAGCAAAAGCATCTCTCGAAGCATCAGTGCGCTACCTTGCTGGATCACTTGGCCCCAAAGGCATTCGGGTAAATGGCATTTCAGCAGGCCCCATCAAAACGTTGGCTGCCTCGGGCATCAAAGGCTTTAGCAAAATTCTGAGTGCGGTCGAGGCAACTGCACCACTGCGCCGCAATGTCTCGATTGACGATGTCGGCAATGCAGCCTCCTTCTTAATGTCGGATCTTGCCAATGGCATTACCGCGGAAATCATTTACGTCGACAACGGCTTTAGCCAAGTCGTTGGCGGTATGGACGAAGCTTGAAGGTTCCGCTCGCTGAGGCACTGTGGTTTTGGGCTAAGCTAGGCTTTATTAGCTTTGGTGGGCCTGCAGGTCAAATCGCAGTTCTGCATACCGAGTTAGTTGAAAAGCGCCGCTGGATTTCAGAACGGCGCTTTTTACATGCGCTGAACTATTGCATGCTGCTGCCCGGACCCGAGGCGCAGCAATT
>CAWUTW010000009.1:0-7361 GCA_963925585.1 uncultured Polynucleobacter sp. | reverse complement strand
GTATGTTCGCTTATATGAAGCAGTGCCGATATTTCTTTTAGGGTTAGATCACTGTTTGCATGAAGTAATCTCGAAACCTTAGATTCTTTGGCGGTAAGTGAATTTAACTTAATATCTTCAGTGCTTAGTTCTTTTTTAGCTGTAATTTGAGCTATTTGTAGCAGTATGCGCGAAGTGGCTTCCCGATTTATCCATAGTTCGCCGTTATGGATTTTTTCGGCTGCCTTTATGAGAATTTCTGCCGGTTCCGATTTCTTTAATACGCCTCTCGCACCGCTAACAATCGCTTGATCGTGCGCTTCAAACTCCTCAAGTGATGTTACGACTAAGACTTTACCGCTACATTTTTTTAAAAGCATGGGTATAAGGTCAAATCCATTCACATCATACATATTTGGCTCAAGCACAATAAGGTCAGGATTAACGCTTTCCAGTGCCATCAGCGCTTCTGTTGCGTTAGTCGCAGTAGCACATACAGTGAATTTATTTGTTTCTTCGAGCATATGCTTTAAACCAGACGCAACCATTAAGTGATTATCAATAATCATAACCGTGATGGTTTGGCCTGCATTTAAAACTGCATCGGTTTGAGAGGGGCTGGGAACAATATTGGGCATAATGTTGGCTTTTTTAGTACATACGTACTATTTTAATCTAAATATTAATTATAAATATAAATTTTGTACATATTTAGTGTTAATTTCAGACATTGACTAGTAATGTGCTTAATAAGCCTATTTATTTGGCCCCATCCTATTCATGGAATTTGAATGCTTAGTTGGCTACGCAGGAAATAACAGCAGAATAAGGCTTAGACACTATTTGGCAATCCAATTTGTGTGAAGTTAGTTTAGGTTTTTGAATATCCATGTTTCCGTGGCCTAGAAAGCAAATCTGCTACGTTTTATTACAAGTTTTAACTTATTAAATTACCTCATTTATCGGGGTGCCGATCATGTCCTTTGCCCAGCGCTACATTGCGTCTTTGCTCTTATCTTTCTTCCTTTGTGTCAGCTTTGCCCATGCCGAAAGCAGGGCAGATCTTGACCGGAGTGCACGATCCGTACTCAATCAATTAGTTGCCAGCAATGCCAATGCAAAAAAGCTCAGTGAAAAAGCGATTGCTACATTAGTATTTCCAGTGGTGACTAAAGCCGGCTTTATTGTGGGCGGCCAATACGGTGACGGCGTTTTATTCAGGAATGGAAGACCGGTAGCCTATTACAACACTGCGGGCGGATCATATGGTTTACAGGCAGGTGCTCAGCAATTTGGCTACGTGTTGTTCTTTATGAAAGAGGCGGCACTGAATGCCCTTGATTCAACGCAGGGTTTTGAGGTGGGTGTGGGTCCCAGCGTAGTGCTGGTAGATCAGGGCGTAGCCACTTCGACCACCACGATTACTGCTCAAGACGATATTTATGCCTTCATCACCGCCCAAAAAGGCGCCATGGCTGGCATTGGTATTCAGGGCAACAAGATTACGAAGCTGGCGAAGTAAAACAGTCTCTAACTTAGACGTGGACCGCAGTTAAAGATCCACATTATCCAGGGCTGTGGTGCTGAGGTGATCGGTATCGGCCCAGCGCTCAACCGACCAAGTCTTGCCATCGAAGGCAATCCAATTTAAAGATGTATTCGGGACGACCGCTACCCGCGCCTGATCCAACGCTTGTTTAGTGGCAATGCGGTACATCATGTCGAGGGTTCCGCCATGGCTCACCACCAAAATGGTTTGACCTGCATGCGCGGCCACTAGCATTGCTAGTGCCTGCTGTGCCCGCTCATGAAACGCCTGAATACTTTCACCACCGCCTAAGTCGTGCTCGATATTGCGTGCCAAGTGCGCCTGCCATACTTCAGGCACTGCGTGCGGCGCATCGTCAAGGCGAAGACCCTGCAACACACCAACATGCCGCTCCCGAAATATTGGATTGAGCGTGATATCAATCCCCAGTACGCGCGACACCTGTTTAGCGGTATCGGCAGCACGCTCCAAATCACTGGAGTAAAGGTGATCAAAGGTATGGCCCGCACGCTGCAACGATTGTGCTAAGAGCTGGGCCTGGGCCTGTCCATGGCTATTGAGTGGGATATCAATGTGGCCTTGCATGCGGCGCTGGGCATTCCAGTCGGTTTCGCCATGGCGGGCAAAACAAATGCGGGTGATCGTACTCATAGCTTATTGCGTAAGGGGTTTTTCGGTAGTTTGTTTGGAGACTTCAATGGCATCGAGATTAAACCCTTGTTGCTTTAAACGCTGCAATAACGCGTCATAGGCTTTGGGTTCAACGGTTTGCGTGCGCGACAAAATCCACAGGTATTTGCGAGTTGGCTCACTGACAGCAGCGAGCTGGTATTGCGGATCCAAATCAATCACCCAGTAATTGCCCCAAACAAAGGGCAGAAAGGAGAGCCAGGCTGGCGCAAAGCGGACTTTTAATTTGGGCGAGTTTGCATCCCCCACTTGTTTCGCTTCACCGAGTGCGTCGGTTATCGAGCCATCTTCTTTTTGGCAGCGATTGAGTACCTGCAGCATGCCATTGGGCTGGATAGCATACGTTGCACTGGTGTTCGCAATGCAGCGCTTCTGAAACCAGTTGGGGTATTTGGCTACCTCATACCAGGTGCCGATATAGCGTGGCACATCCAGTGAGGCAATCGATTCGAGTGGCGCAGGCGAGGCCTCGCTAGATTGGGCTTGAGCCGATGCTAAAGAGACCCATGCACTAAAACTGAAGCAAAGTGCAGCGATTAGGGAGCGATTACAGAAGTGGCTAATGGTATTTATTGTGTTCATACCAGTACTGTACCCGTTCAACTGCAGTCATGCCAAGCCGATTGCGCTATATTGGTATATGGGCAAAAGAACACGCAAAGCAAGATGAGCCGACCATTAAAAATAGCACTGATTGCGCTTGGCGCACTTACAGTTTCTTTGGTGATTGGGATTACTTATCTGAGTACCCTCATTAGTCCCGCTAAGTTAACGCAGCTGCTGGTACTGGAAGTGCGTGAAGCAACAGGGCGTGAGCTGACAATCGCAGGGCCTATGCGTTTAGGGTTTTTTCCGAAGATCGCCGTATCGGCAGAGCAAGTCAGCTTAAGCAATGCGGCCTGGGCTAAGAACGCGCAAATGGCAAGCCTAGAAAAAGTAGCTTTAGAAATCAGTCTTTTGCCATTGCTGACTGGCCGCATTGAAGTGAGCAGCATTCAATTAGCGGGATTGACTCTGAATTTAGAAACCAATGCCAAGGGGGATGGCAATTGGCTGATGGGCGACATTGCTGCGCCCAATAGCACAATAGCGTCATCCTCCAGTGGCGCTGATACTGTAGGCCGCAATACCGTGTTAATTGAGAACCTCAATTTGACCAATGGCCAGATTCGTTACCAACCCAGTGGCGCTGCCGCTGATAGTTATGGGATTTCGCGTTTATCGCTGCAAAAGAGTGGCAGCAATACCGTGGTCAGTGCTGACCTAAAGCAGGATGCGTTTCCGATTGTGATCAAAGGCAAGATGACCTCGATTCGAGAGGTCATGCGCAGCATCGGGACAGAGGCAATCGACATCCATTTCGATTTTGAAGTGGCGCTGGGGGGCAAGCCAGCACAACTCAAGGGAATGGCGGCGCTCAATCCAAGCAAGCCCAGTCAGTTTGATCTTTCTTTTAAAGCAGGCGAGCTGGATTTATCCGCTATACCCGTATTCACCTCCGATACATCGCCTACAAAGCCAACATCTGCAGCATCTAGCGCAAATACGGTCGCCACCAAAGCACCCAATACCATCACGCCGCCCAGCCAGACTCCAGCAGCTAAACGTGCTACCGAGCGTTTCTTTAGTGATGCGCCATTGCCACTGGATTACCTGCCCAATGGCAATGGCACACTGAATGTTGATATTGCGCAGTTAGTGCTCCCCAGCAAACTCGTGCTCAAAAAAGTGGCTATGTTAGTTCGCCTCAGTCCGCAGCAGCTCGACATTCCCAAGGCGGTATTTCAGTTGGGCAATGGTCAGTTTGATGGCACTGCGCGCATTAGTAATACACAGAGTTCGCCTAACTGGGCATTCAAAGGTCAGGCCAGCGGCTTTACTTTAGAGCAATTACTGGCCTCAACCGACTCCAAGGGAAAAGTGAGTGGCGGTGATATGCGCGCCGCCTTTAATTTCATCAGTAGCGGCATGAGCCCGCACCAAATCGCTTCCGGCTTAAACGGGCAAAGCCAAATTACGATTGGCAGCGCGCGCCTTGCATCGAGTCTTATGAATCAAGGCGGTGATGTATTGATTACTTTATTTGACGCGATTAATCCGATGCGCAAAAAGAGCAATCAAACAACCCTCGAGTGTGCGGTAGCGTATTTACCAGTCAAAAACGGAGTAGTTACAGTTCGGGATTCCATCGGCGCTGAAACCGACCGTTTAAATATTGTTTTAACTGGATCCGTTAACCTGAACAGCGAACAGATTAATTTGGCCTTTTACCCCAAAGAAAAATCAGGCCTAACCGCAGGCCTTGATTTGGCTAGCCTAGTGCGTTTACAGGGTAGCTTGGTTAAGCCTCAGGTTGGGATCAATAAAGAGGCGGCAGTGAATCAAGCCTTGGCACTGGGCCTCGGATTTTTAACGGGCGGCGCATCGATTGTTGCCCAGAATGCGGAAGGGATAATGAATAAACCCCACCCCTGCCGTGAGGCCATGCAAAGTTGGGATCGTATTTAATGATGCTCGTAACGCACTTCGGTTTTAAAAACGCTGGCGCCAATAAAAAGACTAAATACAGAAATAAAGATGCCCGCAAAGAAGGCGGTCCAAAAGCCGGAGATCGTAAAGCCACTCACCACGGTGGAGACCAGCATCAAGACGAGTGCATTAATTACCAGCAAGAAGAGGCCCATCGTTAATGCTGTCAGTGGCAGCGTGAGCAAAATGAGGATGGGTTTCACAATCGCATTGGCAAAGCCCAATACCAAGGCAGCAACAATGAGCGCGGCTGCGCCATCGAACTGAATGCCATCAAAAATAAAACTCGTTACCCACAGAGAGAGGGCGGTTAGCCCCCATTGCGCAAAAAAGGGGAGGAGATTTGGCATAGCGAGGCGCTTTCTGGAAAGGAGTGCAATTGATCTTACCAGTCGAAGGCACCTGAATTCACCCCCAGCGGTATTAAAAAGCCAATTCCTCTAGTAAATTTGGCATTTTTAGGATGGGGTGTTTATACTGTGTTTTTATACAGTACTTTAACGAAAAACTACCATGACTTCCCCCGTTTTAAGACCGATTCAGGCCGTTTCTGAGTTGGGGCTTAGCCAAATCCCCGAACGCCTTGCTTTTGATGCGCCACCCTCCGAGTTGCGCCTGCTGGTGCATGGCTTGTCTGCCGGCTTTCCCTCGCCTGCAGGGGATTATGTCGAGGATGCGCTCGACCTCAATCAGTACTTGATTCAAAATAAGCCCGCTACCTTTTTGTTTACGGTGCGCGGCGATTCGATGATGGGCGCCAGCATTGCAGATGGCGATAAGGTTGTGGTGGACCGAGCTCTTAAGCCTAAGCACCAAGACATCATCGTCGCCGTTGTCAATGGCGACTACACCATTAAGCGTTTATACAAATACCGTGGCACGATCGAGCTGCGCCCTGAAAACCCCAACTACCCAGCAATCACTTTTGCGGATGGTGCTGAGTTGCAAGTTTGGGGTGTCGTGATTGGTGTGGTGCGTAAGTACAGTAATAAAAAAGCGCCGCATGCTGAGCAGCGCGACGTCAGCCACTCTGGATGATGGGGGCGGCGATGGGGGTAGCAGCGCGCGCGGCGCATTTTGCCTTAGTGGATGTTAATAACTTTTATGTTTCATGTGAGCGGGTATTTCAGCCGCGCCTAGAGCGCGTACCACTGGTGGTGTTATCCAATAATGATGGCTGTGCCGTAGCCCGCAGCAGCGAAGTCAAGGCCTTGGGTGTGAAGATGGCAACGCCCTGGTTTTTGCTCAAGGACTTAGCAGCGCAGCATGGCATACAGGCGCTATCGTCAAATTACACCTTATATGGTGATATGAGTGAGCGCGTGGTCTCCATCTTGCGGGACTTTTCACCGGACATTGAGGTCTACAGCATCGATGAAAGTTTCTTGCGCATCGATGCTGTGTTGCATCTCTACCCACACTCGCTGGCGATGGGGGAGGCCATGCGTAGTCGTATTCGGCAATGGACCGGATTGCCGGTATGCGTGGGCATGGGCGCCTCTAAAACCTTGGCTAAGTTAGCCAATCATCTGGCCAAAAAACATGCTGTATTCAATGGGGTATGTGATCTGAATGTGCTAACAAGCCCAGAGCTAGCGCATTGGCTATCGATTACCGACGTGGGGGAAGTTTGGGGAGTAGGCCGCCAGCTCACCTTACGCCTAGGGGCGATGGGTATTGAGACGGTATGGGATTTGCGCTGCGCCTCACCAAAAATACTTCGAGCCCATTTTGGTGTGGTGATGGAGCGTACCGTGAGTGAGCTCTATGGCATTTCCTGCTTGGAGCTGGAGGAAGTGACCCCAGCAAAACAGCAAATTATTGCGTCGCGTAGTTTTGGCAGGGCAGTGACCAGCCGAGCAGAGCTTGAGGAATCGGTGGCGACTCACATGGCTAGGGCCTGCGAAAAGTTGCGTACGCAATCGTCGGTGGCAGCGATGATCCAGGTATTTGTACGTACCAATCGCTTTAAGCCGGGCGAGCCGCAATACAGCCCGAGTATTGCGATTGGGCTAGTGGAGGCATGTGACGATACCTTAGTCTTAACGGACGCCGCGCTTACCGGGTTACGACGGATTTTTAAAGCCGGTTACCGCTATAAAAAAGCGGGTGTTGTACTGAGTGGCATTTCAGAAAAGGCGCAGCAGCAACGGAGCTTATTTGATGATCGCAGCTGGAATCACAAATCAGCCGAATTGATGAAGGCAATGGATGCCCTCAATACCCGTTTTGGAAAAAAGACCGTGCATTCTGCAGCAATGGGAAGCACGATGGGCTGGGCCATGCGCTCTGAAAATCGCTCTCCCCATTACACCACCCGCTGGGATGAATTGCCGTTTGTCAGATAAGCCGGCTGGGTTTGCTAAGATTCAGACTTATTTACCCATCCTAGTCCATTGTTGACCCTCAATTTATGTCCATTCTCGCCATTGCTTTAGCCATTTTATTGGGTCTATATCTCTTGATTAAGACCCTGGGCCGCCGCAGCGCAATCCGCCTGATGGTCGAAAATTACGGCTTAATCCCCGAAAAACTGGCCCCTTTGAGCGATCGGGAGATTAAGGAGTTATTAGCCAAACTCCACCACATGGCGGAAAAAGGCCAATCGGTTGCC
>CAWUTW010000008.1:0-8424 GCA_963925585.1 uncultured Polynucleobacter sp. | reverse complement strand
CGGGGATGGAGCCCAATGTAGTTATTAATGATGAACTCCAGGCGCGCTAAACCAACACCTTTGTTCGGCAGTTGGCAAAAATCAAATGCCACCTGGGGGTTGCCAATATTCATGGTGATCTTGACGGGGATTTCAGGTAAGTCACCACGCGATACTTCAGTGACTTCGGTCTCAATCAAGCCATCGTAAATATTGCCTTCATCGCCCTCAGAGCACGACACGGTCACCATCATGCCGTCTTGTAATTTATCGGTCGCATCGCCGCAACCAACCACAGCAGGAACCCCAAGTTCGCGCGCAATGATGGCGGCGTGGCAAGTACGGCCACCGCGATTGGTCACAATGGCTGCGGCCCGCTTCATTACCGGCTCCCAATTCGGATCGGTCATGTCTGCTACCAATACGTCTCCTGGCTGCACCCGATCCATCTCGCTTGGGTCACGAATGATGCGCACAGGACCGGCGCCAATCTTCTGACCAATCGCGCGCCCCTTCACCAAAACGGTGGAGTTGCCTTTGAGCTTGTAGCGCATCTCGATCTGCCCTGCTGCCTGACTCTTTACGGTTTCAGGGCGGGCCTGCAGAATATAGATACGGCCATCCTTGCCGTCCTTGCCCCACTCGATGTCCATTGGACGAGCGTAGTGATTTTCGATAATGACAGCAAACTTGGCCAGTTCGATAATGTCTGCATCTTCCAACGAAAAGCGGTTACGCATTTCTGGAGCAACATCTACCGTGACCACGCGCTCTGCAGAACCTGCGGGTGCAAATTGCATCTGGATTAGCTTTGAACCCAGTGAGCGGCGAATGATGGCTTTTTTACCTTGAGCCAAGGTCGTTTTAAAGACATAAAACTCGTCTGGATTGACAGCGCCTTGCACTACCGTCTCACCCAGTCCGTAACTCGACGTAATGAAAACAACATCCTTAAAACCCGATTCCGTATCCAGGGTAAACATCACGCCCGCCGCACCTAAATCAGAACGCACCATGCGCTGAATTCCTGCAGAAAGGGCGACCTCTGCATGAGCAAAACCTTTATGCACCCGATAGGAAATCGCCCGATCGTTGTACAGTGAGGCAAAAACTTCGCGAATGGTTTTCAGAACATCGTCAATGCCTTCGACATTCAGAAAGGTTTCTTGTTGACCAGCAAACGAGGCGTCCGGCAAGTCTTCTGCGGTTGCAGAGGAGCGAACCGCAAATGAACCGTTGCCCGAATCATCCAACTTGGCAAACGCAGTCCGAATTTCTTGCTCTAATCGGAGTTGCAGCGGAGCAGTTTCAATCCAGCCACGGATCTCTGCACCAGCTTCTGCCAAGGCACGCACATCATCAATGTTTAAATTGACTAAACGCTGCTGGATGCGCTCGGTGAGGGTGTTGTGGGCCAAAAAGTCCCGAAATGCCAGTGAGGTAGTAGCAAAACCGGTGGGCACACGAACTCCGGCAGAGGCAAGCTGGGAAATCATTTCGCCGAGGGAGGCGTTTTTGCCACCAACCGACTCAACGTCGGTCATACGGAGTTCTTCAAAAGGTAAAACGTAAGCGTCTTGGTGTTTTGGGTTGGACATAAATACTCTCTAAAGATAAGGAAACCGGTGCTGCAGCCGACTAAATACGGCATACTTATATAAGACCATTGTAGTGCTAGGCCTTCCATTTCCAATCAAAAACCATGTCCAACATTACCCGCATTGTGTTTATTGTGTCTGACGGCACCGGAATCACGGCCGAGAACTTCAGCCAGTCGATTTTGGCTCAATTTGAACTTACTTTTAAGCTGATCCGTATTCCATTTACCGATAGCGTAGAGAAGGCACTTGTAGCGGTACAAACAATTAATGAGGCATTTCAGCGCGACCAAGTCCAACCGATTGTCTTCACCACTCTAGTCAATACTGAGCTTAACGGCATTGTCTCTAAAGCCCAAGGCTTGGTCCTAGATATGTTCCAGACATTCGTTGCCCCATTAGAGCAGGCTCTGGGTCTCAAGTCGACCCATGCCATGAATCGTTTGCACCACAATGCCGATACCGCAGCCTATAAAAACCGCATTGAAGCCATCAACTACTCGCTAGCACACGATGATGGTCAGTCCAATCAAAACTTGGCCGATGCCGATGTTATTTTAGTTGGGGTCTCGCGGGTTGGTAAAACGCCCACCAGCCTTTACCTCGCCATGCAGTATGGGCTGAAGGCTGCTAACTATCCCTTAATTCCTGAAGATTTCGAGCGCGGCCAATTGCCCAAGGATTTAATTACCCACCGCTCCAAGATTTTTGGACTGATGATTGATCCCGAGCGGCTTTCTGAAATTCGCAATGAACGTCGGCCTGGAAGTAACTACGCTAAATTAGAAAATTGCCGTTATGAAATCAATGAAGCAACGGCAATGATGCGCCGTATGTCGATACCATGGGTTTTAACCACAAGCAAGTCCATCGAAGAAATCGCCACCACGGTATTGCAAACCATACGCTCGGACAAAACTATCTTAGGGTAGTTGCAACTGCCTTTGCTTATTTAGCTAATTGTGCGAACGCGCACGGTTTCAAACAAACACACCGCTGCGGCAGTAGCCACATTTAGCGATTCCACTTGGGAATGCATTGGGATTGATACAGCCTTACCGTGCATTAAAAAATCATGGCTTATGCCCTGCCCTTCGCTGCCAAAAACCCAAGCAACGGGCTGACGTAATTGCTGACCCAGTATGTAAAGGGACGTTTTACCATCAGCACTGGCCAAAATGAATGGGGCAGTAATGCGCTCAATTGCCTGCTCCGTCGACCAACCTTCGTGCAAACGTAAATTGCGATGCGCACCCATGCCGGCACGCAATACCTTGCTTGACCAGAGGTGGGCGCAGCCACTAATCGCAACGACATCAACAAAACCAGCAGCGGCCGCCGTTCTCAGCATGGCCCCCACATTGCCCGCATCCTGAATCCGATCGAGCACCAGTACATCGCCAGTGATCACATCCCGATTTGAGGGATTGATCCGTGTGGGGGGTTCTGGTAAGGAAAGCAGGCCTGCAACCTGAGGGGCATTGGCAAGCTCGCTGAGTTCACCCCACAAACCAGCATCGAGATGAATAACCCGCGTATCCGGGCAGGCAGCACAATGCTCGCGAATCAGGGTATCAATTTCCGGATTGGCAATCCCAACATCCGATGTAATCAACACACCAAGAGCGGGGTCAGACACCCAGGCTTGCACGATGTGAATACCCTCTAATAAAACGCGCCCTGAACTCAGGCGTGCTTTTTGTCCTTTGGATCCCGTTGCCTGAAGTGCCTTTAATTCTTTAAATAAAGGATTGTCGCGTGAGGAAATAAAGTCGGTCATGCCGCAGCCTGATCCAGTACCGCACGCACCGGAGAAAAACTACGGCGGTGCTCAGGACATGCGCCCAATTGACGCAGTGCGGCCAGATGAACGGGTGTGGGATAACCCATGTGTTGCAAAAACCCATATTCCGGATAGCGCGTGTGTAAACCTGCCATTTGCCGGTCTCGCGTGACCTTAGCCACGATCGATGCTGCAGAAATCGCCGGCTCTTTACTATCACCTTTGACAATCGCCTCTGCTGGGATGGGCAAACTCGGACAACGATTGCCATCGATTAGCACCTTATCGGGCCAGCGCCCGAGGCGCGTGCACAAATCGTCCACTGCCCTTTGCATTGCCAGCATGGTGGCCTGCAAAATATTGATCTGATCAATTTCGAGTGGACTAGCCTCACCCACGCCCCAAGCGCTTGCTTTGAGTACGATTTCGGCATACAAGGCTTCGCGCCGCGCAGGCGTTAAGCGCTTCGAATCTTTGAGCCCTGAAATCGGATTGAGTGGGTCGAGTACAACTGCGCCCGCAACTACTGCGCCAACCAAGGGGCCGCGTCCAGCCTCATCCACACCGCAGATCCAAATCGCCTCGCTCATCTGCGCGACTCGCTCATGGTTTGAGTAATCGCTTGGGCTACCAGCAAGCCCGTTGGTTTGCGCAGAAGCTCTTGCAGAACAGAAAAGCGTTCTTTTAGGTGGGCTACCTCAAGCGGCTTATCCAGCCAGTGCAAAATGGCATTGGCCAAATTTTGGGGTGTTGCATCGTCTTGCAGCAATTCAGGAACGACGAACTCACCTGCCAAAATATTGGGTAAGCCGACATAGGGCAAGTAACCCTGGCGCTTCATGATTTGCGCAGTAAGCCACGGCACCTTATACGAGATCACCATCGGTTTTTTCCAAAGCGCCGCCTGCAAAGTTGCTGTACCGCTGGCAATCAGCACTACATCGGCAGCCTCCAAGATCGTATCGGCATCCCCATCAATCAGGTGAATCTGGATATCTGGGTGTTGCATTCGCGTCCGTGCAACTAGGTTTTCTAGGGCAGGTCGAAGACGGGGTGTAGCGACCGGGATTGTAAATTGGAGGGACTGCCCTTGCAGGCGACTGGCAATTAAACCCATCGCTTCAAAAAAAACAGGGGCAATGAATTCAATTTCAGAGCCGCGGCTACCCGGCAAAACAGCAATCACACACCCGTCAAAATCAGCCCGTTGCAATCCCGTATTTTTTATCACAGGAAACATACTCAATCGATCGCGCGCGCTCTTTACATCTGTTTCCATCGGAATGGTGCTTGCCAGCGGATGACCAACGTAACTTGCGGCGATACCGGCGCGGGCATATATCTCGGTCTCAAATGGAAAGATGCAGAGCATACGATCAACCGCCTGCTTGATTTTTTTAATCCGGCCGCCGCGCCAAGCCCAAATGGATGGCGAAACAAAATGCATCGTCGGAATACCCGCGGCGCGTAGCTTTAGCTCTACCCCCAAATTAAAATCAGGCGCATCAATACCCAGATACACATCAGGGCGGTCTGAATGAATGAAGGTATTCAGAAGATCTTTACGCAGACGCAAAATAGCGGGAAGCTGGGTCAAAGCCTCAACGTACCCGCGCACACTTAACGTCTCCATTGGCCAGCGCGAATCAAATCCTTCCGCCTGCATTAAGGGTCCGCCTACGCCATAGGCAGAAAGACTAGCCATCTCCGGTATCTGATTAAGCGCATGCAATACAGGTGCAGCCAATAGATCGCCCGAGGGCTCACCGGCAACGCAGGCTAACTTAGGCAATGCAATCCTAGCGAATAATACCGCGCGTCGAGGCGGCTATAAAGTCATGAAACTCAGTCAATTTTTGAGCGGTGGCTGCATCGCTACTGCTCTCATGAACCATTTTTTGAATCGCTACTTTGGCATCTTCAAAACTCAGGCCATCCTTGTAAAGTATTTTGTATGCTTGACGCAGAGCGGCAATGGTTTCCGGTGAAAAACCACGGCGCTTGAGGCCCTCGACATTAATTCCATGGGGCGATGCTTTATCTCCCGCAGCAATCACAAATGGCGGGATGTCTTGCACCAAGGCTGAAGCGCCGCCTAGCATCGCATGCTGACCAATACGAACAAATTGATGTACGCCCGACATGCCACCCATAATGGCCCAGTCTTGCACTTGCACATGACCCGCAATCTGCGCATTGCTCGAAAAAATGGTGTTATTACCAATCTTGCAATCGTGTGCAATGTGCACATACGCCATAATCCAATTGTCATTACCCAACTGCGTAATACCGTCGTCTTGAGCCGTACCAGTATGAATGGTGGTGAACTCCCGAATGGTATTGCGATCGCCGATCTGCAAGCGAGTTGGTTCACCGCGGTATTTCATGTCCTGCGGCGCGCCGCCGATCGCAGCAAAATGGGCAATGGTATTTTCAATGCCCAAGGTCGTGTGGCCCTCAATCACGGTATGCGAGCCAATTTTGCTGCCTGCGTCAATTTGCACGTGTGGGCCAATGACCGAATAAGGCCCTACCACCACATCACTGGCTAACTGGGCTTTACTATCAACAATCGCAGTGGCATGAATCTGGCTCATTACGCGCCTTTAGTCCGAACGGCACAGGTAATGTTCGCCTCTGCTGCCAGCTCATCGTTCACCGTTGCCTTTACTTGAAACTTATAGATGCCCGCCTTTTCGCGCTCGAGTATGGCCGTCATAATGAGTTGATCGCCAGGCAACACTGGCTTTTTGAAACGCGCACCATCGATGCCGGCAAAGTAATAGACCGCGTTTTCTGCCTTCGCCTCAGAAAAAGTTAGCAATGCCGCGGTTTGGGCTAAAGCCTCAATAATCAATACACCTGGCATGACCGGAAAATCTGGGAAGTGCCCCTGAAAGAAGGGTTCATTCATCGTGACATTTTTTAATGCCTTAATGCTAACGCGTGGGCTTATCTCCAAAACACGATCAACCAGCAAGAAGGGATACCGGTGCGGAAGAAGCTTCAGAATCTGGTTAATGTCGATGGAAACGGCGTTGCTCATGGTTGCAATCCAATAAAAAGGCTAAGTTAAGTGATGGATCAATTGGCAGACTAAGTTACCTTAGTTCGAGCCAGACTTCGTTTTCTCTAAAAGGCGCAAGCGTTGCCGTATTTTATCTAGACCGCGCGCTATCGCCGAGTTTTTCTCCCACGCGGCATGCGGCATGGATGGGTAAACGCCCGTAAAGTGTTGTCCTGGCTCGGTAATGGAGCGAATAATGGAAGTTCCACCCGAAACGGTAGTACGGTCGGCAATGGTTAAATGCCCAGCAAAATTAGCGTAACCGCCAATGACGCAATAGTTGCCAATGGTAGTGCTCCCGGAGATACCTGCACACCCTGCAATCACGGTGCACACACCGATCACTGCGTTATGGCCAATTTGGACTTGATTGTCGATTTTGCAGCCAGAGCCAATTACGGTATTACTCATTGCGCCACGGTCAATGGAGGTGGACGCACCAATTTCCACATCATCCCCAATCAGAACACTGCCCGTCTGCGGAATCTTCACCCATTCACCACCACTGGCATTAAAGTCGGGCGCAAAGCCAAAACCATCCGCTCCAATCACAGCCCCGCTGTGAATGATGCAACGTTGTCCGATGTCACAATCGGCGTAAATTGATACCGATGGATAAATAAGGGTGTCGTCACCGATCCGCACTCCAGCTGCCACCGTTGCATTGGCCATGATCGAGACGCGTTCGCCGAGCACAGCCCCTTGAGCGATATGTACGAAGGGCCCAATATGGCAGGATGCTGGCACTGTCGCACTCGGATCAATTGCAGCCAGAGGATGAACGCCAGGCTGGCGCTGATTTGACTTTTGCGCCGCAAAATACTGGGCCATCCGCGCAAACGTCGCGTAGGGATTGCGGGACAAAAAGTAAATTCGGCCTGATTTAGATGCCACAGAAGCCGTTTGCAAGTAATCGAAATCATCCTGACCAACAATCAATGCACCCGCAGCGCTATCAACAGCCTGCTGACGGTATAAGGGATTGGATAAAAAGGAGATTTGCCGCGCTGTAGCTCGCTCTAGTGGGGCTAAGGAATCCAACAATATGGATCCATCACCCACCAAGCTGACTTGAAATTGATTGGCCAGCTCGATGGCAATGGGCATAACTTACTTCAGGCTATTGAGGGCCTTGATGACATCGTCAGTGATATCGGCGCGAGGACTAACGTAAGCCGCCTCTTGTACGATGACGTCAATTTTGCGTTGCTCAGCAATTTGCTTGAGCACAAGGTTAGCCCGCTCTGCAATCTTGGCGCGCTCCTCAAAGGTACGCTGATTTAGATCTTCCGTAAATTCACGCTGCTTGCGCTGCAATTCACGGTCTTGATCGGCTAGCTCGCGCTGACGGCGAATGCGCTCCGCCTCAGACATCACTGCCGCATCTCGGTCTAACTTTTCAGCAGCCAATTTAATTTTTTGTGCGCTGTCACGCAACTCATTCTGACGCTTGGTGAACTCATTTTGCAATTTCGTTTGCATGGCCTTGGCCAAGTTGGACTCATTAAAGACCTTTTCCGAATTCACTACAGCGACCCGATTTCCAGCATCCTGGGCCATGACTGGGGCAAGCATGCCAGCAGAAATAAGGGCAACCAAACTGCGCTTGGCCCACTGAATGGAGTTTTGATGCTTCATAAGTCGTTCCTTACAATTAAAACGCAGTACCAACTTGGAACTGCAAACGCTGAATATTATCGGTTGGTAAGGCATTCACAGGAAGGCCATAACTAAACTTCAGGGGGCCCAACGGTGATATCCATGATAAACCCAAGCCGTAAGAATATCGCAGAACTAAATTAATGTTCTCACCGAAGGCATTACCGCCATCCACAAAGGTAAATAAACGCAGGGTTTTATCGACCCCAGAACCAGGCACTGGGAAGGTATATTCCACATTGGTGACGATTTTAGACTGCCCGCCAGTAGGCTGAAACCGGCCTGTATTGTTGTTGAAAAACACTGGGCCGAGGGATCCTGGAGCATAGCCCCGCACG
>CAWUTW010000007.1:0-13481 GCA_963925585.1 uncultured Polynucleobacter sp. | reverse complement strand
TTGATTGCCAATTACATTTTTGGTAACAATATTGCGGTACGCGATGGCGGAGTCAATCTGGCTGAACCAGCCCCAGAAAAGATTGCCATGACTGTGCCGGTGATAGCCGAAGGTAAGGGCGATCAAAAAACCTGGTTAATTCAATTTGTTATGCCAAAGCAGTACACCATGGATACCCTGCCTAAGCCAAACAACCCCCAAGTGAAATTACTAGCCATAGGACCTCAAAAACTAGCCGTGATTCGATTTACTGGATTTGTTGGTGACGATAAAGTGCAAGCAAAAACAGCTGAACTGATAGCCTGGATTAAATCAAGAAATGCGCTTCCATTGGGCAACCCTCGCCTAGCCCGTTACAACCCACCTTGGAGTATTCCGTGGATGCGGCGTAACGAGATCCTAATTCCGATTCAGTAGAGGGCTGGCCCTCATTCGTAGTATTCTTTTAGGGTCTATTACTTAAATTGAATTGAGATGGCTCTTAATTTCCCGTTTACTGCAATCGTTGCTCAAGATGAGATGAAGCTGGCAATTGCCCTCTCCACCATTGAGCCCAGTATTGGCGGCGTACTGATCTTTGGTGATCGTGGCACTGGTAAGTCAACCACGATTCGTTCATTGGCAGCACTCTTGCCGCCGATGAAAGTGATTGCAGGATGCTCCTATCACTGCGATCCCAGCGCTCCGATCCTCTGTTTTGTCTGTGAAGCACGCAAGGCGGCCGGCGATAAATTAAAGACCGATTCGGTGCCCGTTCCTGTAGTGGATATGCCGCTGGGTGCGACGGAAGATCGGGTTGTAGGTGCGCTTGATATTGAAAAAGCCCTATCTCAAGGTATTAAAGTATTTGAACCCGGTTTGCTGGCCAAGGCCAATCGCGGCTATTTGTACATTGATGAAGTGAACTTATTAGAAGACCACTTAGTTGATTTACTGATTGATGTGTCCGCTTCTGGAGAAAACGTGGTTGAGCGCGAGGGTTTAAGTATTCGCCATCCTGCACGCTTTGTGTTGATCGGTAGTGGCAATCCAGAAGAGGGTGAGTTACGTCCACAAATGCTCGATCGATTTGGCTTATCGGTTGAAGTTAAAACTCCACAAGACCTAGCGCAGCGCATCGACATCATTAAGCGCCGCGATGCATTTGAGCGCGACCCGGTTGGCTTTTTGGCGCAATACGAGGACAGCGAAATCGAGTTTAAAGAAAAAATTCTCAGCTCGCGTAAGCGCTTAGCAAAGGTCACGGTTGGCGATGATGTGCTAACGCTTGCAACTAAGCTATGCGCTCAGCTAGGAACCGATGGACTGCGCGGTGAATTAACCTTAATGCGCGGTATGCGCGCGCTTGCTGCTTTTGATGGCGCACGCAAAGCAACGGCTGAACACCTAAAACGATTAGCGCCACTGGCATTGCGCCACCGTTTGCGACGCAATCCATTGGACGACAGTAGTTCTACAACGCGAGTCGAGCGCGTATTGGCCGATTTTTTCTAACGCGCCATGACCACACAACGCGGTCAATCTGCTTGGTTTGATGCACAGACGACTGCAGCATTATTGGCAATTGATCCCCATGGCTTAGGCGGCATTTGCGTTAAGAGTCAGTTTGGCCCTATTAGGGATGCATGGTTCGCATTTTTAGAGATGCAGATTGCCCCAGGCGCGCATTTTCAAAAAATTCCCCTTCAAATACAAGATGAGCAATTACTCGGCGGACTCGATCTAGACGCAACTCTACAGTACGGTAAGCCCGTATACAGCACTGGATTATTAGCAAAAAGCCATGGTGGTTTTATTGTGCTCCCAATGGCTGAACGCATATCACCGCATACGATTGCGCACATCCTGCAAGTAGTTGATCGCGGCGAGGTGCGGCATCCACAGCAAACATCTGAACTAACCCCCTGTGCATTTGGCATGATTGCATTTGATGAGGGCATAGCGCCAGATGAATCAATGCACCCACGTTTGGCAGAGCACATGGCATTTGAAGTACGCCTTGATCAGCTTGGTTTGAATGACTGTACTGATTCCCTTGAAATCACTCCAACAGTTATCGCGGAAGCAAAAAAGCGGCTGCCTGAGATTGAATGCGATGCCAGCTATATTGAATCCTTATTGCAATCGGCCGCTGCATTTGGGGTTGACTCCATCCGGGCCGGCCTTTTTGCAGTTCGAGCTGCGAAAGCCATGGCAGCATTACGAAATCAAAACGCCGTCACGGAGGATGAGGTAGTCGACGCAGCGCGTTTGGTATTAACCCACCGTGCTACCCGGATGCCGAGTAGCCGAGAGGAGCAGGAGCCGGATGAGTCTGCTGATGACGCAGAGCTACCCAATGAAGAGCAGGCCCCACAAGAACAGGATATCCGTAATCAAAACGGTGATAGTGATACAGATGCAAATGAGCCTAAAGAAAACATCGAACAGCCCAGCGCGGATGATTTGGAGGAGTTGCTGATTGAAGCCATAAAGGCGGGCATTCCGGCAAATGCATTGGCTCAGCTAAATACTGAATTAGGGCGTGCGAACAGCAAGCATGGTTCGAAAGGCCAATTTGGTCAATTGCAAAAGAATGCAAACTCAGGGCGTCCAGCAGAGTCATGGCGTGGATTACCTAAGGGCGGGAAGCGCTTGGACTTACTGAAAACCATTCGTGCTGCCGTTCCTTGGCAAACCATGCGTCAAGCAGAATCTAAGGTAAAACTCTCCTCTGCGAATAATCAACGCAGTCGCATTCAGATCCGTGCAGATGATTTGCACGTTAAACGGTATCAGCAGCGCCAAGGGGTGGTGACCGTTTTTCTTGTGGATGCATCGGGGTCTTCAGCGACGCAGCGCTTGGCTGAGGCTAAAGGTGCGGTGGAGCAATTGCTTGCGGATTGCTACATTCGGCGCGATGAGGTTGCAATGATTGCCTTGCGTGGCCGCTCCGCAGACGTAGTATTGCCGCCGACGCGATCCTTAGTTCGTGCCAAGCGCAATTTAGCGTCTTTGCCTGGCGGCGGCGGAACCCCCTTGGCAACTGGTTTTGCTGCGGTGAATGAGATGGCTTTATCGATCCGCCGTAAAGGCATGACGCCCTTGATTGTGGTGATGACCGATGGCGTAGCCAATGTCACATTAGAAGGGGTTGGAGGCCGCGAGCGTGCGCACCAAGATGCTTTGCATACCGCACGGCAGTTACGTGCAGCGGGGCATGCCATCTTATTTATTGATACCGCTAGTGCACCGCAAGTATTAGCAGAAGCGCTTGCCAAGGAAATGGCTGCGCAGTATTTGCCACTGCCTTATATCAATTCGGGTAAAGCCATTTCACAACGCGCTGCCTATTTAGCGCGGCAGTGATTTACGAGGATATTCCCTAAGCCATCACCTCACCTTCTTTTCTTAGAAGATAATTTTTTTAAGGTTTTATTGCCTTTGATGAAGGCATTCATGAAAAGGCCTAAGCCAGCCAAAATAATAATTCCGGCAATGGCATAGAGCGTAATCGAGTCCATGTGATTTTACTTTCTTTGGTATGTATTAATTGGAACTGGGCTGTGCCTAATTGATTACCGATTGAATCAGGGCTAAAGCCGTATCCGGATTCGCCTCATGAAACAAATGGCCACCGTCTTTTTGTATCACAGTAGACCGTGGAAAGTAGCGATGGATCACAGCAAGTAACTCTTCTTTTTGTACCCAGCTATCCTGATTGGCTACCAAGAATGTTAACTCTGAAGTGATTTCATTCGCATGCGCAAGTAAGTTGGGAATATCGGTTGCTGCCATGAAATTGAGCGAGCCATTGATGTGATTTTTTTGTTTGAACAACAATTTGTATCGCTCACGCTGAATGCCATTGAGTTTGGAATTGGTAGAGTCCAGCAACTTATCGATCATAGAGGTGAATGGCAATAAATCTGCAATCATCGATGAAACAAAAGACGAGGTCGCAATTGGATTAATTAGCGGCGCTAAAAAGGAGTGGTAGAAGCTCGGTAGGCTCACGAGCGATGGATTTAGACCAAGGATGCGTTTAGGTGCTGGATAAAGTAGGCTGTATTGCATGCCGAGGGTGGCACCGGCGGAGTGACCAACAATACTGTCGATTTGTTCTACTCCTAATGCACGCAATAATTCTGCTAGCTTGTGCGTGATTAGTATTAAAGAGAGTTGTTCGAATTGGCGACTGATCGTGAAGCCATGACCCGGCAGGTCAGGCGCAATCACCCAATGCGTTTTAGCCAATACAGGCAGTAATTCTGCCCAAGAGTGGGCTGAGGAGCCGGTGCCGTGGAGCAATAAGGCAATTGGCTTTGCTGTTCCTTCTGGGGTAAGGCGAGAACCAGTCATTTGCACGTGCCATTCCATTTGGCCAGCAGAAATGGAGGTACTAAGCTCGCGCAGGGGCCAGTTTTGCGGAATTCGGTCGATGGAGGCCTGCGTCATGGCCTTAGTTTGAGCTGAAATGGGGTAAATTGCCTAATTTTTAGGCAATATGGGCGAAATACGGGTAATTTAGGTCCGTTCATGACAGCTCTAAGGGTTTCATAGGTTGACAGTAAGGATAAGAGTGTCTATATTTTTTTACATATTAGCAAGTAATTAAATATTTACATCACAAATCGTCGATGCATTTAGACGATTCATCCTCGGGAGTGTGCCTTATGTCACCAATCAAGCATATCAATCGCGCATTAGAGACTGCATTGGCGCGCCACGAATCCGATGCTGGCCCCAAGTTATTGAGCGCAGCTATGCGCCATGCGGTATTTCCAGGGGGCGCACGTATCCGTCCACAACTCACCTTGGCGGTTGCACATGCCTGCGGTGATGATGATCCTGCACTGTCGATGGCAGCTGCGATTGCAATTGAGTTGCTCCATTGCGCATCGTTGGTTCACGATGATTTGCCGTGCTTTGATAATGCCGAGTTGCGCCGGGGCGTGCCATCGGTTCATCGCCAATATGGCGAACGCTTAGCAGTGCTATCAGGTGATGCCTTAATCGTTATGGCATATCAAGTGGTGGCATTGGCGGCGCGCCATTCTGCAAATCGCATTGCACCTTTAATTAAAACCATCTCAGCCGGCGTTGGAGCGCCACACGGAATCATTGCAGGACAAGCCTGGGAATGCGAACCACAAGCCATCCTCGGCGACTATCAACGCGCAAAAACAGGAGCATTGTTTGCCGCAGCAACAGCGTGTGGCGCACAAGCAGCCGGCTCCGATGCCGATACGTGGCGCGCACTAGGCGAGTGGCTTGGTGAGGCATATCAAGTGGCCGATGACATTCGCGATGTCTTGGGCGATACGCAAATGTTAGGTAAACCTGCTGGGCAAGATGAGGAACACAATCGACCAAGTTCGGCACGTGAGCTTGGACTCGGTGGCGCAGTTCAATACTTCGATGAACTCGTTTCTAAAGCAATTGCCTCGATACCCAATTGCAAAGGTGATGCGGCATTAAAGATGCTGGTTGCTCATGAGGCTGAGCGCCTGTTGCCAGCGGCGTGGTTTGAAAAAGATGCGCGCTTGATTACGGCTGGTATTAGTCGTATGGCTGCTTAAAGGCGCCTAAGGCACACATGCCCTCCGTTGCAAATGAAACAGTTACAACGCATACGCAATTGCCATTAAAGCCTGAGTATGGTTTTTGGGATCGCGTGTTAATACTGCGCGATCAGTTGATTGCAACAAAACGCTTTCAACGCCTTGCTGCAAGCCTTCCGATTTTTCGTTCCATCTCGCGTTCCCGCGCCAGTAATTTATTTGATGTGATGTCTGGATTTGTGTATTCACAAATCCTATTGGCGTGTGTACGACTAAATGTATTTAATCTTTTAAAAAATGGCCCACTAAGCCTGGAAGAGCTGAGTCGCGTAACGCATTTTCCAATGAAGGGATTGCAAACATTAGTGGATGCGGCAGTGGCAATTCGCTTGCTAGAGCGACGCTCTGAAGAGCGTTATGGTTTAGGTACGCTCGGCTCTCCTTTGGTTGGTAACGATGCCATCGCAGCGATGGTGGAGCACCACACTGCTTTTTATGCCGACATGCGCGATCCGCTCGCGCTCTTATCTGGCTCCATGGTTGAGCGCAACTTAGGAAAATATTGGCCTTACGTTTCGGATAAGGACGAAGATCAGGCTTCACTCAAAAATCAAGAGAGCGTAGCTGAATACTCCGCGCTGATGTCGGCATCGTTACCTTTGGTTGCCGATGAGATCGTCGATGCCTACAACTTCAGTAAGCATCAGTGCATGCTCGATGTCGGCGGAGGCCAAGGAACATTTTTAAAGTGCGTGCATGAGGGTAGTCCACAGCTTAAAAAAATGCTGTTTGATCTGCCAGGAGTGGCGCAACTGGCGGCACAGCAACTGGGATCAAACCCAACAACACGGGAAATTCAGACCCACGGTGGTAATTTCTTTATCGACGCACTGCCTACCGGCGCCGATTTGATTACCCTGGTGCGCGTGATTTTTGACCACGATGATGAGCGCGTTTTGACCTTACTTCAGTCAATTTATTCGGCATTGCCTATCAACGGAACACTATTAATTGCAGAGCCCATGGCGGATGCGCCAGACGCGGAGGCGATGGGCCACGCCTATTTTGGCTTTTATTTATTAGCTATGGGCCGAGGAAGACCAAGAACGATCAATGAAATCAGTAATTTACTGAAAAAAGTAGGGTTTAAATCCGTTCAAACCGTGGCAACCAAAATGCCAATTAATACGCAAATCGTGCTGGCTAGACGGTAATTTAAGGGTAAATACTGATGTTAGAACGTGAAATTGTGTATAAATTAGTTTACATAAAGAAAAGTAAATAAAATATTACATATGAGCACCATCCATTCCACAGCGGTTGTCATTGAGTCTCCCAAAGAGCTCAAACTCAGCAGGCTTGTGCTCGATGAGCCTAAGCCAGATGACGTCGTAGTTGAAATCGAATGGAGCGGTATTAGTACCGGTACTGAAAAGTTACTGTGGAACGGCACGATGCCCCACTTTCCAGGCATGGGCTACCCCCTCGTTCCTGGATATGAGTCCGTCGGCAGGGTAATCGAAGCAGGCCCCAAAGCTACCATTCCAGTCGGGCAGCGCGTATTTGTACCCGGCGCAAAATGTTTTGGCGATGTGAAGGGACTATTTGGAGGCGCTGCATCCCACGTAGTTGTCCCTTCATCCCGTGTCACAACCTTATCAGAGCAAATTGGTAGAGAAGGTGTGCTACTTGCGCTCGCTGCTACGGCGTACCACGTGACGCAGGGCAATGTACATAAGCAACCCGACTTAATTATTGGACATGGCGTGGTGGGGCGCTTAATTGCGCGCATAGCGGTGATGTTGGGACACCAACCGGTGGTCTGGGAAGTCAATGCCGACCGAATGAGTGGCGCAAAAGGATATCAAGTAATTCATCCCGATAGCGATGCTAAAAAAGACTATGCACGCATTTGTGATGCTAGTGGCCAAGCGCAGGTCTTAAACCAATTAATTTCACGGCTCAAGCATGGCGGTGAAATTATTCTCGCCGGCTTCTATGACAACGATATCGCATTTCAATTTGCGCCAGCATTTATGCGCGAAGCGAAGTTGCGAATTGCATCCCAATGGGATCCAAGTGATTTAAGTGCCGTAAAGAATTGCATTGATGCAGGTCTTCTGAGTTTGGATGACTTGATTACACACCATCGCTCATCAGCCCAAATCGATGATGTCTACCGGACAGCGTTTGAAGATGCCCGCTGTTTAAAAATGATTGTGGATTGGAGAAGTGAACTATGAACGCCCCAGTAAACCCAAAAGAAATTACCATTCAGTTTACGAACTTAAAAAAAGAAGCCGCGGTGGAGCCAGACCCAGTGCACACCGGCGAAGTGACGAAAAAAACACAGATTATTGCGATTTACGGTAAAGGCGGAATCGGTAAAAGTTTTACCTTAGCTAATTTGTCGTACATGATGGCGCAGCAAGGTAAAAAAGTATTGCTGATTGGTTGCGACCCCAAGAGCGATACCACCTCTTTACTCTTTGGCGGCAAAGCCTGCCCCACCATTATTGAAACCTCATCGAAGAAAAAATTAGCTGGCGAAGAAGTCAAAATTGGCGATGTTTGCTTTAAGCGCGATGGTGTTTTTGCAATGGAGTTAGGCGGACCTGAAGTCGGCCGTGGTTGTGGTGGACGCGGAATCATCCACGGTTTTGAAACCCTCGAAAAGTTGGGCTTTCATGATTGGGGTTTTGATTACGTCTTGCTCGACTTTTTGGGCGATGTGGTCTGCGGCGGATTCGGTTTACCAATTGCTCGCGATATGTGCCAAAAAGTAATTGTGGTTGCAAGTAATGACTTGCAGTCACTCTACGTTGCCAATAACGTTTGCTCAGCAGTGGAGTATTTCCGCAAGCTAGGCGGTAATGTCGGCGTAGCTGGCATGGTGATTAATAAAGACGATGGTACCGGCGAGGCAAAAGCCTTTGCAGAAAAAGTAGGCATCCCCGTTCTGTCCGCAATCCCTGCAAATGAAGACATTCGCCGCAAGAGCGCCAGTTACGAAATTATCGGTAAGCCCGATAGCCAGTGGGCATCGGTCTTTGAAGAGCTGGCTTTAAATGTTGCAGAAGCGCCACCTGTGCGGCCTAAGCCCATGACTTCGGATGACTTGCTTGGCTTGTTTTCTGCAGACCAAGTTGGGCGCAATGTAGTGCTCGAGCCTGCCACTATTTTCGATATGGTTGGCAAGGATGAAGTCATTAAGCCAACCCTTGAAGTGATCTACGACAAAGTCTAAAGATCAACACCATGAGCCAATCCAAAATAATTCCCATTCAGAATGCGGCCTTGACCCAAGACGGTTTGGGCTGCCATTCTGGCTCAGAAAAATTATTGGCTGCTGCAAAGGCATCGAACAAAAGCGAGATTTTGGGTCAGTACGCCAAAGATTATCCAAAAGGGCCGCACGATCAGCCGCAAAGCATGTGCCCCGCTTTTGGATCGTTGCGGGTTGGATTACGCATGCGCCGGACGGCAACCATCCTTTCGGGATCGGCATGCTGCGTTTATGGACTGACCTTTACTTCCCATTTTTATGGCGCACGCCGTAGCGTGGGGTATGTACCATTTAATTCGGAGAGCCTGGTAACGGGCAAGCTGTTTGAAGACATTCGTGATGCCGTTTACAAAGAAGCCAATCCAGAGCTGTATGACGCCATTGTGATTATTAACCTCTGCGTGCCAACGGCCAGTGGCGTGCCATTGCAACTCTTACCAAAAGAAATCAATGGCGTTCGCATCATCGGTATTGATGTGCCTGGATTCGGCGTGCCAACCCATGCAGAAGCAAAAGACGTGCTAGCTAGTGCCATGTTGCGTTACGCACGGGGCGAGGCAGAGTCGGGCCCTGTATCGGCACCACGCAACGGCATATCGGATAAGCCCACCATCACATTGTTGGGTGAAATGTTCCCGGTTGACCCTGTTGGAATTGGCATGATGCTCGAGCCTATGGGATTGGCAGTGGGTCCGGTTGTGCCAACGCGTGAATGGCGCGAACTCTATCAAGCATTGGACTCAAAAGTAGTGGCTGCGATCCATCCTTTTTATACGGCTAGTATTCGCGAGTTTGAAGCCGCCGGCAGAAAAATTGTGGGCTCGGCGCCAATTGGCTATGAGGGTACGGAAGCCTGGCTTGATTCGATTGGTGAGGCCTGCGGTATTCCAAAAGCGAAGGTTGGTGAATCAAAAGATAAATTCTTACCCATGATTAAGGCGGCATTAGCGGCCAAGCCAATTAAAGGCCGGATTACGATGAGCGGCTATGAGGGTTCAGAGCTCTTGGTAGCACGTTTATTAATTGAAAGCGGTGCCGAAGTGAAGTACGTCGGTACGGCATGTCCCAAAACCATCTGGAGCAGTGCAGATCAAGACTGGCTGGAATCGCGCGGAGTGCATGTGCAGTACAGAGCTTCGCTAGAGCAAGACGAAGCCGCGATGCATGAATTTAAGCCAGACTTAGTAATTGGCACAACGCCAATTGTGCAAAAAGCCAAAGAAGCAGCAATACCGTCGCTGTATTTCACCAACTTAATTTCGGCAAGACCGCTGATGGGCGCTGCTGGCGCCGGATCGCTTGCGCAAGTAATTAATTCAGCCCTTGGAAATCAAGCGCGTTTTGATGTTATGAAAGACTTCTTTGAAGGTGTTGGCACAGGCTACTCGGCTGGTGTATGGGATACCTTACCCGTCGATTACCCTGACTTCCGGGCAGAGACTCGCCGCCGTAATGAAAAGGCGCAGAAGAAACGCAAGGCAGAGGAGATGGGCTAATGCTAGTACTAGACCACGACCGTGCTGGCGGCTACTGGGGCGCTGTCTATGTATTTACTGCAATCAAAGGTTTGCAGGTTGTCATTGACGGTCCGGTTGGCTGTGAAAACCTCCCCGTCACATCGGTATTACATTACACCGATGCCTTACCGCCCCATGAGTTACCTATTGTGGTGACTGGCCTTGCTGAAGAACAATTGGGCCGCGAAGGTACCGAAGAATCAATGAAGCGAGCGCATAAAGTACTTGATCCTGATTTGCCTGCAGTGGTAGTGACAGGCTCAATCGCTGAAATGATTGGCGGCGGCGTTACTCCAGAAGGAACCGGAATTAAACGCTTTTTACCGAGAACCATTGATGAAGATCAGTGGCAGTGCGCTAACCGAGCAATGAACTGGCTATGGACTGAATATGGTTTAAAGAAAATACCAGCACGTCCAGCGCGAAAAGACGGCGAAAAGCCAATGGTAAATATCATTGGACCTGCTTATGGCACATTCAATCTATATAGCGACCTTGCTGAAATAAAGCGCTTGGTTGAAGGCATTGGCGCCCAAATCAATATGGTGTTTCCGCTCAGCAGTCATTTAGCAGATGTGGAAAAGCTGGCGGATTCCGATGTCAATATTTGCATGTACCGTGAATTTGGCCGCCTCCTCTGCGAAACATTGGAGCGGCCTTATTTGCAAGCGCCAATAGGCATGCATTCGACCACGGCATTTTTGCGTAAATTAGGTGAATTAACGGGCCTTGATCCAGAGCCATTTATAGCGATGGAAAAGAATACGACGCTTAAGCCAGTTTGGGACTTATGGCGCTCCGTGACCCAAGATTTTTTTGGAACCGCGAGCTTTGCGATTGTGGCGAACGAAACTTATACACGCGGCGTAAGTCATTTCTTAGAGACTGAAATGGGCCTGCCTTGTAACTTTGCCGTTTCACGTATGCCCGGTCAAAAAACAGACAACATTGAAATCCGCAACTTAGTACAAAAGAAAACACCGCTCGTTTTGTTTGGTAGTTACAACGAGCGCATGTATGCCAGTGAGGTGAATGCCCGTTGCTGCTACATTCCCGCTTCTTTCCCAGGAGCAATTATTCGTCGGCATACCGGTACGCCTTATATGGGTTACTCAGGCGCAGCCTACTTGATTCAGGAAGTATGCAATGCGCTATTTGATGCACTCTTTCATATTCTCCCCTTGGGCACGGAGATGGATAAGGTTGATCCTACTCCAGCTCGTTTGCAAACGGCTATTCATGCCATGCCTTGGGATGTTGAGGCGCAATTATTACTAAATCGCTTAATCAGCGGTCAGCCTGTTTTAACCCAGATCTCGGTTGCAAAACGCCTGCGCGATATGTCTGAGCGCGAGGCTCGCAGCGGAAATTTAGAGCGCGTCACGGTTGCTTGTGTAAATAAATCAAAAACATCGTTAGGTGTGATGGAAACCGCATGAGCACACACCAAACAATTAGCCTGCAGTTAGGGCAAACCGAATATGGCACCACCATGCCATGTCCCCAAATCTACAGGGGTGATGTAGAAAAGACCGTAAGGTCAGTCTTAAGGAGTATTCATCATGAGTGAAAACAGATCTATATCTGGGCTTACCGATGCAGAGGCTCAAGAATTCCATGCATTTTATGTGCAAGGTCTTCTCGGATTTACTGCAATCGCAGTCGTAGCGCACATCCTAGTATGGGCGTGGCGTCCATGGTTTTTTTAAGTAGCAGTCATTAAGTTTTAGAAAATAAAGTGAAGAGGTGAATCATGAAGATAAATACAGTAGTTTTGAATAAAAATTGGGTGAACGACAGGTTGTCTTTCAAGCTTATTTTTTTAATTAGCTATGTAGTGATCTTTGGAGTTGCCTTGTTAACGATCGTTTTACCAGCATCTCAAAAAAGCTGGCTGTTTGGAAGCTCAGACGGCACATCATTTTTTAAGACTGTTGAAAGCGGCGTTTATAGCTTTATGTCTTACTTAAATTAGGAGAAACATTATGTGGAGAATTTGGAAGCTATACGACCCACTACGCGCGATGGTAGCGCAGGGCGTTTTCCTCTTTGCTTTGGCCGCAATGATTCATTTGATCCTATTGAGTACTACTCAATACAAATGGCTCGATGGCATGAGTCAAGAGCAGTACAAAGCTGCTACAGCAGCTTCGAAGAAGTAGTTGTTTTACCGGCGTAAGCAGGTATCTAGCGATAGCTACCTGCTTACGGCAGATTAATTAAAGACGAGTGTTATCTCGTTTTGTAAGGAGTGCATAAATGGCTATGCTCAATTTTGAAAAGAAATACCGCGTACGCGGTGGCACCTTAATCGGAGGGGATCTATTTGATTTCTGGGTTGGGCCTTTCTATGTTGGTTTTTTTGGCATCACGACGATCTTTTTTAGTTTCCTGGGAACGGCCCTGATATTGTGGGGCGCTGCCCAATCGGGTGTTTGGAATGTGTGGCAGATTAATATTGCCCCTCCCGACATCAGTTACGGGTTAGGACCGGCGCCGATGATGGAAGGTGGCCTTTGGCAAATCATCACTATCTGTGCTCTCGGCGCTTTTATATCCTGGGCACTCCGTGAAGTAGAAATTTGCCGCAAACTGGGCATGGGGCTCCACGTTCCTGTCGCCTTCAGTATGGCGATCTTTGCCTATTTCACTTTGGTTGTTATACGTCCAGTTTTAATGGGTGCTTGGGGGCATGGTTTCCCATACGGTATCTTGAGTCATCTTGATTGGGTCTCCAATACCGGGTATCAATACCTGCACTTCCATTACAACCCGGCGCACATGCTGGCCGTTACTTTCTTCTTCACTACGACCTTGGCATTGTCATTGCATGGTGCTTTAGTTTTGTCATCGACCAATCCACAGCCTGGCCATAACGTAAAAACACCTGAGCATGAAGATACCTTCTTCAGGGACATCATCGGTTACTCCGTCGGCACCTTAGGCATCCATCGGGTTGGCTTATTTTTAGCCTTATCAGCAGGCTTTTGGAGCGCAGTATGTATTGTGATTAGCGGCCCATTCTGGACTAAAGGATGGCCTGAATGGTGGACATGGTGGCTTAACTTGCCCATCTGGAGCTAATAGGGGAGAACATGATGGAATATCAAAATTTATTTACCCAAACTCAAGTAA
>CAWUTW010000006.1:0-14980 GCA_963925585.1 uncultured Polynucleobacter sp. | reverse complement strand
CCCGATTCACCGATACGCCGCATTTTGATTAATGACGTTGGTCCGCGGATTGAGCCTGAATCACTCAAGCGTTTAAGTTCGTATGTGGGACAACCCTTTGCTTATTCCAATCGCGCTGAGGCCCTAACGGTTTTAAATCGGATTTGTTCCAGCTTTGGCTCCCACACCCCAGAAGAGTGGGAGCGCTTAAATGGCCCTCTTTTGCAAGAAGAGCAGGGTGTCTGGTCACTGCATTACGACCCCAAGATCGTAATTCCGTTTGCGGCAGTGAATCCAGTCTTGGCTAAAGCCGGAGAGATGGCATTGTGGAGTCACTTCGATGCGATTTCGGTGCCCATCTTGATTGTGCGTGGCGGCGATTCAGATTTATTGTCTAGTGTCACCGTTGAAGAAATGATGAGGCGCAATCCGCACGCACGCAGCATCACGATTCCTGGGGTTGGTCATGCGCCCGCCTTTTTAAAGCCCGAGCAAATTGCCCTTGCTGCTGAATTCTATTCATGAGCGCGAAGAAGGACTTGCCATCTGCTGAGGTTCAAATGCAGTTGGCTTTAGTGGATTCATGGCAAGGCGAGCCGCCTGAGCATCATCAATCGGGCGTTCTCAGTATCTTGCAACTACTGCACTTGGATGAGCCTAGCTTGCTGGCAGCAGGTCATCTCGATAGTCCCTTAGGCAAAGAGGCGCTGACTAAAAAACTAGGTGATGAGTCAGCGCGTTTGCTTAGTGGTTATCGCAGTCTACGGCAAGCCCAAGCCAAAATAGTCAAAGCCGATGGTGGTATTAGCGTGGCCGGTCAAGAGGAAGTGCTGCGCAAAATGCTTTTGGCCTTTGGCGATGATTTACGGGTCGTGCTGATTTACCTTGCCTCGCGTCTGCAGACCTTACGCTGGATTAATCAGAAAAAAATTCCGATGCAGGCAGCCTGGGCACAGGCCTTTCTGGACATTGATGCGAGCTTAGCTAATCGCCTGGGCATCTGGCAAATGAAATGGGAAACGGAGGATTTGGCCTTTCGTGTTTTGGCGCCACCGGTTTACCGTGAGATCGCGACCATGTTAGATGCCAAGCGCGCCGAGCGCGAGGGCTTTATCGTCCGCACCATTGAGCAACTGAAGCAGGTATTGGGTGAGGCAAGCGTCTCTGCAGATGTCCAGGGTAGACCCAAACACATTTACAGCATTTGGAAAAAAATGCTGGGCAAGTCATTGGACTTTGCTAATTTATATGATGTGCGGGCATTTCGTATTTTGGTGGATGACGTTAAGGCTTGTTATGCTGCGCTCGGTTTAGTGCACAACGTGTGGCAACCCATTCCGCGCGAGTTTGACGACTACATTGCAAGACCAAAGCCCAACGGATACCAATCCTTGCATACCGTCGTCATGGATGCCGATGGCATTGCTTTTGAAATTCAGATTCGGACGCACGCGATGCACCAGCAAGCGGAGTACGGCCTTGCGGCGCACTGGCGTTATAAAGAGGGCACTGCGCCTGCGCCCAAAAATGCGGGGGGCACCCACAGCGCAGTAGTAGCGTATGAGCGTCAAATTGCTTGGGCCAGGCAGTTAATTTCATGGAAAGAAGATGCGTGGGAGCAGCTTAAGCACCATGCGATTGATGATCACATTTATGTTTTGACTCCGCTTGGCAAAGTGATTGCCTTGGAAAAGGGCTCCTCGCCGATTGATTTTGCGTATGCGGTTCACACCGATTTAGGTCATCGCTGCCGAGGGGCGCGAGTTGATGGGTCGATGGTGCCGCTGGATACGAGCCTTGCCAACGGCCAAACGGTCGACATTATCGCAGTCAAGCATGGCGGACCATCGCGTGATTGGATTAGCCCGGATCGGGGCTACTTACGTTCACAACGCGCCCGTAGCCGTGTACGGGCTTGGTTTAATGCACTTGACGATGAGGAGTCAGGCACAAGTACCGCAACGAAATCGAGTGCCGAGTCCAAGTTGCCTGCAAAGGAAAGTAAGCCTGCTCTAGAGCCCCTAGCAGTTGTATTGCGCCAACGTACCCGCTCTACAAAACCGTCTAGCGACGTGCTCGTAGTCGGCGTCGATTCTTTACTAACCCAGTTGGCGCGGTGCTGTCGCCCGGTGCCGCCCGATGCGATCGCCGGGTTCGTAACGCAAGGGCGGGGCGTATCGATTCATCGGCGTTCTTGCAGCACCTTTCGAGGTTTGCTTGAGCGTGCCCCTGAGCGCGTGATTCAAACGGCTTGGAATGCCTTCGATGAAGCCCAGACCGGAGAATCGACAGCAAAGCACGGCACGCAAAATCGATCAAAGGTCTTTCCGGCTGATTTGGCGGTCACTGGCCTTGATCGGCCTGAGCTAATGCGTGAACTGTTTGAAGGCTTATCCCGCCAAGGCATCCACGTGATTGATTTACGTAAATCCGTGCGTCGCGGCGTGGCGCAAATTTTGCTGACGGTCGAAATTGCTGATGCCGAGGCCCTGCGGCAGGTCCAAAATAGCCTTGAAGAGCTCAAAGGCGTGACCCAAGTGCGCCGGCGGTGATAAACTCTTGATCTTTATAGGCTCGTAGCTCAGCTGGTTAGAGCACCACCTTGACATGGTGGGGGTCGTTGGTTCGAGTCCAATCGAGCCTACCAACGAATTACCTAGATGGGCGCGGTTGCCGCAAAGCATCCGCGCCTTTTTAGTAATGCATTACGCAGTACGCCCAATTCAATGGAGATGGAATTCATGGTTGCAGTCACCCTACCGGACGGATCAAAACGCGAGTTCGACGCGCCGGTGCGTGTTTTGGATGTTGCTCAAAGCATCGGTAGTGGTCTTGCTAAAGCAGCATTGGCTGGAATGGTTGACGGACGCATGGTTGACACCAGCTTTTTGATTGAGCGTGACAGTATGCTGTCCATCATCACCGATAAAAGCCCTGAAGCGCTTGAAGTTATTCGTCACTCGACTGCCCACCTTTTAGCCTATGCCGTGAAGGAGTTATTTCCTGACGCCCAAGTCACCATCGGCCCAGTCATTGAAAACGGTTTTTACTATGATTTTTCCTTTCATCGCCCCTTCACGCCAGACGATTTAATTGCGCTGGAAAAGCGCATGGCGGAGCTGGCCAAAAAAGATGAGCCAGTAACGCGCACGGTGATGCCGCGTGATGAGGCGGTGCAATTTTTTAAAGACCAAGGCGAGCATTACAAAGCCGAGATCATTGCCAGCATTCCACAAGGCGAGGATGTCTCGCTCTATGCCGAAGGCAAATTTACGGATTTGTGCCGCGGCCCCCATGTGCCATCGACCGGTAAGCTTAAGGTCTTTAAGTTGATGAAGCTGGCTGGCGCCTATTGGCGGGGCGATAGCAAGAATGAGATGTTGCAGCGTATCTATGGCACGGCCTGGCTTAAAAAAGAAGACCAAGATGCCTATTTGCATATGCTCGAAGAGGCAGAAAAGCGTGACCACCGTCGCTTAGGGCGTCACTTGGATTTATTCCACTTTCAGGATGAGGCCCCGGGCCTCGTGTTTTGGCACCCCAAAGGCTGGTCAATTTGGCAAACCGTTGAGCAGTACATGCGCAAGGTGTATCAGGACGAGGGCTATCACGAGGTGAAGGCGCCGCAGATTTTGGATCGTGGCCTGTGGGAAAAGTCAGGCCACTGGGATAACTACAAAGAGAATATGTTTACGACCGAGTCTGAAAATCGCTCGTATGCACTCAAGCCCATGAACTGCCCGGGGCATGTCCAAATTTTTAACTCAGGCTTGCACAGTTACCGAGAGCTCCCCTTGCGCTATGGTGAGTTTGGCCAGTGTCATCGCAATGAGCCGTCGGGCGCACTGCATGGCTTAATGCGGGTGCGCGGTTTCACTCAAGACGACGGCCATATTTTCTGTACCGAAGACCAGATCCAGCCTGAGGTAGCCAGCTTTGATAAAGCTGTTCGGGCGGTCTATGCCGATTTTGGTTTCTCTGAGGTGGATGTTAAGTTAGCCTTAAGGCCTGCCAAACGCGTGGGCGAAGATGCCATTTGGGATAAAGCCGAGGAAGCCTTGCGCGGCGCCCTAAGGGCATCCGGCCAAACATGGGAAGAATTGCCTGGCGAGGGCGCTTTTTATGGCCCCAAGATTGAATACCACTTAAAAGACTCAATTGGCCGTTCTTGGCAGTGCGGCACGATGCAGGTCGACTTCTCCATGCCGGCCCGCTTGGGCGCGGAATACGTGGCAGAAGACAATACCCGCAAGGTGCCGGTGATGTTGCACCGGGCAATTGTGGGTTCTCTTGAGCGTTTTATTGGTATTTTGATCGAAAATCACGCCGGAAACATGCCAGTCTGGCTTGCTCCAACTCAGGCGGTGGTCCTCAATATTTCAGAAAATTCAGCCGCTTATGCCCAGCAAATCCAGCAATTGCTGAAAAAACAAGGGTTTAGAGTGGATGCGGATTTGCGAAATGAGAAAATTACGTATAAAATACGCGAGCACGCAATACAAAAGCTCCCTTATTTGCTCGTAGTTGGCGATAAAGAGCGTGAAAGTAATACAGTAGCCGTTCGTGCCCGTGGCGGAGTGGATCTAGGCGTAATGCCTTTAGACGCATTCGTTGCCCGACTCCAGCAGGATATATCCCAGAAGGTCGGACCGGAGCTGAATTAAGCTCGGGGGATGACGGTTTTTATTGTTTTTGATGAAGGAATTAGAAGATCGCTACTGAAAAATTGCAACGCATTAATCGGGAAATAACTGCTCCTGAAGTGCGTTTGGTTGGAATCGATGGGGAAGCCCTCGGTGTAGTTAAGTTGAACGAAGCCTTGGCTTTGGCAGAAGAGAAAGAAACCGATTTGGTTGAGATTGCTCCGACAGCCGAGCCGCCTGTAGTCCGATTGATGGACTTTGGTAAGTTCAAGTACCAAGAAGCCAAGCGTCAGCATGAAGCCAAGCTGAAGCAAAAGGTGATTCAGGTGAAAGAAGTAAAATTTCGCCCGGGTACCGATGATGGTGACTATGGTGTCAAACTACGCAATCTGATCCGCTTTTTAGAAGATGGCGATAAGACAAAGATTACGCTGCGGTTTCGGGGTCGTGAAATGGCCCACCAAGAAATCGGAGTACGGATGTTGGAACGCTTGAAGTTGGATTTGCAAGAGCATGGCCAAGTTGAGCAGTTTCCGAAGATGGAGGGTCGGCAGATGGTGATGGTGCTTGCACCAATCCGTAAAGCCAAGGCTTGAGTTGTTTCGTTTCAGTTTTTTGTAGGGAGGTGCCGCAAGGCGCTGGCAGTTTGAAGTGCTGCTAGGTACAGGAAGAATAACCGTCGGTTATCACCTACGTAGTGCGAATGAAAGAAGGGGAACTTCATGCCCAAAATGAAGACTAAGAGTAGCGCCAAAAAGCGCTTTACGGTCCGCGCAGGCGGCACCATCAAGCGAGGTCAGGCATTTAAACGCCACATCCTCACGAAGAAAACAACCAAGAACAAGCGTCACTTGCGTGGCTCCACCGAAGTAGCGAAAGCCGACGTCAAGTCGATTCGCTCGATGCTTCCGTACGCTTAACCTCAGACTAATTTAGGAGAATTCAATGCCAAGAGTCAAACGTGGGGTTACAGCAAGAGCCCGCCATAAGAAAGTTACCGATGCTGCAACTGGCTATCGTGGACGTCGTAAAAACGTATTCCGTGTCGCTAAAGAAGCGGTCATGCGCGCAGGCCAATATGCCTATCGCGATCGCCGCAATAAAAAGCGGGTATTCCGTGCTTTGTGGATTGCGCGTATTAACGCCGCAGTGCGTGAGCATGACCTGAGCTACAGCGTATTTATGAACGGCATGAAGAAAGCAGAGATCGAACTCGATCGCAAAGTACTTTCCGATATGGCGATCATGGACAAAGAGGCATTTGCCGCTTTGGTGACGCGGATCAAATCCGTCGTTAACGCCACAGCTTAATAACAAGCTGAAATGGTTTCTCTCGACCCCATTGTCGAGGATGCCAAACGCGATTTCGCCAAGGCCGCTGATGCAGCAGCCTTGGAGGACGCGAAAGCCAGGTACCTCGGTAAATCAGGTGTTCTCACTGAGCGTTTAAAAGCGCTCGGCGCTATGTCGCCTGAAGAACGCAAAAGTGCTGGCGCATTAATCAATCAAGTGAAGTCTGCAGTTGAGCTTGCTCTGCAAGAGCGCCGTCACGCATTAGCGGATGCAGTATTGCAAACGCGCCTTGCTGCTGAATCCATCGATGTATCCCTGCCAGGTCGTACTCAATCGGTGGGCAGCCTGCACCCGGTCATGCGAACCTGGGAGCGGGTAGAGGCGATCTTTCATTCGATTGGCTTTGATGTTGCCGATGGCCCTGAGATCGAAACCGATTGGTTTAATTTCACGGCGCTCAATAGCCCCGAAAATCACCCCGCACGATCGATGCAAGACACGTTTTACATTGACGGCACTGATTCCAGCGGCAAGCCTTTACTGCTGCGCACCCACACCAGCCCGATTCAAGTGCGTTATGCCAGTGAGCATGTCAAAAAGTATGCGGGAGCAAAGGTGATGCCGCCAATTAAAGTCATTGCCCCGGGCAGAACCTACCGGGTTGATAGTGATGCCACCCATTCGCCCATGTTCCACCAGGTAGAAGGTTTGTGGATTGCCGAGAAAGTGTCGTTTGCCGATCTCAAGGGTGTGTACACCGATTTTTTGCGGACCTTCTTTGAGACCGATGCCTTGCAGGTCCGCTTTCGTCCGTCCTATTTCCCGTTTACCGAGCCCTCGGCCGAAATCGATATGGCGTTTGCTAGCGGAAAGCTAGCAGGACGTTGGCTGGAGATTTCAGGGGCGGGGCAAGTGCATCCGAATGTATTACGTAACATGGGCATTGATCCAGAGCGTTACACTGGTTTTGCTTTTGGATCAGGCCTCGAGCGCATGACCATGCTGCGCTACGGCATCGATGATTTGCGTCTTTTCTTTGAAAATGATTTGCGCTTCTTGGCGCAGTTCCCTGCTTAATCCTTCCATACTGAAATTGATCTAGCCCATGCAATTTTCTGAATCCTGGCTCCGTCAGTACGTCAACCCAGCACTGGACAGTAAAGCGCTTGGCCATGCGATGACGATGGCTGGCCTAGAGGTCGAGGAGCAATATTCGGTTGCGCCCCCATTTTCACAGGTGGTTGTTGCAGAAATTCTGTCGGCAGAACAGCATCCCGATGCCGATCGTTTGCGGGTATGCAAAGTCAATGCAGGCACTGGTACTGAACTGCAAATTGTGTGCGGCGCCCCCAACGCACGCGTCGGCATCAAGATTCCATGCGCCTTAGTGGGCGCTCTGCTTCCGCCCGCCGAAGAGGGCGGCAAGCCATTCCAAATTAAGGTGGGCAAGTTACGCGGCGTTGAAAGTCAGGGCATGCTCTGCTCTGGGCGTGAGCTTGGCCTTGGAGACGATCATGAGGGCATCCTTGAGTTACCACTCGATGCGCCAGTTGGTAAAAATATTCGTGAATACCTCGCGCTCGATGATCAGATCTACGTTATCAAGCTGACACCCAATAAGGCCGATTGTTTATCGCTTACGGGGCTGGCGCGTGAAGTCGCGGCGATTACCGGCGCGCCATTATGTGGACCAAAATGGACCGCACCCATTGCTGCGATTACCGATACCGTAAAGGTGCAGATTGACGCCCCCGATTTATGTGGGCGGTTTGCAGGCCGCGTGATTCGCGGCGTTAATCCAAAAGCCAAAACACCCGATTGGATCATCCAACGTTTATGCCATGCCGGTCAACGAAGCATTTCTCCTTTGGTGGACCTTTCCAACTACGTGATGTTGGAAATGGGTCAGCCAACCCATGTGTTCGATCTCGATCAATTGCAGGGTGACTTGCAGGTGCGCTGGGCAAAGCCGGGTGAACAGATTGCGCTGTTAAACGAGCAAACGCTCAATCCAATTGTGCAGGGTGAGGTATCTAACCAGTTGGCTCAGGGTGTCGGTGTTGTTGCCGATAGTACGGGTCCAGTGAGTCTGGCTGGCATTATGGGTGGCAATGCCAGTGCGGTCAGCGATGACACAGTCAATATTTATGTGGAGGCTGCATTTTGGTGGCCCGCTGCGATTCAAGGTCGCGCGCGGCGATTCAACTTCACAACGGACGCAGGCCATCGCTTTGAACGCGGCGTTGATCCCGCTGCCACCGTAACGCAGCTCGAGTATTTATCGTCCCTTATTTTGGATGTATGCGGCGGTCAAGCTGGCCCCATTCAGGATCAGATTACGCAATTACCAGAGCGTAAGCCGGTTCGCTTGCGGCTGCAACGCGCAATCAACGTGATTGGCATTCCCTTGTCGACTGCGATAGTGAGCGATGTATTCACACGACTTGGCTTTGCATTTACCGTCAATGATGGTGCGGATGTTGCTAAGGCAGCATTTATAGTGACCCCACCCAGCTACCGTTTCGATCTTGAGATCGAAGAGGATTTGATCGAAGAGATTGCTCGTCTGTATGGCTTTGAAAATATTCCAGACCATCCACCGACAGCCGTATTGAAGATGAGCGCTCCGCCGGAGGCGCGTCGTAGCGTCCACCGCTTACGCCATGCTTTTGCACAGGTAGGCTATCAAGAGGCAGTCAACTTTGGATTTACTGACCGCGAGAGTGAAGTGCGTTTATCAATGCATCAAGGCGATGACAGCCAAGCAATTCAAGTACGCAATCCCATTGCCAATCAGTATGCCGTGATGCGAAGCACCCTCTGGGGCGGTTTATTAGGCAATCTTAGGGCAAACCTCAACCGCGGCAGCAGCCGTATTCGCCTCTTTGAGATCGGCCGCGTATTTGTGCGCAATCCCTCGCAGACGGATGCGCCAGGGATGGTTGCGGGTTACGATCAGCCTCGTCGGGTTGGTGGCCTAGCGTATGGATTGGCGCTGCCCGAGCAGTGGGCTTGCAAAAGCAGGATAGTTGATTTTTTTGATGTGAAAGGCGATTTGGAGAGTGCATTTGCACCCCTGGAATTTATTACTGCCGCCGCTGCGCACCCAGCCCTGCATCCAGGCCGATCAGCACAAATTGCATTTAAGCTAGGCAATAAGACCATTCCAGTCGGCTGGATTGGCGAATTACACCCAGGCTTGCAACAGGCCTATGAATTACCTCAAGCACCGGTTTTGTTTGAATGCGACTGGGATGCGCTTGCTGAAATTGGTTTGCCAGCACCAAGGGAGATTAGTAAATTTCCTGCAGTGCAGCGTGATCTTGCGGTTGTTGTAAAACAATCGGTTGCGGCGCAAACCTTGCTCGACGCCATGCATGCAGTGAATCAGGGGCTGATTCGTCAAATTGAGGTCTTTGATGATTTTAGGCCTGGAGCTGGCAGTAGTAGCATGGCTACGGATGAGAAAAGCCTCGCATTTCGCATTACCTTACAAAATCCAGCGGAAACATTGCAGGATGCGCAAATCGATGCTGCAATTGCAGCATTGCTCAGCGCACTGGCAAAGCGCTGTAATGCGCGGCTACGCTAAAAAATATTGCTACACTGGAATTCAGACATCGTCATAATAGTTAAGTCATTTGAAATAGATAAGAGCCCCTCATGAATGAAAGCAATCAGACTGTTACGAAAAACGAACTATCGGAAGCCTTATTTGATCAGGTGGGTTTAAATAAGCGGGAAGCCAAGGACATGATCGATGCTTTCTTTGACCGCATCGGGGAATCGCTCGAGGTCGGTACCGAGGTGAAAATTTCAGGCTTTGGTAACTTTCAGTTGCGTAACAAGTCGGCGCGACCCGGGCGTAATCCCAAAACAGGCGAGATGATTCCGATTGCGGCGCGCCGCGTGGTTACATTCCACGCCAGTCAAAAACTCAAAGATGCGGTCGAGTCCCATGCTCGAGAAATCAGAACTTGATTCTGGGTTGGCGCTGCTGGTCTCCCAGCTGCCACCAATACCATCCAAGCGCTATTTCACGATTGGCGAAGTAGCCGAGCTCTGCGGTGTGCGCTCCCATGTTCTGCGGTATTGGGAACAAGAGTTTGCTCAGCTCCGCCCCCAAAAACGCCGCGGCAATCGCCGCTATTATCAGCACCACGAGCTTGTTCTCATCCGCAAGATTCGAGGGCTTCTCTATGAAGAGGGCTTTACCATCAGCGGCGCCCGCAATCGCCTTGATGAGGTGCGTGGTGAACTCAAGCTGCGTGATGAGCTCGAGTCGATCTTGCGCCTACTGTCCAGTAAATAACGTAATCAGAAAGAACGCAATGCACCCATTTCATTTGGCTTTCCCAGTCGATAATTTAGAGTCTGCCCGTCATTTTTATGGTGGTCTTTTGGGCTGCCCCGAGGGCCGTAGCTCGGACGAGTGGATCGATTTCAATTTATTCGGCCATCAAATCGTTGCCCATTTGGCGCATGGCGAGGCAATCAATGATGTCCATTCCGATGTGGATGGAAAAAAAGTCCCCGTTCGGCATTTTGGAATTGTGCTGTCCATGCCAGAGTGGGAAGCCATGGCCGATAAGCTCAAAAAGGCGGGTATTCAGTTTGTAATTGAGCCCTACATTCGGTTTAAGGGCGAGGTCGGTGAGCAGGGCACCATGTTCTTCTTAGACCCATCAGGCAATGCCATCGAATTCAAGGCAATGGCTCAGCCAGATCGCCTGTTTGCTAAATAAGCAACTGCTACAATTTTAGTTTCAGTCGGGGCGTAGCGCAGCCTGGTAGCGTACATGCATGGGGTGCATGTGGTCGGAGGTTCAAATCCTCTCGCCCCGACCATATTCTATATAACTTTACGGCCAATCTTAAATTCCCATATTGGGGAACATTTTCATTTGGTGACACTTTTGGTGACACTTTTGCATTATTTGAAATATCTAGTTTTATCTAAGAATTAATTCATCACTTGCTTTATGGTGAGTGAAATAGTCAAAAAGTATCGCTAGTGCCTTTAAATGTCCAATTGCTATGGGTTCCTATTAGACAGCCATAAAGGCGTCTAGTGACCTCTAGGGGGGGGCGGGGGATGGACCAAAAGATTTAATACCCCCCCAGGTATCGAGACCTAGGGCACGTAGAGCATTTGGTATTTTTTGGGATTTATAAAAGGTGCGTATACACACCTATGCATTAGCCTAAATGTCCCCTATCCATTGAGGAGCGGTAATTCAAAGCCGACTATTTTCAAGGTTCTGACGGGCAGCTAACGGCCAATAGCGGTCGGTAGAGCAGAGGACTGCCGATCCGTTTTAACGGAAAAATTCCAGCCTAACTTCAATGATCTACAAACCCTAAAAATCTGGTGTGTTACAGGTATGTTATTGAGGTGTCTCTTTAAAGGACAACAATAACTGTAGGCACAGTTTCTGCTTCTGCTGAGCATACCAGACCCATCTTTTGGTAGAGATAAAGTCTTATACAAGCGGTTATATAGTGATGTAAGGGTAAGTACTTAAAAAAAATAAAATTAAGATGGTTTAGCATTTAAGATCATAAGCAGCATTTTTGTCCCAAAACTCCATGGAGGTATTTATGTTAAGAAAAATGATCGCCTTATTTTTATTGCCAGTAAGTTTTTCAGTTTTTGCTCAAGCCAATAAATTTGAGGGTATTAGCTTAGGCGCTAACTTTAATTTGGCCTCAATGACAACTCAACAGACTGTTGATAACGTGTACCGCAAGGGAGGAGATGTGTCCAGCAATGGAAGCATTCAAGTATTTTACGGACATGCAATCAGCGAAAATTTTCTTTTATCAATAGGCGCTACTTACTCTTTAGGTAAATTGCAATCAGGAACAACAAGGGTGACAAATACTTACGATTTTTCTGGGCAAAATATCTCCACAATATATCTAGAGCCCGCATATGTGCAGGGTAATATTGCCCTATATCCAAAAATTGCATATGCAGGAATGCAAGGGCAAGTAGATGTTAGTACTGGAAGAACTTTTAAAGATAATTTTACTGGTTATGGATATGGGTGGGGCGGAAGAGTTTTATTATCAAAAAATATTTATACCCAAATTGAGGTAATGCGATTGTCTTTTGGAGAGCTTAATAATGGAACTTCTACTTATAAACCTGCAATAACCATGGGTTCATTAGGATTTGGGTACAAATTTTAATTAGTCCACGACATTAAAAAATTTATAACCAGGAGTTTGCTCGTGTTTTTTCGTTACTGCCATACTGGACGAAAAGATTTAGCAGGTTACTCCAAGTGCTCCAAGCTTGAGTGGGGAGCTAACTAATTCATGGATGCCGGTATTTACGACTAAGCTAAGGCCACTGCTTTTGAACTGACCAGGTCAGTTCAGCAGGCGGCTTTTATTTTATGGGTAAGATAATGCAATGATTGATCATCTTGATCATCTTGATCATCTTGACCATCTTGTATTAACAACCGCCAAAGAGACCCAGTGCATTGATTTTTACACTCGCGTGTTGGGGATGACGCTGGAGTCGTTTGTGGATGGTTCGCCGCCCGTTTAGCGCAAAGCCTTTAAATTCGGCAATCAGAAAATCAATCTCCATATCAAAGGAAAAGAGTTTGAGCCAAAGGCTGATATCCCCACCCCCGGAAGTCCTTGGGAGAATGGTTTTTGTGAAAGCTTTAATGGCACCTTCAGAGACAATCTTTTGGCTAAAACCGGTCTATAGGTACCACACCGTATAAATTAAGTGGTATAAAAAATTTCGTTAATTTTTTCTTTGACCATTTCTTCAACTTCATGATCTGTGGAATTAAACAGTACATCGTATATATCTCTGGAAATTGTCGAGAAGATGGTAACTACATGCGGATCAAAATGGGAATTAGCCCCCTTATGAATAATTTCCATAGATTCTTCGTAGGTAAATGCTTTTTTATAAGGTCTCACTGAGCAAAGGGCATCAAATACATCAGCAACCATAAAGATCCTTGCCGACATGGGTATTTCATTGCCACTAAGCTGTCTAGGGTAGCCGCTTCCATCCCATTTTTCATGATGGCCTGCAACTACATCATGAGCAATATTTAACCACCCAATATTCTGAACCAAATGTTCGCCATGAAACACATGGGACTTCATAGTTATCCACTCTTCCTCAGTGAGTCCGCCTGGCTTAAGTAAAATTCGATCCGGAATGGCAACCTTTCCAATATCGTGCAAGAAACTTCCTGCAATCAGTGACTCCATTTGATCCTGCCCATGCCCCAACTCTTCGGCAATGCGGACGGATATGTGAGTAACGCGAGAGTTATGCAATCCAGTATCAGAGTCTCTTTTGGCAATCATTTTACCAAGAACATCCATCAACAATAAATGCGAGCTGATGATTTCACGCTCTTTTTCAGCATTTTTGGACAATAATTCTTTATTTAAAAAACCGACTCTAAATAGATAACTTCTGAGCTTCCAAATACCAAATACAAGAACTACAAAAAAAGTTAAAAATAAAGCAAACAAGCCATTCATAGATGGGGTAGATAAGATATTTTTAGACTCTAGTTTGGAAATTTCTAACCGAACCCACCCTATGTTGACTCCGCGATTAATAGGGGACCAAAATATTAATGAGTTTTCAGTATTTTCATAAAAAGATTTCTTTGTATCACTTTGGGTGCGATCTAACTTAGTCTGGGCAAAATCAAATTTTGGCTCACCACCAACTGTCCCCCTCTTTAAATTTAAAAGAATTTTATCGGCATTATTTACTATGAGGACTGATAAAACATTGCTATTTGTTAGGGTTTGACGAGCAACTCCCTCGAGCGACGCGTAATCCTTGAGAATGAGGCTTTCAGCAGCAGCGTTAGCAAGGCCTTCGGATATGTTCATACCCGATGCAGTAGCTGAGTTATTAACAACTTGATCAATCGTACGGGCAGTCCAAAGACTACTCGCCATCATTAATACAAGAGCTGCAAGCCCTACCCAAAGAAATAATTTTGGGTAAGCTACTTGTAACTTTACTGGATCACTAGTTCTCACTGCTAACGACAAACTTTTCTAAGTTCGATTTTGCAAGCGGAAGATAGTCTTTCTTGTAATCGACCGCAACGGGATCTGGAATTTGCACTTTATTTAAAAGCCCTGCCATGGCAGGATTGCTTTTCATTGATATGAATGCATTTTTTACATCATTCTGCTCGCCTACTGGAATTCTTGGATTAGCTATAAATGGATGGGGTATAAATGAAGGTGTTTCATAAAGAATTTTCAGTTGGGATTTAATTTCATCCGGCTCCCTATCAAAGGTGTTGTTAACCCCTCCACCTGCAAGTACATCCCCCGTGATGATTGAGCGGTATACATTTTGATGGGTATTGACATAGCGTGTTGTGTACGCAACACCAGCTTGGGTCAAATAAGATCTGGTAAGCAATGAGGCTGCAAAGGCATTGGGGGCAGGAAATGCAATCGTAGAATTATTCAGGCCTTTTAAGTTAGAAACTTTACTATCAGCTCTTACAACAATGATGCCGCTTAATTTATTCTTACCATCAGCAATTAAGGGGACATATTTCCGAGCATTAAATGCCATAACAGCGTGATATGGATTGACAAAAGCAAAGTCAGGCTTTCCACTTAAAACTTCTTTCTCAAAAAGGGGAATAGTTGCTGGCACTACCAACTCAAAACATTGCTTAGATTGGATGCCTAACTGCATTAAAAGGGGCGCCCAAAGAGTGTGAGTTTGAGATACTGTTAATTGAGGCACTATGTATACAGAACGCGGCTTTTTGGCAGACTTATCACCAAGGCAATCACCAAAAACCGATGGCGATATAACGGCCGACAATAATACTAATCCAATAGTTTGCAATGTTCGCAATTGATCTTCCTCCTAGGTTTTTTCAACAAACTAGCTGAATCCCCCTTTTACTAAATTAGTAAGCTATTGGGCTTTAAAGCATCGCTATGTGCGCCACCCCACATACATAATACTCGGGTTGTGTTGCTAAACGCCTTTTTTCAGAAAAAATAGCTATCTAACCAGGTTGTCAGAA
>CAWUTW010000005.1:0-11998 GCA_963925585.1 uncultured Polynucleobacter sp. | reverse complement strand
CGATCCTGACTAGGTGCTGCATCAATCCCTAAAAGCTCCGATAAGCGCAAGCCAGATGAATACAGCAACTCAATGATGGCGGCATCGCGGACTGTTTCTAAGCCTGGATTGGCCTTGGCCTCTCCGATCGCTTGATTGATTAATGCCAGTGCTTGCTCAACGGACAAGGCTTTGGGTAGTGCCCGTACCCGCTTGGGCGCCTTTACATCGTCCACGGGATTTGCTTTTAAAGTGGGCTGATCCTGCTTCTGGGATAGCCAATCGTACCAACCCCGCCACGCCGACAAGGTACGTGCAATTGTCCTGGGTGATTTGCCTTTGGCATGCAAGCGGGCTGCCCAGCGGCGAATGTGACCATTGGTAACTGCAGTTAGATCTAAACCGTCCACTTGAGCAGACTGTTGCAACTCAGATAAATCGGCCTGATAAGCCTTAATGGTATGCGGCGATAGTTGCCGCAAAACATGCAGCTCATGCAAATACGCTTGCACTTGAGGGTGTAATTCAGCCGAGGGGGGCTTCATAGGCTCTAACTCGGTCTAGGGCAGCTGCAGTAAGCTGCGCAATCTGCTGCAGATAAAACGCGCCCATATCCACGGTAAAACGAGTGGCATCGTGACTGGCTAATAGCAGCACAGCAGGCGGATGACTCTGTAAGGGCAAGCCAATCGCCACCATACTTTGCCATGCGGCATCCAATGGAACGGACTGCGAGAGTAGATCGATACTCGATTGGGGTAATTCAGCAAGTGTGCCGCATAGGGGCTTTGCAACCCAAGGGGCATAGGCTGCATCCGGGCTCAGAATACGCACGCCGTCCACTTCAAATACCTCTGCAAGACCGGCCGTAACGGCAAGCTCTACATCCGCTTGATTGCTCGCTTTCATGAGCATCAGTAACCAGGCCACCAGGCCTTGTTGGGTTTTATCATTGCGGCTACCAAAATGCAGCATTTCGCTAAGGCGACGATTGAGCTCTGTATTTTGATTGCGCAACAAGGACATTTGGCGCTCTTGCAAGGAGATAGCCCGGTCTTCGTGTGGGTGCTTTAAGCGGATGTCATTTAACAGCTCGGCATAGCGTTCAAAAAATCCAGGGGTTGCGCGCAGCCATTCGGCCACTAGTGCCTCTTGTTCTGCTTGGGTTGAATCCATTTCACTCATGCTTATTCCTAGCTTAATTTTTTACGCAGCAAGGCATTCACTTGCTGGGGATTTGCCTTGCCTTGCGACGCCTTCATAACCTGCCCGACCAGGGCATTAAAGGCTTTTTCCTTGCCAGCACGAAACTCATCAACAAATGCGCTGTTGGCCTGCATGACTTGATCAATCAGAGTCTCGAGTTCGCCACTATCGCTAATTTGCTTTAATCCCTTTGACTCGATAATCGAATCCACTGTGCTCTTGAGCTGACCCTCTAGGGCCTCTTTCCATAAGTCCGCAAAAATGTCTTTTGCAATCTTATTGGAGATGGTTCCGTCGGCCACACGACTAAGTAATGGGGCTAGATGCGATGCATTTAAAGGTGAATCGGCTGCCGTCATGCCAGCCCGATTTAAGGTCGATGCAAAGTCGCCCGTCATCCAGTTAGCTACTGCCTTTGCCAGCGGCTTGCCCAGTATCAACAGTAACTCTTCGAAGAGGGCTGCTGTAGCCCGATCTTGCGTTAACAACTCGGCATCGTAAAGGCTCAAACCAAATGCATCTTGCCACTGCTGTTTCAGCTGCGCTGGCAAGACTGGCATAGTAGAACGAATGGACTCAATCCAGGCTTCATCAATCACGAGCGGCAATAAATCGGGGTCCGGGAAATAGCGGTAATCTTGCGCGTCTTCTTTGCTGCGCATGCTGCGCGTCTCTTGCTTATCCGGATCATATAAGCGCGTTTCTTGCACCACCGTTCCGCCGTCTTCGATTAACTCAATCTGCCTACGGATTTCGTATTGAATGGCCTCTTCTAAGAAGCGAAATGAGTTCAAGTTCTTAATTTCACAACGCGTGCCAAAGGCCTGCTGCCCAAGGGGGCGCACCGATACGTTGGCATCACACCGAAAGGAGCCCTCTTGCATATTGCCATCGCATACCCCAAGCCATACAACCAGGCTATGTAAGGTTTTTGCATACGCTACCGCCTCAGCAGCACTGTGCATAACTGGCTCGGTGACGATTTCCAAAAGCGGCGTACCGGCGCGATTTAAATCAATGCCACTGGAGGGCTTGCCATGCGGGCCAATAAAATCCTCATGCACTGATTTACCAGCATCTTCTTCTAAATGCGCGCGCGTTAACTCAATAACTTTCGTGGCATCACCAACGACAATTTCGAGGTGACCGCCCAAGACGACTGGAATTTCATACTGGCTAATTTGGTAGCCCTTCGGAAGATCAGGATAAAAGTAATTTTTTCGCGCAAAGATGCTGACCGGCGTAATTGCCGCATCGATTGCTAAACCGAACCGTATTGCATGCTCTACTGCTTGGCGATTTAAGACTGGCAGCACGCCGGGTAAAGCCAAATCAACCGGACATGCTTGCGTATTAACATCTGCACCAAACTGCGTGCTTGCGCCACTGAAAATTTTCGATGCGGTGCGCAGTTGAGTATGCGTCTCCAAACCAATCACGACCTCCCACTGCATTACAGCACCTCGCTAGGTTGGCGCAGATGCCAATCGGTGCTCTGCTGAAATTGATGCGCCACTTGCAAGAGCCGCGCCTCTGAAAAATAATTACCGATGAGCTGCATTCCTATCGGCAAGTCTTGACTAAATCCACACGGCACGCTCATCGCTGGCAAACCCGCTAGGTTGGTGGACAGGGTATAAATATCAGCTAGGTACATTTGCAGCGGATCGTTTGATTTTTCACCAAACTTCCAAGCAACGTCTGGCGTGACGGGACCTAGAATAAGGTCGCACTGCGCAAACGCAGTTTGAAAATCGGCAGCGATGATGCGGCGAATGCGCTGGGCTTGTAAATAGTAGGCTTCGTAGTAACCATGTGACAAAACATAACTACCAATTAAGATGCGGCGCTTGACTTCAGGTCCAAATCCTTCGGTCCGTGACTTTTTATACATCTCGGATAAATCACGGTATTCATTTGTACGATGGCCATAGCGAACGCCATCAAATCGACTTAAATTACTCGATGCTTCGGCTGGAGCAAGCACGTAATAAACCGGAATCGAGAGTTTTGTTTTTGGCAGACTAACTTCAACTAAGGTTGCGCCTAGCGCCTGCAATTGGTTTGCACCCTCGCGCACCGACTTTGCAACCCCATCTGCCAGACCTTCAGAGAAAAATTCTATTGGTAGGCCCACGCGCAATCCCGTTAATGGCTTTGCTGCGGTACCGGCATCCCATACTGAATTTAGATGCCGACCATAGTCCTCGCCCGAATCGGCCAAGGATGTTGAATCCCGTGGATCATGATGGGACATTGCGCTCAGCAATAAAGCGCAGTCCTCGGCAGTTTTGCCAATCGGGCCCGCCTGATCTAAGGATGATGCATAGGCAATCATGCCGTAGCGGGATACCCGCCCATAGCTGGGCTTAATTCCGGTAAGGCCACACAGGGCCGCCGGCTGACGAATCGAACCACCGGTATCGGTACCCGTTGCAATCGGAGCTAAGCCAGCAGCGACCGCGGCGGCAGAACCACCAGATGAGCCGCCAGCCACACAGGCGGAGTTCCATGGGTTAAGGACCGGACCAAAGGCGGAGTTTTCATTGGAGGAGCCCATCGCAAACTCATCCATATTGGACTTACCCAAACAAACCATGCCAGCGCCGTCGGGATTTTGCTCGCTGGGCAAGCCCAATCGCTCAACGACTGCTGCATCAAATGGGCTTTGGTAATTGAGTAGCATTTTTGAAGCGGCGGTTGACTTCCAGCCGCGTGTGACAAAAACATCCTTATGAGCTAAGGGGATACCGGTTAACTTACCGGCCTTGCCAGCTGCCCGAATGCGGTCGGCGCTTGCAGCCTGTTTCATTGTTAACGCTGGGTTGACGTCCAAGAAGGCATTCCAATGCCCGCCGGCCTGAATGCGAGCGAGGAAATGGCTGGCCAGTTCGGTGCTCGAGACCGCTTTGGCTTCAAGCGCCTTTGCCAGCATGGCTACTGAAGATAGATGCCAGCTCATTCAATTACCCTCGGCACCAAGAAATAGCCATTTTGCTGGGCCGGAGCAGACTGCATATTCAGCTCTCGATTGTTCAGCTCGGTAACTTCGTCCGAGCGCAGTGGCTGCGCTAAATCGCGTAAAAATAGAATCGGGTGCGCTAAAGGGGCGAAATTGCTGGTATCGACAGCCTGCATCTCCTCCACTAAGGAAAAAATAGCCTGCAATTGGGGCAAAACAAGCTCTGCTTCTGCTTGGCTTAACTCCAGGCGGGAGAGGTGCGCTATACGCTGAACATCATCAAGTTTCATGGGACGCTAGGGTATCATTGATCTTTAAATTCATTAACTCTACTATTTTCCCACTTCCATTATGTTTGGTTTTTTTCGCAACTATTTTTCCAACGACTTGGCGATCGACTTAGGTACTGCCAACACCCTAATTTACATGCGTGATCGGGGTATTGTGCTTGATGAGCCCTCGGTGGTTGCAATTCGCCAAGAAGGTGGTCCAAATGGCAAAAAAACCATTTTGGCAGTGGGAACCGAAGCCAAGGCCATGCTTGGGCGTGTTCCGGGCAATATTGAAGCCATTCGTCCCATGAAAGATGGCGTTATTGCCGACTTCACGATTACTGAGCAGATGCTCAAGCAGTTCATCAAGATGGTACATGAGAGCAAATTGCTGCGCCCAAGTCCGCGCATCATCATTTGCGTACCGTGTGGCTCAACACAAGTCGAGCGTCGCGCCATTCGCGAATCTGCTTTGGGTGCGGGTGCATCGCAAGTATTTTTGATTGAAGAACCAATGGCTGCAGCGATTGGTTCTGGACTGCCCGTATCGGAAGCGGCTGGCTCGATGGTGGTAGATATCGGCGGCGGTACAACCGAAGTGGGCGTGATGTCGCTCGGCGGTACCGTCTATAAAGGCTCTGTCCGCGTCGGCGGCGATAAGTTTGACGAAGCCATTACCAATTACATTCGCCGTAACTACGGAATGCTCATTGGCGAGCAAACTGCTGAGCTCATCAAGAAAACCATCGGCTCCGCATTCCCAGGCGCTGAAGTGCGCGAGATGGAAGTCAAGGGCCGCAACTTAGCCGAAGGTATTCCACGCAGCTTTACGATCACCAGCAACGAAATCCTCGAAGCCCTCACCGACCCCCTCAACCAAATCGTGACGGCCGTCAAAGCTGCTTTGGAGCAAACGCCGCCAGAGCTGGCCTCTGATATCGCCGAGCGCGGTGTCATGCTCACTGGCGGTGGCGCACTTTTGCGCGACCTCGATCGCCTGTTAATGGAAGAGACAGGCCTGCCCATTCATGTGGCCGAGGACCCATTAACGTGCGTTGCTCGCGGGTGCGGCATCGCCTTAGAACGCATGGACAAGCTAAGTGGAGTCTTCTCGCAAGAGTAAGTCGACCTTAGCCAGATAAGGTCTTGCAATACAGCGCCCCACCCCTCTTTAAGCAGGGCATACCCGCCCTAGTCAAACTTATTGTCTGCCTGTCCATCAGTGCTGCCTTGATGTTGATTGATTTCCGATTTAAAACAATTGATCTCGTGCGTGATTCCATCAACTTGGGCTTACGCCCAATGGAGTATGTCATGCAGTTACCACGCAACCTATTCACTGCAAGCAGCACTTACCTCACTACACGATCTACCTTGGCCAATGAGAATGCCGAGCTAAAGCAACGGCAGATCGAGCTGACGCTACTTGCGAATCAGTCCGAATTGCTGCGCGTAGAAAACCAAAACTTACGTCAACTTTTAAATCTAGAAAAAGAGCTTGCTTACAAAACCATTCCGGTTGAAATTCTCTACAACCCAAGCAATCCGATTTCACAACGCGTCGTGATTGATCGCGGCGCGGAAGACGGACTAAAGCTGGGCAATCCAATTGCCAGCGACTCGGGCATTCTGGGTCAGGTTGTACGTCTGTATGCGGGCTCTGCTGAAGTCTCTCTGCTGGAAGATCGGGACTTTGCCGTTCCTGTGCAGGTTGCTCGCAATGGCCTGCGTGCAGCGGTATTTGGTACTGGGCGTGGAAATTTATTGGAACTGCGCTACCTGCCGGTTGCGAGCGATTTAGAGGTAGGCGACGTATTACTAACATCCGGGATAGATGGAACCTACCCGCCTGGTTTTGCCGTTGCCATGATTACGCGCATCGAACGCAATGTTGATAAGAATACAGCGAACGTCTTTTGTACTCCTATAGCAGGAATCAATAGACACCGTCAGGCAATGGCACTTTTATATGACCCCCAATGGGATGCTAAGCCCAGCGCAGGCACTTCTGAAAATGCACCGGGTCGACGCAAAACGCGCACGCGAGGCATGCCATGATTGATTTTCAAAGCGGCTATATTTTGCGTCCGGTCAATCGAGTCTTTATCTTCGTCAGTTTGTTTTGCGCCCTGCTCCTAAATTTATTACCGCTGGGCAATCATGTCTGGGTTCCGGATTGGCTCATCATCTGCATTGTGTTTTGGAATATCCACCAGCACCGCTATGTTGGTGTAGTGTGGGCATCGCTCCTTGGGCTGGTGATGGACGTGCACAACTCCGACTTGCTTGGTCTACACGCCTTCAGTTATGCCTTAGTTGCCTATATTGCTGTGGCGTGGCATCGCCGCATTAGTGCACTGCAGATTTATGCGCAGGCCCTGCATGTTTTGCCTATTTTTATGTTGGTTTCGATTTTCCCAGTATTGGTTCATTGGCTATTAACTGGCTCGATCCACTGGTGGGGCTTGGGGGGCGTACTGCAAGGCGTTATTGAGGCTGCATTGTGGCCACTAGCAACGAAGCTATTGCTTGCGCCACAAAGGCGTCCAATCGATGTTGACCACAATCGTCCGCTTTAGTATCTGGGCTAACTGAAATGGCATCATTCAAAAAATCAGACCTGCCCTCTTTTCAAGATCGCACTCGGGTTGCCATTATTTTTGTCACCGTTTGTTTTCTTATTTTATTAGGTCGCTTGGTTTGGCTGCAAGTCATCAACCACGGTAAATACTCTACCTTAGCTGAAAATAATCGCATTGCAATTGTGCCGGCGCCAGCCATACGAGGTCTTTTGATTGACCGCAATGGCATTGTGATCGGCAGAAATTATTCTGCGCTGACCTTAGACGTAAATGTAAGTGAAGTTGAGGGTAGTGTAGATAAGCTAATCGATGATCTTTCGGAGATTATTGCGATCAGTCCGCGTGATCGCCGTAACTTTAAGCGCTCTCTAGAGGATGCTCGCAATATGGGCACATTCCCTCTGCGATCGATGCTTAATGAAGTTGAGACAGCACGCTTTATGGCAAATCGCTATCGCTTTCAAGGCGTTGAGATTAGTTCACGCAACTTTCGGGAGTACCCTTACAACGAACTTGGCTCACACATGATTGGGTACATTGGACGCGTATCGCAAAAAGATAAAGAGCGGATGCAATCCGAGATTACCAATCCAACCGAATCCACTGATACGAGTGAATTGAAAAATGCCTTCTTGCCTGGAATACAGTACGTAGGCAAGATTGGTATTGAACAGAGCTATGAGCATGTTCTCCGAGGCGTACCGGGGTACGATCAAGTAGAAATTACTGCCGGGGGTAGGCCAATACGAACACTCTCCAGCTTCCCCTCAACACCCGGGAAAAATATCATCCTATCCGTTGATATTAAATTGCAATACTTGGTAGAACAGTTGTACGGTAATTTTCGCGGCGCTTTTGTTGCAATTGAACCTGCGACTGGGGATGTGCTTGCATTTGTATCTAAGCCTAACTTCAATCCAAATGATTTTGTAGAAGGAATTGATTCGGTGACTTGGAAAGAGTTGAATGAATCAAAAAGCAGGCCGCTCTACAACCGTCCGCTCAAAGGTCTTTATCCGCCCGCCTCAACCTACAAGCCCTTTATGGCATTGGCCGCCCTTGAGCTTGGAATTAGAACGCCTTCTCAGGCAATTGCTGACCCTGGATTCTTTACTTTAGGCACGCATACCTTCCGCGATGACAAGAAAGGTGGGCATGGCATGGTAGACATGGAGAAATCCATTGTTGAATCGTGCGATACCTATTACTACCTGTTGGCGAAAGAAATGGGCGTCAACACGATGCATGATTTTATGGGTCCGCTGGGCTTTGGTCAGAAAACAGGCATCGACCTGGAAGGCGAAGCCGTTGGTATTTTGCCCTCTACCGAGTGGAAGAAAAAATACTTTAAGAAGCCAGAGCAACAGAAGTGGTTTGAGGGTGAAACAATTTCACTGGGCATTGGGCAGGGCTACAACTCCTTTACCATTTTGCAAGTGGCACATGCCTTAGCAAACGTAGTCAATGAAGGCGTGGTGATGAAACCGCATTTAGTGAAAGCAGTTGAGGACCCGTTTACACGCCAACAAAAACTGACCACCCCGAAAGAAAGTTACCGGCTTAACTTTAAGCCAGAAAACATCGAAGTCATCAAGAAATCGATGGTCGCCGTAAACCAAGTCGGCACTTCTGCAAAGTCGTTTAAGGATGCGCCTTATACCAACGCAGGGAAAACAGGTACATCGCAAGTCTTTAGCTTGAACGCGAAAGAATACAACCACGCAACTACCCCCGAATTTTTACGTGACCACGCCCTTTTTATTGCCTTCGCACCTGCCGAGAAACCCACGATAGTGATTGCCTTAATTGTGGAGAATGCCGGCTTTGGTGCGCAGTACGCTGCACCGATTGCGCGTAAAGCACTTGACTTTTATATCAATGGCAAATGGCCTAAGGAGATTCCGGAATGGAAAAGGGCGCCATAAAAAAACGCATCTACCAATTCTTTTCCGGGCTGGATCCGCAGCTCGGATTCATTTTTTTAGGCATTGCTATTTTGAGCTCCATTACGTTCTTGTCGGCAAGCCAAAATACGCCAGTATTACTCGCAGATCAAATTCGTAATTTGGTATTGGCTTTTTTAGTGATGTGGATCGTTTCTTATATCCCGCCTAAGTGGCTTGAGACTGCGGCCGTTTGGATTTATATCATCGGCGTAGTACTGCTGATTGCGGTTGCTATTTTTGGCCTCGTCAAAAAAGGAGCACGTCGCTGGGTCAATTTGGGTATTGTGATTCAGCCATCTGAGCTGATGAAGATTGCGATGCCGCTGATGTTGGCCTGGTACTTTCAGCGACGTGAGGGTATTCAGAATGGCTGGGACTATTTAGTTGCTGCTATTATTCTCGCCATCCCCGTCCTTCTGATAGCCCGTCAACCCGACCTAGGTACGGCTTTGCTGGTTTTTGCTGCTGGTCTGTACGTGATCATTTTTGCTGGTCTGCCGTGGCGCTGGACTCTACCGGTGATCATCGCGCTTGCTGTCGGCGTACTGCTACTCATTGTTTTCCGCGGCAGTATTTGCGCCAGTGATGTCACTTGGCCGCTCTTGCATGGTTACCAAAAAAATCGCATCTGCACCTTACTTGATCCATCCTCTGATCCTCTGGGCAAGGGATTTCATACGATTCAATCGGTAATCGCAATTGGTTCGGGCGGCTTTTTTGGAAAAGGCTGGGGTCAAGGCACGCAATCCCATTTGGAATTTATTCCTGAAAAACACACTGATTTTGTTTTTGCTGTTTATTCCGAAGAATTTGGATTTCTAGGTAACCTCTTATTACTCGGCCTGTTCTTTGCCTTGGTGAAGCGTGGGCTTGCGATTGCAGCTGGCGCACCGACAATGTTTACCCGATTATTGGGCGGTGCAATCACCATGATTTTTTTCACCTATGCCTTCGTCAATATAGGCATGGTAAGTGGCATTTTGCCCGTCGTGGGGGTACCGTTGCCGCTCATGACTTACGGCGGCACTGCACTCGTTACCTTGGGATTTGGAGCGGGCATTTTGATGAGCATTCACCGCCACCGGCGACTAGTTCAAAGCTAAATAGTACTAATAAAAAAGCCCGGAGGAACCGGGCTTTTGTTTCAGCTTGCGCAAATTACTTCTTTCGCTTATTGACTGAGTCTTTGAATGCTTTACCAGCAGAAAACTTCACAGTCTTCGCTGCAGCAATCTTGAGTGGCTCGCCAGTCTTCGGATTGCGGCCCATACGTGCAGCACGCTTGCCTGAACTGAATGTACCAAAACCGATCAATTGAACGGAGTCACCCTTGGTAACGGCTTTAATGATGTGCTCAATTGCTGAATTCAGCGCGAATTCGGCTTTGGCTTTTGAAATCTCAGCATCGTCAGCAATCGCTGCGATAAGTTCTGCTTTGTTCAAGTGAAGCTCCTTGTTGGTATGTATGTTGGCGCACAACGCGCTAACTTGATTTTAAACACAAAAAATAATAAAAATAAAGTTGTTTGAACTATTTCTTTTTCGCACTCGAGCTAGGATTGATCCAATACGAGCAAATCAATCACAAAGTACTCTGTTTCCCCGAAACAGCTGGTTGGCAGGCCGATGTGCTGTTCATATTTTAGCGCTACTTTTTTGCCTAAGTTGGTGTTTATTTTTTGCGCTACAGCATTGTCGCGTACCGAAAAGAAGAATTTCTCGGACATGGTTCCTGGCATAGAGACCATCGCCAACTCACCCTCCCAGGTCTTACATAAGTAACCCCTGCTCGAGAATTTCTGCACATAACCAGCACGCTCTCCATCAGCATAACTCCAACTGAGCATCACCCAGGTATAGGCTGAAATGAGCGTAAGTCCAAGTAATATAAGAGCTATTAGGCTTTTAACAAATCCATTCATTGCGTTTTCTCGATCGCATTTTGCGTTAAATCTGCGCTCCATGGCAGCGCTGGTGGTGTGTTAGTGCATTGCGGCATTGCTCAAATTTATGGCCATATTGTGGTCATCTGGATCTATGATAACGCTGAAGACATACAAGAAAGCTATATTTAGGTGGCTAGATTGTTGTTCTTACATAACCCATTCTGTCTGAGACTACTTTATGTTCCGCTTTGTATTCGCTTCCATTAGTCTAATTTTTTATACGCAAAGTGCGGCCGCTACTGGGGAAAACACGTATAAGCAAGTGTGCGCTGTTTGCCATCAAATGGGGGTGGCCGGTTCGCCAAAGGTCGGTGATAAATCTAAATGGGCCCCTTTAATTAAAGAGGGTCAGGTTGCATTAACTGCCCATGGCTATGTTGGCATTCGGGGCATGCCCGCTAAAGGCGGCAAAGCCGATCTGAGCGTTGCTGATTTTGCTGCCTCGCTTGTTTTTATGGTGAATCAATCTGGTGGCAGCTGGCAAGATCCAGATGCCAAAATACTCGAACGCATTAATGCCAAAATTACTAAGCTCGAAAGTAAAAAGAAAAAATAGGGGCACTTTTTTTATTGCAGTACCCCTATTTAAACTCAGTCTCCATGAGTCGGCGAATGCGTATAGCGGATTGAGTGGCATCGTAATCCACATCATTCCAAGTCACAATCTGTCCAGTCTGAATCCCGTTTCGTAACGTCAGGCGATGTGCTAAGCCAATCGGTAATGCACTAATGCGCAGCGATTCGGCAGCCGGCATTAATTTTCCATAGACAGTAAAACCGCCTTCCCCATCCAATACTTCGCCTGCCTTTAAATCCCGCTTAGCGCAAGCAAGAACATCGCCAACAAAGGCGCCCGTCGCCCCCGTCGCCTCCTTGCGCAGGGCTACACTTGCTACCGAAATACCCAACTCAAGACCAATCAAGTGATAAGGCTTATACATGGCGGCATACCACCCGGAAGCGTCTGTCTTTAAACCGTATTGCAAAAAGCAATCTCTGACGTAGTCACTTGGCGCATGAAATACCGCATACACTCCCCAGCGCAAGTCACGGAACACCGGACGGCCATCTCGCTCGACTGAAGACACGACTTCAACCATGCCCT
>CAWUTW010000004.1:0-6435 GCA_963925585.1 uncultured Polynucleobacter sp. | reverse complement strand
GCAGCAAGTGTATTTGCCCTACGACCACTGCTGGTCGGTAGAGCGGTTTTTAAAAGCAGCAAAGCCAGAGATGGGTTTGTTTATGGAAACCGAAGCATGGCCAACGATTGTATTTCGCGCTGCTGAAATCAATTTACCGGTTTTTTTAATCAACGCCCGTTTATCCGAGCGCAGTGCCCGCCGGGTTGCGCGCTTTGGCGCTGCAGGCCGATCTTTGTTTCAGGCATTCGCCGGTATTTTGGCGCAGACCGAACTCGATGCGGAGCGATATTGGGCGCTGGGTGTAAAGCAATGCGAGGTCGTTGGTAATCTGAAATTTGATGTGGTGCTAAACCCCGCCCTAGTTGAATATGGTCTTGTATGGCATGCGCACTTAGAAAAAAACAATCGCCGGATGGTGTGTGCTGCAAGTACCCGCGAGGGTGAAGAAGCAATCATTCTAGAGGCGTGGCAAGCGCTGCTTCAACTGCATGCAGAAGAATCAACATTGGCATCAACATCATCGCCACCCCCATTGTTGTTTATAGTGCCGCGCCACCCCGAGCGCTTTGCTAAGGTGGCTGAGCTCATTCGCGCTTCTGGACTGACAGTGTTGCAGCGCTCTGAAATGGGTTTGGACGCTGCGGATTTGCACAATAGGATCGATCTGAAAACGGCAGTAGTGCTGGGCGATTCCATGGGTGAGATGCCTTTGTATTACTGCGCATCTGATCTGGTCGTAATGGGAGGTAGTCTTATGCCGCTCGGTGGTCAAAACTTGATTGAAGCCTGCGCTGCTGGTTGCCCTGTAATTCTAGGAGAGCACACCTTTAACTTTCAGCAGGCAAGTCAGGATGCAATCGATTGCGGTGCTGCAATGCGGGTTGAGGGTAATGGCTCGCTAGCAAGGGCGTTGGCAGACGCGATGAGTCGCATTCTGCAAGATCAACAGCAGCGCAATGCAATGGGGGAAGCAGCCTTGCGGTATGCCGAACAGTATCGGGGCGCGACCACCAGAATCATGGCCGCACTCCAAAACCGAACGCGTTAAACCGTAGCGCCGAAGTTGGGATCGTCTTTGCGTGTCGGATCGTCTGGCTTTTTATCATTCTTGATTAGATCTTCACGCTTAATTCCAAGCCACATCGCAATCGCAGCGGCCACGAATACCGATGAGTAAATACCAAACAAAATACCGATGGTGAGAGCCAGAGCAAAGTAAAAGAGGGTAGGCCCACCGAACAACAGCATAGCCAACACCATCATCTGGGTACTGCCGTGAGTGATGATAGTGCGGCTGATGGTACTGGTGATCGCGTTATCAATTACTTCGGTGGTATTCATCTTTCGGTACTTACGGAAGTTCTCGCGTACTCGGTCAAAAATAACCACCGATTCATTGACGGAGTAGCCCAGAACCGCCAAGACCGCAGCCAATACCGAGAGTGAGAATTCCCATTGGAAGAAAGCAAAAAAGCCCAAAATAATAATCACATCGTGCAAGTTGGCGATGATGCCGGCAACTGCAAATTTCCACTCAAAGCGAAACGAGAGGTAAATCATGATGCCAATAACTACAAAGGTAAGGGCTTTCAAACCATCAATTGCTAACTCTTTTCCTACCTGAGGCCCGACAAACTCGACGCGCTGGAGTTTTGCCTGAGTGCCATCTTCAACTAGCGCCTTCATCACCACAATACTTTGATCTGCTGAAGAGATGATTTTTCCTTCTGCATTCTTTTGCAATGGTAGACGGATCATGACATCGCGTGAGCTGCCAAAGTTTTGAATTTGGGTATCGGTGTAGCCTAGCTTTTCCACTTTTTTACGAATTGAATCCAGTGGCGCTGTTTGTTGGTAACTCACCTCCATGACCGTACCGCCGGTAAACTCAATGGAGAGGTGCAGCCCATTTTGCCAAAGGAAAAATACCGAAGCAAGAAAAGTGATGAGTGAGAATGCATTGAGTATCAATGCATGGCGCATGAAGGGAATGTCTTTTTTGATGCGGAAAAATTCCATATCTTATTTCTCCTTTGCGCGCCAAATTTGGCCAATCGAAATTTTCTGTAATTTTCTCTGTTTGCCGTACCAAAGATTCACTACGCCGCGCGAGAAAAATACCGCTGAGAACATCGAGGTCAAAATACCCAAGCAATGAACTACCGCAAACCCGCGGATAGGCCCTGAGCCAAAAACCAGTAGTGCTAAGCCTGCAATCAGGGTCGTAATATTAGAGTCCAGAATGGTTGCCCAAGCCTTATCAAAACCAATCGCAATCGCGGTGCTAGGGGCAACACCATTGCGCAGCTCCTCTCGAATGCGCTCGTTAATCAAGACGTTCGAGTCAATCGCCATACCCAGTGTTAAGGCCATCGCCGCAATGCCCGGCAAACTTAAAGTGGCTTGCAACATGGATAGCACGGAAATTAATAAAACCAAATTGACAGCCAGTGCAATCACTGAGAAAAATCCAAACAGTATGTAGTACACGATCATGAAAATCGCGATTGCCATAAAGCCAAAGATCAGTGATTTAAAGCCTTTCTCAATATTTTCAGCGCCTAGGCTAGGACCGATGGTGCGCTCTTCAATGATTTCCATTGGGGCTGCAAGAGAGCCTGCGCGCAATAGCAGAGCAAGGTCATTGGCGCTTTCGGTAGTGGGTTGACCTGTAATTTGAAACTTGGAACCAAACTCGCTTTGAATGGTGGCAATCGTCAGTACTTCGCCTTTGCCTTTTTCAAATAAAATCATGCCCATTGGCTTGCCAATGTTTTCACGGGTGACTTCCTGCATTACACGGCCACCGGCTGCATCCAGTGAGATATTGACCGAGGGGCGTTGATTTTGATCAAAGCCAGCACTCGCATCGGTAATGCGATCACCACTAAAAATAATCGATTTCTTGAATACGCCCAGACGACCTTCGCCAAAGCGGAAGACATCCATGCCCGGAGGGACGGGATCACCGACTGCAATGGTGGAGACCAACGGGTCAGCAAGGCGGGATTCGAGGGTGGCAGTACGGCCAATAATGTCTTTGGCGCGAGCAGTGTCTTGTACGCCAGGCAATTGCACGATGATGCGATCGGCGCCTTGCTGCTGAATCACAGGCTCTTTCACGGCCAATTCATTGACGCGCTTATTAAGCGTCGTAATGTTTTGCTTTACCGCGCTGTCTTGCACTTCTTTGAGTGAGCTTGGTTTGAACTGCCCAAGTAGGCGAGCGCCACCAGCCTGAGCATTCAGTTGCCAAGTCAGGTCAATTTGCGAGGCGGTCAGCAGTGACTTGGCTTTTTCTGCTTCTTCTGTGCTGCCAAATTGAATGGTGATGGATTCATTGCCACGCTCAATGCCTTGATGGCGAATGTTCTTTTCACGCAATTGACTGCGAATATCGCCAGCAATCGCCAGTACTTTTTTTTGTACCGCACCTGCCATATCGACTTGCAGCAGGAAATATACCCCGCCGCGCAGATCGAGGCCCAGCGGCATTGGCAGTGCATTGATTGAGCTGAGCCAATGGGGTGTGTTGGAAAGCAAATTCAATGCAACCGTAAAGCTCGGGTCATTTGGATCAGAATTGAGTTTCTGCTGTAATAAATCCTTGGCTCGGAGCTGAATATCCGTGCTATCAAAGCGAACCTTCACCGAGCCCACATTGCCGGTACGCTCAAAAAACATGCCCGTACTTGGAATCGAGGCATCCGCCAATATCTTTTCAACACGCGCTTGCGTTGCCACTTCAACCTTGACGGTTGGCTTGGCTGCCGACACTTGGACCGCTGGAGCCTCTCCAAAAATATTGGGTAAAGAGTAGAGCGCGCCAATCAGGAGCGCAACACCAATTACAAGGTACTTCCAGAGCGGGTAACGGTTCATAGTGTCTCGATGGCGCTAATTCTAAAAATGAGCTTATGCAGCTTTGAGGCTGCCTTTAGGCAAAACTATGGTGATCGCGCCTTTTTGCATAATCACTTCAGTACCTGCTGCAATTTCAACGGTCACGTTTTGGTCTTTCATTGCAGTGACTTTGCCAAGAATTCCGCCGATGGTAATCACTTCATCGCCAACCGCCAATGCTTCGAGCATAAGGCGCGTTTCTTTTTGACGCTTCATTTGTGGGCGAATCATGATGAAGTACAGCACCACAAACATCAAAATGATGGGTAAGAAACCCATCAGGCCACCGCTGTCCGAGCCTGTGCCAGTTTGGGCAAATGCATTACTAATCCACATATTCAAAGCCTCCATATAGAACCCTTATTAAAAAGCCAGAAAGATCGGCTAAGGTGCAATTCTAAACCGCTCGGGGGATTTGAAGCCTAATCCAGGCCTGGCTCGACGCCACGTTGCCGATCGGCATAAAACTGCTCACGGTAGGCGCCAAACTGATCCTTCGCCAGGGCTTCCCGGATTTCAGTCATTAGCCCTAAGTAGTAGGACAAATTGTGGATGGTATTGAGCTGCGCCCCCAGAATTTCATTGGCTTTTTGCAGGTGGTTGAGATAAGACCGGGTAAAGCGTTGGCAGGTGTAGCAGGTGCAAGTCGGGTCTACTGGGCGATCATCGTCCTTGTAGCCGCTGTTGCGGAGCTTTAAATCGCCAAAGCGGGTAAAGAGCCAGCCATTGCGGGCATTGCGGGTGGGCATGACGCAATCAAACATATCGATGCCATTACTAACCCCGAACATGAGGTCTTCAGGGGTACCAACACCCATTAAATAGTGAGGGGCTTTTTCTGGAAGCTTGGGGGCGATAAAAGCCAAAATCCGCTCAAACTCAGGCTTGGGTTCCCCTACCGAAAGGCCGCCAATCGCAATCCCATCAAAGCCCTGCCCACTGACTTCGGCCAGGGACACCTCACGCAAGGACTCAAACATACCGCCCTGCACAATCCCAAAAAGACCATTGCCGGTTTCGAGCTCCCGAAAGCGCTTAAGTGAACGGGCTCCCCAGCGCAAGGAAAGCTCTAGTGATTGCCGCGCTGCTTTTTCGGTGGTGGCCTGACCGTGCGTCTCATAGGGAGTGCACTCATCAAATTGCATGGCAATATCACTGTTGAGCACAGCCTGAATCTCCATGGACACTTCCGGAGACATAAACAATTTATCACCATTAATGGGGGAGGCAAAAGTAACACCCTCTTCTGAAATTTTTCGTAGCGCTCCAAGACTAAATACCTGAAAGCCTCCCGAGTCAGTCAAGATGGGCTTATCCCACGCCATAAAGCGGTGCAGTCCGCCGTGCTTTGCGATGACATCCAGACCAGGTCGCAGCCACAAATGAAAGGTGTTACCCAAAATAATTTGCGCTTTTGCTTCTTCGAGGTCGCGCGGGGTCATGGCCTTCACGGTGCCGTAGGTTCCCACCGGCATAAAGATGGGCGTTTGTACGCTGCCGTGGGGTAGATTAAGTCTGCCGAGGCGCGCTAAGCTTTGCGAATCACGCTTGATTAACTCAAATTGAATGGGTGAAGTCATTGGGGTACTTTATGAACGATTCAGGAACATGGCATCACCATAACTGAAAAAGCGGTAGCGCTGCGCAATCGCGTGCCGATAAGCCTCCCGCATGGTATCCATGCCGGCAAAGGCGCTAACTAACATAAGTAAAGTGGACTTGGGCAGGTGGAAGTTGGTTACCAGGGCATCGACCACTTTAAATTGAAATCCTGGAGTGATGAATAAATTGGTGTCCCCGGTGAGTTCTTGATTCAGGGCATAGCTCTCGAGCGTGCGCAAGCTAGTAGTACCAACGGCAATCACGCGCCCACCCCTTTGCTTAGTCTGAGTAATAACCTCAATGGTTTTTTCGGGGATGCTGTACCACTCATGATGCATTTGGTGCTGGCTTAAATCTTCGGAGTGAACCGGCGTGAAGGTGCCGGCCCCAACGTGCAAGGTGATGGTAGCGCGATTTACGCCATTATCAGCAAGGCGCCCTAAGACAAGGTCATCAAAGTGCAGGCCTGCCGTAGGCGCTGCTACGGCACCGGGATTGCTTGCCAAAACAGTTTGGTAGCGCTCGGCTTCGTCGCGATCCGCTTGGTGTTCAATGTAATGCGGAAGGGGTAATTCACCAAAGCGATCGAGTAATTCAAATACGTTTTGATGAAAAGCAATTTCATAAAAGCGATCCATGCGCTGCAGGATCTCGACATCAATCTGCTGACCAAGCTTATTCTGAATGTGGATTCGGCCGCCAACTTTAGGCGTCTTTGAGGCCCTTATTTGTACCCAGGCTCGGTTTTCACCCGTGATGCGCTCAATTAAGAGCTCAACCTGTCCGCCAGTTTCTTTCTGACCATATAGCCTTGCCGGGATTACCTTCGTATCATTGAAGATGAATAAATCGCCAGGCTTGGCTATTTGGCTGATATCAACAAATTGACGGTCGTGTATGCCGTTGCTAGCCACCTCCAACAAGCGGCTGTCGGAGCGATTGGCTAGG
>CAWUTW010000003.1:0-4602 GCA_963925585.1 uncultured Polynucleobacter sp. | reverse complement strand
GTGGGCATGGCATTTTCCTTTCTGGTAAAAATTCAGGTGAAGATATTGGTTTACTTTACTGTTTGTAGCTAGGATCAATTCGGTCGAGTTTGCGCAGTAAAGCGGGCCACTCGAGGACACCTTCTTCTGCGCCGAAAGCGTGCAGATCGGCCGCTGACTTAGCAATGATTGTGGGTTCGGGTGTGATTAGATTAGGGCTGCTTAATGCTGCCACTTGAATTTCACAGGCTTTAATCAGGGTGGCCATCACCACATAGGCTTCGGCAATCGTGCGGCCTACTGTGAGCGTGCCATGGTTGCGCAATAGCATGGCGGGGTAATTTCCCAGGTGAGTAACTAAACGGGCTCCTTCGGATTCAGTCAACGCCAGCCCCTCATAATCATGGTAGCCGAGGTGCCCCATAAAGCGCATGGCGTGCTGCGATAAAGGCAAAAGCCCATCGCGCTGAGCAGAGACAGCGATGCCGGCGGTGTTATGCAAATGCATCACGCACTGGGCATCGGCACGCGCCCGGTGGATAGCGCCATGAATAGCGAAACCGGTCGGGTTCACCACGCCAGATTGATTGGGAAGCAATTCCCCTTGCAGATTGACTTTGAGCAAACTGGAGGCGGTGATTTCGTCAAACTGCATGCCAAAGGGATTAATCAGATAGTGATCGGGCTCCCCCGGAATTGCGGCAGAAATGTGCGTGTAGATCAGATCATCCCACTGATTCAGTGCGCATAAGCGGTAGCATGCGGCTAAGTGCACACGGGTGACCCATTCAAGGCTATCGGAGGGGTGGGGTGACATAGGGGTTATTCAATTTCGGATGAATTCCTATTCTATAGGTAGGTTTCAATTTACTTCTCCAGGACCAATTTTTGGCCAAAATTTAGCGGTATCATTTGAGAATTCAATACGACCATGAACGGGATGTGCGCAACATGAAACCCTACGATCACCCCTTAAGGCAGGTGCTCCACGAAGAGGTGCATTCGAGGCCGCCGGTAGCGCAGTGGCCAAAAGAACGTATTTTGTCGCAGGCATTCTTATTGGATGCACAGTCGCGTCAGTTGCAGATCGATTGGATTGAATGCCTCTCTAAAGCCTTTCAAAGCAAAGGTAATGCTAGTCAAGATCACTTTTTTAGATCGATTGAGCTATCTGCTGCCCCTGAGCGCATCATCATTAAGTGGGAGCTACACGGGGAGTTTGCGACCATTGCTGCGATTGTGCAGCAAAGCACTGCAGTAGATAAGCCGCTTATCCAAACGCGCCACGCCATTTTGGAACGTCTCAATGCCGTTTTGCAAACCATGGCTTGCCCATCGATTGAAGCGGCTGGCGGTCAGCGTATTACGGCGATTGATATTGCCTTTGAAGACCGCAACCTCTTTAATGATGCAGAAGAAGTGTCTGCTATTTTTAATGGCAATACATTACTCGGTAGCTACATCATGTCCAATCGACGGGCGCAGCTGTGGACTGACCTCAACTTAAATGAGGATGGCTTTATTTCGTATTACGTTCCGCACAATACCTTAGGCTCGCGTCAAGCGGGTCGGGTGGCGCGCCGCATCACGGAAATAGAAACCTACCGCATGGCAGCGATGCTGGCCTTTCCGGTAGCCAAGGGGCTCTCCTTGCCCCTACGCAATGCCGAGTCGGAGTTGGCGCAAATGTCGAAAGAGATTGCCTTACTGCAAACGGATACCGGTATTCAGTTAAAAAAGAACGGTGAATTTTTATCCGAACTCTCTCAGCTTGCATCAAAGACAGAGCAATGGATTTCCGAGTTTGGCCTGCGCTTTACCGCCGCAGAAGCCTACAGTCAATTGGTGAATAAAAATCTAGCCGAGCTCAATGAAGAGCCGATTCCAGGTGTTCAGACCTTGGTGGAGTTCATGGATCGGCGCTTTCAGCCAGCCATGGGCACTTGCTTATGGACCCAGCGCCGCTTAAAAGAGTTATCGGATCGCGTATCCAGAACAACCCAAACCTTGCGTACACGGATTGAGTTCGTCAATGAAGAGCAGACACAAGCTTTATTAGCCAGTATGGATAAGCGTGCAAAGCTGCAATTACGGATGCAAGAGACAGTGGATAGTTTATCGGTGCTCGTCCTGACCTATTATTTGGTCGGCCTCCTGTTCTACGTTGCCAAAGGTGGCAAGGAAGCAGGCCTACCGATTTATCCGGAGATTACCACGGCCATTGCTGCGCCGATTGTGGCTGCACTCTTCTTTGTAATTAGTAAACGCCGCCGGGCGCGCAACGCCCGCAATGCCATTTCGTCTTAAAGCCGGCCGCGCCTATTAAAAAAGGAGCTTACGAATAAGCCCTTTTTTTACCTTCGGCATTAAGCTAAATGCTGCTGCAATTACGCCAAGCTATCCGCCCAGATATTACGAGCCCAGCCCCAAGCATACACACCTTCAAGGGTAGTTGGCCCTGGTGATAGGCCGCCCGAACCTGCAACGGTTTTAAAGGTTTTTTCAGCAGCGACGTACTGGTGCACGCTAGCGACGTGAACCACTTCTCTCGCATTCACAAAGCTGTAGCAGGTGTTAGTCAGCATCGGTGCTGGATTGATTTCCCAGCCGCTCAGCTCAGCAACAATAGCTGCCGCTGTTACCTTGGCATGGGAGTTAGCCATGTGACCAGACTTGGGCATGAGCGGCGCAACCTGAATCGCATCACCAATCACGTGCACATTCTTCGCCGCTGTTGACTCAAAGTTAATGTAGTTCACATTAGCCCAGCGTCCATTGGAGTTGGCAATGCCGGATTTAACTGCGATATCACCGGCACGCATCGCAGGAAGAATGTTTAAGACATCTGCTTTCACGTCGTCTTGCACATCGAACTTGATGGTTTTAGTCTTGGCATCGACTGCGACGGCATTGTGCTTAGGGCGGTATTCAATCATGCCAGCGTACTGCTCAGCCCAAACCTTTTTAAAGAGACCACCTTTGGAGATCACATCTTGATTGGCATCCAAAATCAAGACTTTGCCTGTGGGGTTATTGGCCTTCAGGTAGGAGGCCACCTGGCAAGCGCGCTCGTAGGGTCCAGGAGGGCAGCGATAGGGCGCCTCGGGGATGGTGATTGCAAATACGCCACCTTGGCGCATCGCCGCTACTTGATTGTGCAAAGCCACGGTTTCAGGACCGGCTTTCCAGGCTTGTAAAGTCACGCCAGCTTGATTGGCTTGCGCTAAACCCTGAACGCTGTCCATCATCATGCCGATGCCTGGCGAAAGTACTACCTTATCAAAGCGCATGGATTTACCGGAAGCCAGTTGTACGGTTTGCTTCGCGGCATCAATATTAACCACGCTGTCTTTAATAATTTTGATGCCATGGCGCTTGCTCAGCCCATCATAGGAAACCATGAGTTCCGATAATTTACGTGAACCCCCAACCACCAGGTTAGACATCGGGCAGGAATAAAATTCAGAGTTGGGCTCAATGATGGTCACACGGGCCGTGTTATTGGAAAGCAGACGTATGTATTTTGCAGCAGTAGCGCCGCCATAGCCGCCACCAATCACGATCACTTCGGCTTTTTGCAAATTGGCTGCACGGGCAGGGCCAGAGAGGCCGGTCAATAAACCCAGGGCCGCAGCACTTTGGCCCATAAAAATTCGACGATTCATAGTCATCTCCTTATTTCTTACCAATCTGGTTGGCAATGATTTGCAATTGTTCGTCGCTATAACCCTTGGCTAATTGCGGCATGATCGTGCCTTCGCGCGCGCCGGATTTATACGCTTTCAAGCTGGCAAGTATTTGCTCGCTGGATTGGTTATTAATCAGCGGCATACCGGCTTCTGGAACGCCTTTGCCGTCGGTACCATGGCAGTTTGCGCAGGTGGCGGCAAGACTACGGTGGTATAGCTTGGTGGCGTCGGCATTTTGGGCGGCAGCCAGCATGCTGACCTGCGATAAGCCTAAAAAGACCGCAAGTCCTAAGCCTTGTTTGCGTAGGGTAATGTGCATTTGAGTGCCCTCCATTATGAAAAAATTAAAACAAGCGCTATTTACATCTAGATTACTATCTTAGTAGTAATTTAGGCGTAAAAAACACTCCGTATAGACTGTTTTTTTATATTGTTGCAACTAATTAATCTAAGTGCCTGCAGGTTTACCCTAATTTATCGGGAATTTTCTTAAGCCTTATAAAATAGAGTGATGCGTAGCCAGACCTCCCTTCGTTATCTTCTTCTGATTCTGGCCCTGGCAATCCTGACTTACTGTTTTGCCATCGATAGCCGCTTTGCCCCAAAAAATGGCGATGAGTATGTTTACATGCACATTACCCGCATTACGGCAGACCTGGGGCAGTGGCTGCCCTTGCAGTCCGAGATGGAGGCCATGCGCAATACCAAGCCGCCACTGGTCTTTTGGCAAGGCATTGCCAGTACGGACTGGGCAACACAGTGGGGTTTATGGGAATTACGCTGGCCTAGTGTGCTGTATACCGGCTTAACGGCATTCTTTTTGTTCTTGGCAGTGGCGCGTTTTTCTGGGAAAGCCCAGACTGGCTTGCTCGCCGCTGTCGTGTGGTTATCTTTCTTTGCTACTTATCGCTATGGGCGTCCTTACCTCACCGAC
>CAWUTW010000002.1:0-7788 GCA_963925585.1 uncultured Polynucleobacter sp. | reverse complement strand
TTTTATTACCGATACGCGCACGCTGCGTTTTTATTACCGCTTGTTAAAGGATAATCGCCTCCAAATTGGAAGTCGTAGTGCTGTGAGCGGGCGCGAAGCAGAGGGCTCATCCCATCTTAAGTTATTAACCGATGGTATTGCTCGAAAATTTCCTGCTATCGCCACTATTCCGATTGAGTATTCGTGGTGGGGATGGGTGGATGTCAGTCACGATATGATGCCGAGAATTGTGAGGCCTGATCCCGATCGCGCGGTATGGTACGCCCTTGGATACGGCGGCAATGGAGTGTCTTTTTCAACTTGGGCAGGGAAAAGATTGGCGGAGCGGATTGCTGGCAAGGATGCCGAAAACCCCGTATTTAATTTGCCCATTTATGCTACTCCGCTTGAGTACCCCAATCTATTTGGCGTAATTAGATCGGCTTTGTTGGCACCATTTAGACGCTTAGGCCAGCATATTTTGTATAAGTGGTGTTGGTTGCGAGATGAAAAAATCTAATTACTATCGATGGTTTCAAGTAAGCTTAGGCACCGCTCATACCTAAGCGGTGTAAGCACCCTTTGTTAATTTAATAGAAAGAATATTATTTCTACAGGCGAACATTTAATTTGGCTGGATATGGAGATGTCTGGATTAAAGCCGGATAGTGATCGTATTTTAGAGATTGCGCTCATCATCACCGATGCCAATCTCAATACGATTGCTACGGCTCCAGTCTGGGTGGTTCATCAAGACGATGCCGTTCTAGACGGCATGGATGCATGGAACAAAGGTACGCATGGCAAATCGGGTTTGATTGATCGTGTAAAGGCCTCGATGCTGAATGAGGATGCGGTAGAAGAGGCGTGCATTGCTTTTTTAAAGCAGTACGTTAAGGCAGGCATTTCACCGATGTGCGGCAATTCCATTTGCCAGGACCGCCGTTTTATGGCGCGCTACATGCCTAAGTTAGAGGCGTATTTTCATTATCGCAATGTGGATGTGTCTACTATTAAGGAGCTGGCTCGCCGCTGGCAGCCTGAGATCATGAAGGGCTTTGTCAAAAAGCAGGCACATACCGCTTTGGCCGATATCGAAGAGTCGATTGAGGAACTGCGCTATTACCGCAATGCGTTTTTTATTCCCGGCGCTGCTGCAGCGCCGCCAGCGACTACTACAGACTAAGGGCGCGGCTTGATCGCATTTTTCGGTCTATAGACCGAGATGATGTCGGGATTGGCCTCAATGTAGGGGCCGCCAATCAAATCGATGCAGTAGGGTACGGAGGCAAAGAGGCCGGCAGCAAGGATTTTCCCATCCGCATCTTTTAGGCCTTCCAGAATTTCCCGGATGGATTTTGGCTGTCCAGGTAGATTGATGATGAGTGCTGCATGCCCCTCAATTTCACGCAATACAGCCACTTGCCTAGACAAAATCGCAGTCGGCACAAAACGCAGGCTAATTTGACGCATCTGCTCTCCAAAGCCAGGCATTTCTCGGGTTCCCGCTTCCAGGGTTGCTTCTGGAGTGACATCCCGTCGCCCGGGGCCGGTTCCGCCGGTGGTGAGCACTAAGTCACAGCCCAGCTCATCCACGAGCTCAATCAGAGTCTCTGTAATGGTCTCAGCATCGTCCGGAATTAACCGTTCATGGGTGCTGAGGGGGGAGGTGATTGCTAGCCCGAGCCAGTTTTTTAGGGCTGGTATGCCTTCATCTTGGTAGGTGCCCGCACTGGCTCGATCGGAGATGGAAACGAGGCCAATCCGCACTTCATTAGGATTGCTGCGTTCGGGAATTTCTGTATGCTTCATGGCTCTATTCTAGCTATCATTAAGCCATGTTTACATATACCCCTAATCAATTCAAAGTCATTGTCGAATTTATGCTCTCCGAGGCCCGCAAATTGGGCGCCTCAGACGCTGCCGTTGAGGTTTCTGAGGGTCAAGGCCTCTCGGTGACCGTCCGTAAGGGGGCAGTAGAAACCATCGAACAAAGCCTTGATAAGCAAATTGGTCTAAGCGTATACCTTGGCCAGCGCCGCGGCAATGCTAGCACCAGTGATTTTTCACCGGATTCCTTGCGTAAAACCGTCGAGGCTGCATTTCACATTGCCCGTCATACCGCCGAAGATGATTGTGCTGGCCTGCCCGATCCAGACCTCTTGGAAAAAAAGCCCAAAAATTTAGACCTCTTTCATCCTTGGATGATTGAATCAGAGGAGGCGATTGCCTTGGCTCAGCGTGCAGAGGCCGCTGCATTTGCAGTCAGTCCGCAAATTAGCAATAGTGATGGCGCCTCGGTATCGGCGCACCACGCTCATTTTATGATGGGCACCAGTAACGGCTTTATGGGCGGTTATCCATACTCGCGGCATTTTATTTCCTGTGCACCGATTGCAAGTGGCGGTAGAAAAAAATCCGCCATGCAGCGTGATGATTGGTATTCCAGTTCACGCATGGCAAACGACTTAGCAAAACCAGCAGATATTGGCCGTTATGCGGCGCAGCGTGCTTTATCCCGTCTGAATGCCAAATCACTTAGTACGCGCCGCTGCCCTGTTATTTTTGAAGCTCCATTAGCTGCAGGCTTGCTAGGCTCCTTGGTGCAAGCAGTTTCTGGAGGAGCCCTGTACCGCCGCTCCAGTTTCTTGCTCGATAGCCTCGGTAAACCGGTATTGCCAGCCCACATCAATTTGATCGAGAACCCGCACCTCAAAGGCTTAACGGGTAGTTCGCCATTCGATGAAGAGGGTGTCAAGACCCGTGCACGCAGCGTGGTATCGAAGGGTGTTCTAGAGGGCTACTTCTTATCAAGTTACTCCGCCCGCAAGCTTGGCATGAAAACTACCGGCAATGCAGGAGGATCACATCACCTGAATCTAAGCAGTTCAAGAACGTCCAAAGGGGGTTTACCGGCCTTGCTGCGGGAAATGGGTACAGGCTTGCTCGTCACCGAGCTGATGGGTCAGGGCGTCAATTACGTCACCGGCGATTACTCGCGCGGTGCTTTTGGCTACTGGGTCGAAGGCGGTGAGATACAGTACCCCGTTGAAGAAATTACCATTGCCGGAAACTTGCGGGACATGCTAATGAACATTGAACTGATTGGTAATGATGTTTTGGTTCGCGGCACCAAAGAGGTAGGCTCGATCCTGATTGGGTCAATGACCATTGGCGGCAAATAAGTGCGCTTGGTTTAATTCATTCATCGCACATACTGAAGGGACCTTCATGGAACGCAGATCATTTCTTAAAAAAGCAACGATTGCAACCGGTGTGGGCGGCGTTAGTTTGGCGGCACCAGCCATTGCTCAGTCACAACCCAGCCTAAATTGGCGGCTTGTCTCGAGTTTTCCAAAGTCGCTCGATAATTTATATGGCACATCCGAGATTTTTGCAAATGCGCTGCGCAAAGCAACCGATGGAAAGTTCAACATCAAGGTGTTTGCTGCCGGTGAAATCGTCCCGCCCTTGCAAGTGCAGGACGCAGTACAAAATGGCACGGTCGAGGTAGGTCATACTGCGGGATACTATTCCTTAGGAAAAGATAGCGCTTTTATATTTGATACTGCCGCACCCTTTGGCTTGACTGCGCGCCAGCAAAATGCATGGATGCTCCATGGCAACGGCATGAAGTTAATGCGCGAGCTCTATGCTTCCTACAATATTGTGAACTTCATGGGCGGCCAAACCGGAACCCAAATGGGCGGTTGGTTTCGGAAAGAGATTAAAACGGTCGCCGATTTAAAAGGCCTTAAATTTCGGATTGCCGGGTTTGCTGGTGGCATCCTCTCTAAAATGGGGGTTGTGCCGCAACAGTTGCCTGCTGGCGAGATTTACTCCGCATTAGAAAAGGGCACAATCGACGCCGCAGAATTTGTCGGCCCCTATGACGATGAAAAACTCGGGCTAGCGAAGGTTGCCAAAAACTACTACTACCCTGCGTGGTGGGAGGGCGGTGCATCACTGTCTTTTCTGGTGAATAAAAAGAAGTGGGATGAACTGCCTCCTGCATATCAAGCTGCGTGGGAGGGCGCCTGTTTTCAGGCGCATACCGAGATGTGTGCAAAGTACGATGCCCTAAATCCCCCAGCACTGCAGCGTTTATTACAAAACGGTGCCGTATTGCGTAAGTTCAATACGCAAATACTCGACGCTTGTTTTACAGCAACGCAAGAAGCCTACGCTGAAGAGTCCGCCAAAAATCCGCGCTTTAAAGCAATTTATGAGGATTATCGGCGCTTTCGTAATATGGAGGCGCAGTGGTTTAATGTAGCCGAACAGGCATTTGCGCAGTACAGCTTCAATAAAAAACTGTAGTCATCAGGCGCAACACGATCTCAGTTTGACTTACGCCCCAAGGTAACAAAGTCAAAATGAATGTCACCCTCGTGCGCAGCTGTGCGCTCTAGTTCATGCCATTGTTCTGGGTGAGGTATGGTAAAAAATGTGTCGCCACCCTCAACCGCAACATCAATTTCTGTAATGTAGAGGCGGTCGGCTAAATCAAAGGCCTGGGTAAAGAGTTGCTCTCCGCCAATCACAAAGACCCGCTCAAGATCGTTTAAGCGCTGTAGCGCATCACTTAAGGAGCTAGCCACTTCCGCGCCAGTGAGCTGCAGGTCTGGATTGCGGCTCACGACAATGTTGCGCCTTCCGGGTAAGGGTCGGCCAATCGATTCCCAGGTTTTGCGGCCCATGATGACGGGGTAGCCCATCGTGACGCGCTTAAAGAATTGCAGATCAGCGGATATTTTCCAGGGCATTTGATTGTCGCGGCCGATAACATTACCGTGAGCGCGGGCCACAATCATAGAGATAGCAGGTTGGGTCATCGTAATCGCATCAATTAAATGGCAACGGGCGCTTTGATGTGAGGATGGCATTCATAACCCACAATTTCAAAGTCGTCAAAGGCATAGCCAAATAGCGAGGCAGGCTTACGTCCGATCACGAGTCGCGGGAGCGGGAAGGGTTTGCGTGAGAGCTGCAGCTCTACCTGCTCGAGGTGATTGCTGTACAGATGGCAATCGCCCCCCGTCCAAATAAACTCACCCGGTTCTAAATCACACTGCTGCGCAACCATGTGCGTTAGAAGGGCGTAGCTTGCAATGTTGAACGGGACCCCCAAAAAGATATCGGCACTGCGCTGATACAGTTGGCAAGATAATTTTCCATCGGCGACATAGAACTGGAAAAAAGCATGGCATGGTGCGAGTGCCATGCGCGGAATATCAGCCACATTCCATGCCGAGACAATCAGCCTGCGGGAGTCAGGATTAGTTTTGATGCTATTAACGACTTCGCTGATTTGATCGATGTGTTGGCCATTGGGCGCGGGCCATGAGCGCCATTGGTAACCGTAAATGGGGCCTAATTCACCATCGGGCGCGGCCCATTCGTTCCAAATCGAAACGCCACGCTCTTTTAGCCAATCATTATTCGTGCTGCCATTCAGAAACCACAGTAATTCATAGATGATGGATTTGAGGTGTAACTTTTTGGTCGTCACCATCGGGAAACCATCGGCTAGATTAAAGCGCATTTGATAGCCAAAAACGGAGAGGGTACCGGTGCCGGTTCGATCGGATTTTTGAACGCCCTGGCTTAGGACGTGCTGCATAAGTTCGTGGTATTGATGCATTCGTTTAACTGTTCGATCAAATAGGAATAGGTAGAGATTAACCCAATATTAGGTAGGCTTCTGCAGACCAAGTAATTGCTGCAATTTGGGTGATGTGGTGGTGTACTGCAACTGTACTGGCCGATCGGGAAAAATCGCCTCAGCGGCCGCAAAAGCCGCCAATGCCGCTTCATGAAAGCCCGATAGAATCAATTTCTTCTTGCCGGCATAGGTATTGATATCGCCGACCGCAAAAATCCCAGGAATACTGCTTTCAAAACGGGCGGTGTCCACCACAATTTGCTTGCGGGTGAGTGCCAGACCCCAATCGGTAATGGGACCTAATTTGGGGGAGAGGCCAAAAAAGACGAGTAACGCATCCAGCAGGATGGTTTGGTTATGGCCCTCTAGATTCTCGACCTCAAGGGCTGTTAGCTGACCGTCTCTACTGGCATAGCCAGTCGCTTGCCCAACGCAAAGGGTGATTTTTCCAGCAGTACATAGATCATGAAACCGACCCAGAATATCTTTATCCACCTTAAATTCATTACGGCGATGTACCAGGGTGACGTGCTTGGCGGTGGACGCAAAATGAATTGCCCATTCCAAAGCAGTCTCGTCGCCGCCGCAAATGACGATGGTGCGCTGATTAAATTGCTCGGGCTCCTCAAGGTGATAGAAGAGTTGCTTGTTTTCAAATGCAGCAATGCCATCAAGCGCTAACTTACGCGCTTGAAACGCCCCCACTCCAGCTGCAATAAAAATGAGTTTGCTAATAAACGATTGACCTGCAGTGGTACGAATAAAAAAACGCGAATCCTGCTCTTGCCGCAACTCCATCACTGCTTGATCCAGGTGCATCGGCGGATTAAAGGGTGCAATCTGCTGCAGGAGCTTATGGGTTAGCTCGCGACCGGTACAAACAGGTACGCCTGGAATGTCGTAAATGGGCTTATTGGGGTAGAGCGCCATGCACTGGCCGCCTGCCTCAGGCAATGCATCAATAATGTGTGCTTGAATTTCGAGTAAACCCAGTTCAAATGCTTGAAACAAGCCGACTGGACCAGCACCAATAATGACGGCATCGGTTTCAATTGCCTGCACGCTGCCTCCGTTTGGATTGATAGCAATCCATCGAGCTAGTTGACCTACTTAACGAGCTGGTCTAATTTAGCGGTGACGTCTTTCCACTCATCCGCGTCTGGCAGACCGGCTTTCGATTTAGTAATCGATGGCCAGCCCTGAGCAAGATCTAAATTCATTTTGATAAACGCTTGCTGGTCGCCGGGCACATCGTCCTCTGCATAAATCGCATTGACTGGACATTCCGGAACGCATACCGCGCAATCGATGCATTCATCGGGATCAATCACTAAAAAGTTAGGTCCTTCGCGAAAGCAATCAACCGGACAGACATCAACGCAGTCGGTATATTTGCAGCGAATACAGGCTTCAGTAACAACGTAGGTCATGGCATTTAACGGGTTGGATTGCTAAAAGGACCAGAAGCTAGCAGCCAAGGGGGATGGCATAGCAACCAGCGGACAAGCTATTTTAGCCGAATTGCCTCTATTTCCAAGAAAGCTGAATTTGGCTTGGTGTAAAGTGCCAAGAATGAATACCACCTCAAAACCCAAAATCCTTGTCTCCAGAGCTATTTTCCCTGAGGCGCTCGCCGAGCTAGAGCAATCCTTTGATGTTGTCTCCAATCAGGCAGATGCCGTTATGACGCCGGAGGTACTTGCCTCCCAGCTGGCTGGGGTTTCTGCTGCATTGGTAACAGGCAGCGAGCGAATTGATGCCAAAGCCCTCGCGCAGGTCAAAGGCCTAAAGATTATTGCCAATATTTCGGTGGGGTATAACAATTTTGATGTGCCTGCGATGACGGCTGCCGGGGTGATGGCAACGAATACCCCTGATGTGCTCACGGATACAACTGCAGACTTTGGTTTTGCCTTGCTGATGGCGACTGCGCGTCGTGTGACTGAGTCTGAGCGCTGGATTCGGGACGGTAATTGGAATCAGTGGTCGATTGTCACCAATCCTTTAGGTATGGATATCCACCACACTACGCTTGGCATCATTGGTATGGGCCGCATCGGCCAAGGTATTGCGAAGCGCGCCTTGGGGTTTGGTATGAATGTGATTTATCACAATCGCAGTCGCTTGCCCGAGGCCGATGAAAA
>CAWUTW010000001.1:0-7183 GCA_963925585.1 uncultured Polynucleobacter sp. | reverse complement strand
GGGCGTGCCTTGGGCGCCAATGCGTCCATTGGCAATGAAGTACACATAATCTGCAATCGCAAAGGTTTCTTCCACATCGTGGGTCACCAAAATACTAGTGGCACCGAGTGCGGTATTCAGATCGCGAATCAAACGCGCTGTGATGCCAAGCGCAATTGGGTCTAAACCCGCGAATGGCTCGTCATACATGATGAGCGGTGGATCGAGTGCAATCGCACGCGCTAGAGCCACACGCCTTGCCATGCCGCCCGAGATTTGTCCGGGCATCAAATCGCGAGCGCCACGCAAACCCACTGCATTGAGTTTCATGAGCACTAGGCTGCGTAATAAATCCTCGCTGAGGTTGGTATGCTCGCGCAGCGGAAAGGCAACATTTTCAAAGACACTGAGGTCTGTAAAGAGAGCGCCAAACTGAAACAGCATACCCATACGCCGGCGCGCGCGCATTAACTCGGCGCTGTTCATTTGGCCAACGTTCCTACCTTCGAATAGAACCTGGCCCTCGGTCGTGGTGACTTGACCACCAATTAAACGCAGGACGGTTGTTTTGCCACAACCCGAGCCGCCCATAACCGCGACTATCTTGCCACGGCGAAACTCCATATTGAGGCCCGACAGAATCTGACGCTCACCCGGTGCATACGAAAAGTTAATGTCCTGAATCGAGACAACAACATCATCTTTACTGGTCTGGCTTTGCGGAGATTCAGATTGATTCAATGCGGTTCTTTTAAGTAGTGGTCAGTTATTCGATTTTAGAGCGGCAATACCGATGAGCCCATCAAATACGAATCTACTGCATGAGCACACTGACGGCCTTCCCGTATCGCCCAAACCACTAAGGATTGACCCCGACGCATATCGCCGGCAGCAAACACCTTCGCTACATTGGTTTGGTAGGCTTTTTGGCCTTCAACGTGGGCCTTCGCATTGCCGCGCGCATCTTTATCGACACCAAATGCATTCAGTACTTGCTGAGCGGGAGATACAAAACCCATGGCTAACAAAACGAGATCGGCCTTGATCTCAAACTCGGAATTAGGCACTTCTGTCATCTTTCCACCTTGCCACTCCAAACGCACACCAATCAGTTTTTCAACCTTACCGTTTTTACCCTCAAAGCGTTTTGTACCTACCGACCAATCCCGCTCACAGCCTTCTTCATGCGATGACGACGTGCGTAACTTGGTTGGCCAATAGGGCCACACCAACGGTTTGTTTTCTTCTTCGGGCGGCTGGGGCAATAATTCAAATTGGGTAACCTGATTTGCGCCGTGGCGATTCGATGTGCCAACGCAATCCGAACCGGTATCGCCGCCGCCAATCACAACAACGTGCTTACCCGTTGCACGAATGCCATTTTGTGAATCGCCTGCGACTTCTTTGTTTTGCGGAATCAAGAATTCCAAAGCGTAATGAATGCCTTCCAGTTCGCGTCCAGGAACGGGCAAATCGCGCGGCTGCTCTGCGCCGCCGCTAATAATGACGGCATCAAAATCCTTCATTAATTGCTCTGGCGTAACGGTCTTATTAGAATAGTTTTTTACTTCTGCGCCAACCGCCTCTTTACCAACATAAACGCCGGTAGCAAAGACAACGCCCTCAGCTTGCATTTGTTCCACGCGGCGATCAATTAGCCACTTTTCCATCTTGAAGTCAGGAATGCCATAACGCAGCAAGCCCCCAACCCGATCATTCTTTTCATATACGGTGACGTCGTGACCAACGCGCGCCAATTGTTGTGCTGCCGCCATGCCCGCTGGGCCTGATCCGACAATCGCTACTTTTTTGCCGGTTTTGGTTTTGGCCGGCATGGGCTTGACCCAGCCATTTTCCCAAGCCCGATCAATAATGGCATGCTCAATCGACTTGATGCCGACCGCATCGCGATTGATGCCTAGCGTGCAAGCAGACTCGCATGGCGCCGGGCAAATGCGGCCGGTAAATTCAGGGAAGTTGTTCGTGGAGTGCAACACCTCAATGGCGTTTTTCCAATCGCCCTGAAAAACAAGTTCATTAAAGTCTGGAATGATATTGTTAACTGGACAGCCGTTATTGCAAAATGGAATACCGCAGTCCATGCAGCGTGCACTTTGGACTTTTGCTTCATCATCGCTCAGCGCTGTAATAAATTCTTTGTAGTGGTGCATGCGCGTTACAGGTGCCTCGTAGGTTTCCTTAACGCGCTCAAACTCCATAAATCCAGTGACTTTACCCATCTCAACTACTCCTTCAATATCGTGTTGTTACTTAAGCAATCGCTTTTGCATTTTTTTGTACTTTTTCCCAAAGCTCACCCAAGGCACGTTTGTATTCGGTGGGGTGTACTTTGATAAAGCGGGTACGTGCTTGGTCCCAATCGGCAAGCAAAGCCTTTGCGCGCTCGGATCCGGTGTGACGGAAATGGCGCTCAATCAAGGCTTTCAAGATGTGCTCATCGCTCTGACGCTGACCGCCATCCTTGACATCGATCGGTGCATGCCATTGGGCTTCAGGAATGCTCGCGACCTGCTCTGCATGGGGAAGTACTTTTTCTAAAGTAGCCATGCTGGTATTGCAACGCTTCGCAAACAAACCATCTTCGTCGTACACATACGCAACACCACCACTCATGCCAGCTGCAAAGTTACGTCCGGTTTCACCCAAAACAACAACCGTACCACCCGTCATGTATTCACAACCGTGATCGCCCGTACCCTCGACGACTGCAGTAGCGCCAGAATTACGAACTGCAAAACGCTCGCCAGCTACGCCATTAAAGAAAGCTTCGCCGCCAATCGCACCATACAAGACGGTATTACCAACAATGATGTTCTTGGCTGTATCACCGCGGAACTCATGCGGCGCCCGTACGATGACACGCCCACCCGACAATCCTTTGCCGACATAATCATTGGCATCACCAACCAGATCCAAGGTAACGCCATGGGCTAAGAATGCTGCAAAACTTTGACCAGCTGTGCCATTTAACTGGATGTGAATGGTGTCATCTGGCAAGCCAGCATGGCCATAACGCTGAGCGATCTCACCGGATAGCATTGCGCCTACCGTGCGGTTCACGTTCTTCACGGGAACAATGAAGGACACTTTCTCGCCGCGCTCTAATGCAGGCTCGCTCTTTTCAATCAGAATATGGTCTAAGGCAGTACCTAGGCCATGGTCTTGCGTGAGCACTTGATAACGCGGTACATCTGCTGGCACAGCAGGGGCTGCAAAAATCTTGCTAAAGTCCAGTCCATGGGTTTTCCAGTTATCAATGCCCTTACGGGTATCGAGCAAGTCAACTCGGCCAATTAAATCGTCAAACTTTCGTATGCCTAATTGGGCCATGATTTCACGCGCCTCTTCTGCTACAAAGAAGAAGAAATTCACTACATGCTCAGGTTTGCCAGCAAACTTTTTACGCAGCTCCGGATCTTGCGTGGCAACGCCCACTGGGCAGGTATTTAAGTGGCACTTACGCATCATGATGCAACCTTCCACTACCAGTGGCGCGGTTGCAAAACCAAACTCATCCGCGCCTAGCAAAGCACCAATCACAACGTCACGACCGGTTTTCATTTGGCCATCGGCCTGTACCCGAATACGGCTACGTAAACGATTCAGCACCAAAGTTTGCTGGGTTTCAGCAAGGCCAAGCTCCCATGGGGAACCGGCATGCTTAATCGACGACAGGGGGGATGCGCCAGTGCCGCCATCATGGCCCGCGATCACCACGTGATCTGCTTTGGCTTTGGCGACACCAGCAGCCACCGTGCCCACACCTACTTCAGAAACGAGTTTGACGGATACATCGGCTTTGGGGTTGACGTTCTTGAGGTCATGAATCAACTGCGCAATGTCTTCAATCGAATAAATATCATGGTGTGGAGGCGGAGAAATCAAACCAACGCCCGGCACCGAGAAACGCAGCTTACCAATGTACTCGGATACCTTGCTACCGGGCAGCTGACCGCCCTCACCGGGCTTTGCACCCTGCGCCATTTTGATTTGCAACTGATCGGCCGAGCGCAAATACTCAGTCGTTACACCAAAGCGACCCGATGCCACCTGCTTGATTTTTGAGCGCAAGGAATCACCGTCTTCCAATGGAATATTGGCTTCCACCACATCGCTACCCAGAATGCTCGCCAAGCTCTCGCCCTTGCGAATCGGAATGCCTTTGAGTTCGTTTTTATAACGATTGGGGTCTTCACCACCCTCACCCGTATTGGACTTACCGCCAATGCGGTTCATGGCAATTGCTAAGGTTGCATGCGCTTCGGTTGAGATTGAACCCAAGGACATCGCGCCCGTTGCAAAGCGTTTAACGATCTCTTTGGCAGACTCCACTTCACCCAGAGGAATCGCTTTAGCAGGGTCAACCTTAAATTCAAACAAACCACGTAAGGTCATCTGACGCTTGCTTTGGTCGTTGATGATGTTGGCGTACTCTTTATATGTCTGGTAGCCCTTATCAGAGCCAGTGCGCGTTGCGTGCTGTAACTTTGCAATGGTATCTGGCGTCCACATATGGTTTTCACCGCGTACACGATAAGCATACTCACCACCTGCTTCGAGCATATTGGTCAATACAGGATCATTTCCAAACGCCTGTTGGTGCATGTGGAGCGCCTCTTCGGCAATTTCAAACACACCAATGCCGCCCACATTCGATGGGGTATTTTTGAAATATTTTTGAATCACTTCCTGATTGAGTCCAATGGCTTCAAAAATTTGTGAGCCGGTATAGGACATATAGGTTGAGATACCCATTTTTGACATGACTTTTTGCAAGCCTTTACCTACCGCTTTGACGTAGTTCTTGATGGCTTTTTCGGGCGATAAATCACCGGGCAAACCTTTTGCCATTTCCGCTAAGGTCTCCATTGCCAAGAAGGGGTGAATGGCTTCTGCGCCATAGCCCGCGAGCAATGCAAAGTGATGGGTCTCGCGCGCGCTACCCGTCTCTACCACTAGGCCAACGCTGGTACGCAAGCCTTTGGCAACCAAATGCTGATGTATTGCAGAGGTCGCTAAGAGTGCTGGGATGGCAACGTGCTTTTCGTCCACTTGGCGATCACTAATCAGCACAATGTTAAAGCCCAGGCTAACTGCATCAGCAGCTTCCGCACACAAAGACGCTAAGCGCGCCTCAATGCCTTCTTTGCCCCAGGCTGCGGGATAGCAGATGTCTAATTCATAGGTGCGGAACTTGCCATTGGTGTAGTGCTCAATGTGGCGGATCTTCGCCATTTCCTCAAAATCCAGAATCGGCTGGCTTACTTCTAAGCGCATCGGTGGATTGATGTTGTTGGTGTCGAGCAAATTGGGCTTTGGTCCGACAAACGAGACCAAGGACATCACCATGTTTTCCCGAATCGGATCGATTGGGGGATTGGTGACCTGTGCGAACAATTGCTTAAAGTAGTTGTAGAGAGACTTGTCTTTATTCGACAAAACAGCCAAGGGGCTATCGTTGCCCATCGAACCAATTGCCTCTTCTCCAGCCAAAGCCATTGGCGCCATTAAATACTTCAGGTCTTCTTGGCTGTAGCCAAATGCCTGTTGGCGATCCAATAACTTTGCCGCTGGCCGAATGTGGGCTTGCTCGTCCACACTGTCTTTATTTGATAAATCCACTTCATCCAATTTGACACGTACAGCATCAATCCAGCTCTTGTATGGCTTTGCTTTCGATACTGTATTTTTGAGTTCGACGTCATCAATAATGCGCCCTTGCTCCATATCAATCATGAACATCTTGCCGGGCTGCAAGCGCCACTTTTGCACAATCTTATTCTCAGGCACTGGCAGAACGCCAGCCTCGGAAGCCATGATCACGAGATCATCGTCGGTGACGTAATAGCGTGCTGGACGCAAACCATTGCGATCGAGCGTTGCGCCAATCTGACGACCATCCGTAAATGCCATAGCGGCAGGGCCATCCCATGGTTCCATCATCGCCGCATGGTATTCATAAAATGCGCGGCGGTTGTCATCCATCATGGTGTGTTGTTCCCATGCCTCTGGAATCATCATCATCATGGCTTGCGCTAAGGGGTATCCCGCCATGACCATTAGCTCTAGGCAGTTATCAAAACATGCCGTATCCGATTGGCCTGGGTAAATTAATGGCCATAATTTTTGCAGATCATCACCCAATACTGGGGAGCTAATTGCGCCGGTACGCGCATTGACCCAGTTAACGTTTCCTTTAACGGTATTGATTTCGCCGTTGTGCGCAATCATGCGGTAAGGGTGAGCTAATTCCCATGCTGGGAAGGTATTGGTCGAAAAACGCTGGTGTACTAAAGCCAAGGCGGAGACGCAGCGCTGATCTTGTAAGTCGAAATAGTAAGCGCCAACCTGATTGGCAAGCAGTAGTCCCTTGTACACAATAGTACGTGCCGACATCGATGCAACAAAATATTCCTTGCCGTGCTTTAAATGTAAATCTTGAATGGCGTGACTGGCTGTTTTTCGGATGACGTATAGTTTGCGCTCTAAGGCGTCGGTCGTCATGATGTCGCGGCCCCGCCCAATGAAAATCTGACGAATGAATGGCTCTGTCTTTTGTACCGTTGGTGACATTGGTAATTTTGTATCAATTGGTACGTCGCGCCATCCTAGTACTATCTGACCTTCTAAGCGTACCGTTCTTTCAAGCTCTTGTTCGCAAGCCAAACGGGATGCGCGCTCTTTTGGCAAAAAAATCATGCCCACACCGTATTCGCCAAACGGGGGCAGTATGATTCCTTGCTTGGCCATTTCCTCGCGATATAAGTGATCGGGGACTTGAATCAAAATGCCCGCGCCATCACCCATCAGGGGGTCAGCACCAACGGCGCCGCGGTGATCTAAGTTTTCTAATATTTGCAAACCCTGCGTCACAATCGCATGTGATTTTTTACCTTTGATGTGTGCAATAAAGCCTACGCCACATGCATCGTGCTCATTTGCTGGATCGTATAAACCGTGTGCGATAGGCCGAATTGTTTCAGCCTCTACTAGTTGAGCATCTAAAGTATTTTGGGTAATTTTGCTATTCATAGTGTGTCTCGATAACGGCGCAAAAAAGGCGCTAAGGCGCATGGGAGATCCAATATAGGGGAATACCCCTTCAAGCGCAATCTTTTTAATTTACTCTGTCCCATTTAAATATAGAGACTGCCTAGAAGGTTACTTTAATAGGGACAGAGTC